>DWXI01000242.1 GCA_019119265.1 Candidatus Mediterraneibacter intestinigallinarum | reverse complement strand
GATATGCCTTCATCTCCAAAAACTTCGTGTCTGGAATGTACTGCGATCATGCTGAATATTAATTACGGACATAATAAGGTTCTGATGGAGAAATGCAGGCGGCTGAAAGAATATGCAATCTTCGTTGATACTGTCCGGAAAGGACTTTCAGCAGGCACGCCATTAGAACAGTCACTTTCTCATGCAGTAGATTCATGTATCGACAATGATATTTTAAAGGATATCCTGATCAAACAAAAAGTCGAGGTGATCCAGATGATTTTGGAAACATATGATAAAGAACTTCATGACAAAACACTGCGGCGAGAGGGATATGAGGATGGATATAATGAAGGTCTGGCTGCCGCTAAGGAGACTGGCATCCGCCAATTCATCTCCACACTTCAGGAACTGCAACTCTCCCGCGAAAACGTTCTGAAGAAACTTCATGAAAAATACGAGCTTTCACAAGAAGAGTCAGAGATCTATATGAATAAATACTGGAAAAAATAGTCATACTCTCTGCTTTCGACAAACCTATTCTAAGTAAGGCCTGCTGCCGGTTCTCCGGACAGCAGGTCTTATGATATCTATTTCATTTTAGCAATCTTTGTATACTTCTCCACAAACTCAGTCTTTGCCCCGGTATAGCCATCCCTTTTCTGTCATATCTCTATATCCTCTGTAAACGCTTCCAGAAGGCTGCCATACCCGTAATAGTTGACAACATATTTCAGGCCATCCACAACTTCTGCTCTGGAGTAATCATGTGCTGTCAGGAATTCATCCGTCTTCCCGCTCAGCTTCTCATAGAAGAGCAGAGCCATCTCAAAATAAGTCCGGTCCCCTTCCCTGAGTCCGTCCAGCAGGATATTCTCCGCCTCATTGATCTCGCCGTCGTCGATCATGGCGTTCAGTTTTCGGAATTGCTCCATCACTTCCAGCGGAATCTCAGCGTCTTCCTCTTTATCGATATCCTTATTAAATATAAGCTTGATAAGCGTGCGGATCCATTCGTGCACGATCCGCATTACATAATCCTTATCTTCCAGCATTTCCAGTCCTCCTGTCCGCTCCTTCCTATCTCCTGCAATAGGTTGCACGTTATTTCTTTTCCGCCCGGATCATCAGCATCATGGGGCGGCGCATCTCATCTTTCATCCCCGGCAGATCCATCATCTCTTCCGGCGGCTCCGCCTCCACCACCATCTCGATCACAAAACCGCATCTGATCAGCCCGTTCATGATCTGGGTCAGTGTGTGGTGATACTTGAGCACCTCACATCCGAGGAAATGTGTCTTCCTCTCCCCGGGATAGAAGTAACCGTCCACAGGCCAGTACAGCGCCTTTCCCTTCTCATCACAGATCCAGTCCTGATTCACACCTGCGGTAAACACAGGATGCTCGATATTAAAAAGGAATGTTCCTCCCGCTTTCAGGGTGTGGTACACAGATGTAAATACAGGCTCCAGGTCCTCTATATAATGGAGAGCCAGATTTGAAACTACGCAGTCCCATGTCTCTGCCGGATATTCGTAATCCTCCAGAAATCCTGTCTGATAGGTAATCCTCTTATCAGCATTACGCCGCTTCGCCTCTTCGATCATGCGCCGGCTCACATCGATCCCGAGAACTTCTTCCGCTCCCTGATCTACAGCATATTTGCAGTGCCATCCATATCCACAGCCCAGATCCAGAACCCTGCCGCCCTCAAGCGGCGGGAACATTTTCTTCAGCTGATGCCATTCCCCGGCACCGGCAAGACCGTCTTTACTGCGTGTCATCTGCGCGTACTGGTCAAAAAAATGTTTGTCGTCATATTCGTTTTTCATATTTACGCTCCGCCATCATTTATTATCTCAGCTTTTTGCCCCGAATAACTCAATGATCTTTCTCACCATCGCATCCATAGAAGCCTGATCTGCGATCTCGATCTGCATCCCGTACTCTTCTGCCGCTCTCGCTGTCTGCTCTCCGATGCACACCGCGCAGATACTGCTGTAATCTGTCTCTGTGTCTTCCATTGCCCGGACAAATCCGCGGACTGTGGAGGCACTGGTAAATGTCACTGCATCGATCTCCCGGTCACGCAGCATACGTGCAGCTTCGTCCTTCAGTACAGGATTTACTTCATATTCTGTACTGTACAGGGGAACATCTTCTACAAACATCCCTTTCTCTGTAAGCGGCGGTATCAGATCCTCAGATCCTTTTTCCGCCCGGGCAATGAGCGCATATTCTCCCGGCTCCGACATTTTTGCTATCTCTTTTCCCAGTTCTCCGGCGCTGTAAGTCTCCGGTACCGCGTCCGGAATAAGTCCGTATCCGCACAGTGCGTCCGCAGTTGCTGATCCGATGGCGCCGATCCGTACATTGCCTTTTCCGCAGAGAACTGATCGCAGATCCAGTTTCATCTCTTTTATAGCGTCAAAAAAGACTTTTACTCCAATTGGGCTGGTAAATACAAGCCATCTGTCGTCTTCATGCTGTCTGAACAGGCCAAGCGTACTCTTAAGCTGCTCGTTCGGTGAGATCGGCTCTGTATGGATAGCAGGCATTTCAATGACCTGGGCTCCTGCATTCCTGAGTCGTTTTGCCAGAGATGACATATTCTGTCTGGGGCGTGTCAGAAGGAACTGGCGTCCCCCGAGCGGCCGGTCTTCCGCCCAGTGAAGCTCATCTGACAGTGCGCATACCTTCCCCACAATGATGATAGCAGGGGTCCGGATACCCGCCCTGTCAGACTCTTCCTTCAGATTCTCTACCGTTGCAACGACACGCCTCTGACCTGCTGTCGTTCCTCTCTCCAGAACTGCCGCAGGTGTATCAGGATCCATCCCCGCATCCATCAGCCCTTTCAGAATCATTTCCATCGAAGAAACGCTCATCAGGAATACAAGCGTTCCGTTCAGTCGGACGAGCGAATCAAAATCAATACTGAGTGTTCCGTCTTTTCTCGCATGTCCGGTGATCACATGGAAAGACGAGGTATAATCTCTGTGCGTCACAGGGATTCCTGCATAGGCAGGAACCGCCACGGAAGAAGTAATGCCCGGAACCACTTCAAACGGTATATCCTCTTCAACAAGCGTCTCCAGTTCTTCACCGCCGCGGCCGAAGACAAACGGGTCTCCTCCCTTTAATCGCAATACTTTCTTTCCTTTTTTCGCTTCCCGCGCAAGGATCTGATTGATCTCTTCCTGGGGCACCGGATGATTTCCCGCGTGTTTGCCCACATATATCGTCTCTGTATCATGGGGAATACGGCTTAACAGCTCGGCGCTGATCAGCGCATCGTATACGATAACGTCCGCCTGCTCAATGAGCTCAGCCGCCTTAACAGTCAGCAGTCCGGCATCGCCCGGTCCTGCTCCGGCAAGCCATACTTTTCCGCCATTTGCCTTCAAATCTCTGTCATTCATTCTTACGCCATCCATCTCTATACCATCCTCTTCCTACAGACTTTCTCTCATCATCCGCTCTGCCAGAGTCTCTCCTGCCTGCCCTGCCTTTAATGTATCGACCACAATCACGTCCACCGAATATTCTTCTGTATCTTCATTATAGTAGAGTCCCATCAGTTTCAGTTCATTTCCAATCACCTGTGCATGAGCGGCACAGGGTGAAGTACAGTCTCCCCCGGTCACACGGATAAACTGCCGCTCCGCAAGGGCCGCCGCCCTGCTCTGAGGAATGTCAATCTTATCTGTCCATCCGTACTGCTCACCTTTTCTTCCCTGCACGGCAAGGATCCCCTGACCTGCTGCCGGAATCATCTCATCTACGGAAAAATACCGACTGATCACATGCTCCATCCCGAGTCTCTTAAGCCCCGCCGCTGCGAGAAGCGTCGCGTCATACCCTTCTGTCTCCAGCTTCCGCATCCGTGTCTGGACATTTCCCCTGATTCCCCGGAATGTACATCCCGGATACAGCCTCTCCATCTGGATCATCCGCCTTCTGCTGGACGTGCCGATCACCGCCTGCTCCGGGAGCTCTTCAAGCCCCGGACGGTACAGGATCACATCTCTTGGATCTTCCCTTCTGCCGTAAGCAAGGATCGGGAGATCCGGATTTTCCTCCATCGGCATATCTTTCAGGCTGTGCACGGCAATATCGATCCTGCCGTCCATAAGCGCCCGGTCCAGTTCTTTTACAAACAGTCCTTTGCCGCCGATCTTTTCCAGACTCTTATCCAGTATTTTATCTCCGGTCGTTTTCATCGTGATGATCTCAACCGTGATTCCGGGATCACAGCTTATAATCTGATCCCGGATGATCTCCGCCTGCCTCACTGCAAGCTGACTCTCTCTGCTGCCGATCTTTATCACAGACTGCATGGCGCATCATTTCCTTTCTCTATGATCTGATAAATCTTCTCCATATCAAGGCTTTCCCTGATAATATCTGCAAGCTTGTCGTACTGCTCTTCCTTGTATGCTTTCCAGTCCGTTACCTCTATGGCGGACGTATCGTATCCTTTCTTCTTTAACAGCGCGCTCACGAATCCTTTCGCACATCCCGGCGCATCGAAGATCCCGTGGACGTAGCATCCATAGACATTTCCGCACTGGGCTCCGTCCGCGCGGATACCGCCGGAGAGGTCTTCCGGAATATCATTGCTCTTATCTGTTATATCTGCAAATTCTACAAGTGATCTTCCGGGTGTCAGCGCAAATGTCTCTCCCATATGTATCTCATATCCTTCAAGCTCTGTTCCCGAAAGTTCTCTCAGTATTCCTTCCATCTTGAGGAAGCGTCCCTGTACCCTTGTTCTTGTTTTCTCAGTATCAAATACAGTCCGGATCGGGAGCAGTCCGAGCCCTCTGACGCTTCCTTTCTGTTCTACTCCGGCCGGGTCGGAGACTTCCTCTCCTAACATCTGGTATCCTCCGCAGATGCCGAATACAAGCCCGCCGACGGATGCATGGCGGAGTATCTTTGCTTCAAGACCGTTCTGCCTCATCCAGAGCAGATCCTGGATCGTATTCTTGCTCCCCGGAAGTATAACAGCGTCAGGCGCCCCGAATTCTGCCGGGGAACCTACGTATCTCACGCTGACTTCCCCGAGCGCCTCCAGCGGTGCGATATCTGTGAAGTTCGAGATTCTCGGCAGGCGGATCACAGCCACATCCACAAGCCCCGCATTATCTTTCTTCTGAAAACGTTCGGTCAGGCTGTCCTCCTCATCGATATCCAGATAAAAATACGGCACGACTCCGACCACCGGAATATTCGCACGTTCCTCGAGCATGGCGAGTCCCGGCTTCAGGATGGATACATCTCCCCGGAACTTATTGATGATCATCCCTTTGATCCTCTGACGCTCCTTTTCCTCGAGCAGCATCACGGTCCCGATCAGCTGTGCAAACACTCCTCCTCTGTCGATATCCCCCGCGAGCAGCACCGGCGCGTCCACCAGTTCCGCCAGGCCCATATTTACGATATCATCCTGCTTCAGATTGATCTCCGCCGGGCTTCCCGCTCCTTCGATCACGATCACATCATACTTGCTCTTTAATCCCTCGTATGCTTCCATAATATAAGGAATGTAGTCCTTTTTATGCCTGTAATATTCCACCGCCGACATAGTCCCCACCGGCTTCCCGTTAATGATCACCTGGGATCCCGTGTCGTTTGTCGGTTTAAGCAGGATCGGATTCATTGCCGCTGCAGGCTCGATTCCCGCAGCCTCCGCCTGCATCACCTGGGCGCGCCCCATCTCAAGCCCTTCTTTTGTGATAAAAGAATTGAGCGCCATATTCTGCGACTTAAAAGGCGCCACACTGTAACCGTCCTGTTTCAGCACGCGGCAGAGTCCTCCGGCCAGCACGCTCTTGCCGGCGTTAGACATTGTGCCCTGTATCATGATCGATCCTTTCATCTGTAGTCCTCCGTTACATTGCCTTTAATTGCCGTTCTTGCTCCTGCTTCCGATATCTCTCAGGGCGTTTATCAGACTTGAGTTCTCCTCATGTGTCCTGACCGCTATCCGATACCACCCTTTTCCGAGTCCTCTATAATTTTCACAGTTCCGTATCAGTATCCCACGGTCTTTCATTGCATCGAACAGATTGATTTCAGTATATAACAGAATGAAATTAATATCAGAAGAAATATATTTCATTCCGATTTTATATAATTCAGCTTCAAGATATTCCCGTTCGCCGGCGACAAGCTGCCGCGCTTTCATCACATAATCATCTTCGTCCAGTGCCGCAGCCCCAGCCTCCTGCGCAGGAATCGATACGCTCCATGGCTGCCGCATCCGCCCCATCGTTTCCAGCAGTTCGGGATCCGATGATATCCCGTATCCGAGCCGCAGTCCGGGCATGGCATAAATCTTTGTAAATGCACGCAGGATAAAAAGCTGACGATACTTATCCGCCTCACTGATCATAGAATACTTCCTGGGATCAGGCAGAAATTCCACAAAGCATTCGTCAAGAACCAGACGAACTCCGAGATCTTCACATCGCTCTGCTGTCCTTTGTAACAATTTCTTATCGATCACATGGCCGGACGGATTGACCGGAGAGCAGAGAAAAACAATATCAAAGCTCTCATCCAGTTCATCCAGGAAACTTTCATCTATGCAGAAGAAGTTATTTTCTTTCGTTTTATGATATATAATTTCGCATCCGACAGTCCTCAGTGCCTGTTCATATTCTGAAAATGCCGGTACCGGTATCAGCGCCCGCTTCGGCCTCTCAGCCAGTACCAAGGTATAGATAAGCTCAGCCGCGCCGTTTCCGAATATATAACTGTCCTCCGGAATATTCTGCTTGCGCGCCAGTTTCTCCCGAAGTATCCGGCACTGGCTGTCAGGGTAGGCGGATGCGAGCTCCACGCCACGTTTTGCTACCTCAGTCACCCGTTTTGGCGGGCCCAAAGGATTGATGTTGACAGAAAAGTCCAGCATATTCCTGTAAGTATATATATCTCCGCCATGTCCGTATTTCATCGTACTCCTCCAAGCCTCTTAATTCATATCAGTATCCCCAGAGCGTATTTGACTGCTCCGAATACGATCAGCATTAAAAATGCTGTCACATACATGAGCCGCCCTGTTCTTCTGATGTCCTCCGGCCCGACCGGCTGCAGGGCGTCTCCGATAAACGCTTTCTTATATACTTTCCCAAAATAGACCGCATCTCCCGCGAGCTGCACCCGCAGCGCCC
The DNA here is from genome assembly GCA_019119265.1 of Candidatus Mediterraneibacter intestinigallinarum. Taxonomy (GTDB): domain Bacteria; phylum Bacillota; class Clostridia; order Lachnospirales; family Lachnospiraceae; genus Mediterraneibacter; species Mediterraneibacter intestinigallinarum. The sequence goes on along the minus strand of DWXI01000242.1, from coordinate 5,066 downwards.
CTGCGCACACCGCTTCTGTCTGTGCCGCGTTGGGGCTTGCATGCTTCCGCCGGTCCCTCCTGTAGATCCTCCATGCATTTTTCCCGTCCAGGCCGCAGAGCCAGGATGCCGCGATCATAAACAATGCTGTAATACGGGACGGAATATAGTTGAAGACATCGTCCAGTTTTGCCGGAACGCGTCCGAAATAAAGATATTTGTCATTTTTGTATCCCAGCATGGAATCCATAGTATTCACTGCCTTATAAAGGAATCCAAGCGGCGCTCCGCCGATCAGCATATAAATAAGCGGCGCTGTCACACCGTCTGATGTGTTCTCTGCCACAGTCTCTACCGCCGCTTTGGTCACGCCCTCCGCACTTAGGTTCTCCGTATCTCTGCCGACGATCATGGATACCGCCTTGCGGGCACCGGACAGGTCATTGTCTTTCAGCCGGTCATATACTTTCCCGCTCTCGCTGCACAGACACCGTGCAGCTATGATCTGATAACACCAGAATGTCTCCAGCACGAATCTTAATGAGGGATGGATTTTCTGCGCCAGAACAAGAAGTCCCAGTGGAATGAGAAATGAGAGTCCGGCGATACATACCCACAGAACAGCTCCTGCCGCTTCGAGCGCCCGGCTCTCTGCACGGTCCTCTCCCGATCCTCTCTTTTCTTTTCTGCAGCACAATTTTCTGAGCTTCCGCTCTCCGAAAGCGATCCCCTTTCCGATCAGTCTGACCGGATGGTACAGCCATACAGGGTCGCCAAATAAAAAATCAAGGAAAAAGCCTGCCGCGCAGGCTGCAAGTGACATTATCATAACACTATTCTGAGTCCGACTTCAAGCGGATGTACCATGTTTCCAAGCACGTCCCGCATGATGCGGTACCCCTCCTCTCCGGTACAATGTCCGGTGTAGATTTCCTCCACCCCGGTCGCACGCAATTTCTCTGTCAGGGCCCGCACATACTGCTCTGACTTATTGTACAGATGAAATCCGCCAATCATTGCCCGGATCTTCCGGCCCGGGAATGCAGCGGACACTTCACTTATGATATTAGCTGCTCCGCCATGGGAGCAGCTGTTAAAGACTACAAGGCCGGATTCTTCCTCGAACACGAGGCTCTGCTCATGGGCAAAACAGTCAGGCACCCAGCCGCTCTCTTCTTTCAGATACATATGCTCCCGTTCGCCGGCTTCCTCCATCGTCTGTCTGCTGTGAGGGATAAGCCATATTCCGCTGCCCGGCCGGCATTCGCCTGATACATATACGATCCTGTCCTTATACTTTTCGAGAAATCCTTTCATTATGCCTATGTATTTCATACGTCCTTCTTTAAGATCATAGCAGTTTTCGCCGCAGGGCTTTTTTATATATAGTTTCGCCGTCCTGTTTTTCTCAAGAAAAACAGGCATCCCGTCCACATGGTCGTAATGCGCGTGGGAGAGCACCGCATAATCCACATCAGCCAGATTTATCCCGAGCTTCTCTGCATTTTCCGCAAAAAGACCGCTCTGGCCTGCATCCAGAAGTATCTTCTGATCTCTGTATTCTATATAAAAGCTTAACCCCCACTCGCCTGCCAGTTCATTGTTTCCCGTATTATCTGTTAATACCGTTGCTCTCATAATTATTCTCCGCTTAACAGTTCTGATTCTTTTTTCTTTCTGCTCTCAAAGTAGATGAAACGGTCGATGGAATCCAGAATATCTGCAAAATCTTCTCTCGGCGCTGCGTCTATATAACGTCCCAGTATCTCCTGCTCGTTCTCTTTGTACCGCCCGTAAAAGATATCGTACAGATTATGTCCTCTCATATGGATCCTGATATCTTCCATATGCTGTTCCACGTCCTGCTCATTTTCGAGATCATGCCCGATGACTTCGACAAGTCTCCTGCCGCTGCGCAGCCGCCAGAGATACTCACGCCATTTCTCCAGAAATATCCTGTAAAACTGTTCTTCTGAGTCTATAATGCCGATCTCTGCCATCACTTTCGGATCAAGAAAATAATTTTCAAAGGAATAATATCTGAGGATCAGCACATTTTTCTCCGTCACACGGGGCAGGCGGTCCACATCCTCCTCGTTCCTCTGAGCATAGTACCTGCAGAGCTGTGATTTCAATTCTTCACTGTCTTTGCCGTCCCCGTCCCTGATCATGAGGAAATTATCCTTTATGTAGACCTGATTCATATATTTCAGGTTGGCATAGGTTTTGATGTTTGTACAGCTATTTGTCGTGATGATCGCAATGCGTGAAAGATTGCCTTCACTGTCATACGTCTCTGAATAATACCTGCGTATAAGCAGCGGAAGCCTGCTTTTGTCCTGCTTTCCCTCCACGATAAAGACAAAATTCACATTCATCAGATCATTTGCTGAGTAGCCGAGATCATCCAGGACAGCGCTGATATCCGTTTTCTCTTTCACTTCAGAGAGACCGTCCTCATTTAAGAACACCTGCCGGATCTGTCTGCTGTTAAAGTTCGACAGCAGATTAGGCGAATGAGTAGAGAACATGACCTGGTTCTTTCTCGACAGCCGGTACAGGATATCACCTGATACTTTCTGCAGCTTCGGATGGAGAAATATCTCAGGATCTTCCACCATAATGATATCGGCATTTTCCATGCCCTCCTCCTCATATGTCTCAAGGAGCGAAAGCATATAGATGCTTCGCATTCCTTTCCCCATGCTGCCTGCCGGACGCTTCTCCTGATATCCGGCCAGCCTCACATCTGCCGTCACGGCGAGCGTCCGCTCGATATCAAGGTTCATGGAGTATATGATCTCATCACGGCCGCCGTTTTTGCGGAAGTTTTTATTGACTTTCCGTGAAAATGTATCCAGATTCAGATTATACAGCTTATATTCCAGAAGTTTTGCCGCTTCAAAGGCATTCAGTTCTTCTGTCGTCTTCTTACTGATCAGTCCGATACAGGAAAAACAGCGGTTGCATTCTTTCGCCATGTCAAACATACAACAGCCGGAACGCATCTGCTTGAGCAGGTCATCCTCCTGCATCAGAAGCAGGTCATCCTGGAACTTCTCCAGATTTCTCTGCGCATCCATAAAATAAATGTGCGGAAATATCTGAGAAATATATTGGTTATTCTTCTGATGGCCGTCGCTGTACCGGATGCGGCCCTCACGGTTGACAGTAAACTCAAAAGCGAGTATACCGCCCGGACCCGCGTCCCGGCCTTCCTCAGCGGGACTTTCATCAGGCTGATAAGACGGCAGCTTCCTACAGAAATCCCGATACCATGCCTCATACCTTCGGTAGCTGCTGACAAGTCCGAAGCGGTGGAAACGCTTCAGATCATCTGACGTGATCCGAAGTTCCACACGTATCTCTACATTCGGAAAACTCTCACGGAAATCCTCTTCTTTCACAGTATAATCCCCGCCCACTGCGCGCACGGCGTCCAGGACGGCGGTTTTTCCTGTGTCATTCTTGCCGACCAGTATCAGAGCGTTTTCAATCCCGCTGATATGCATCTCTTTAATTGATTTAAAATTGCGTATCCGCAGATCTGTTATCTGCATACTGACGCCTCCTGTCACTTTTCTATCGGCTGCTGCCTATAATGAATAAATGGAATCCGTCATAGTCTTATTTTCTTAATATTTTCTCCATCGGCTTACCCTTAGCGAGCTCGTCAACAAGCTTATCAAGATAGCGGATTTCCTGCATCAGCGGTTCTTCTATCTCTTCCACTCTCACGCCGCAGACCACTCCCCTGATCAGTTTTCTGTTCTCATTAAGGTGCGGAGCATTCCGGAAAAAATCACCGTAGGTGCAGCTTGTCTCCGGAAGATTTTCCAGATCGTTCTGACTGTACCCGGTCAGCCAGCGGATGATCTCATCCACCTCGGCTTTTGTCCTGCCTTTTCTGACTGCTTTATTGACAAGTAACGGATATATCTTTGCAAAAGTCATTGCATATACTTTTTCATTATCCATGATCTGCCTCCCCGGAAATTCTCTTCACATCCAACTATGATGCCGCCAGAATATTGTATCATTCTTCCTGATCCAGTGTCTATATATTTTGTAAAATGCACAATAAAACACTTCGGCATAAGAGTCAATCTCCAAATACCGAAGTGAATAACTATTCTCTTTCTTTTATAATGACATGTACTTGATCGCCATCCCCCTTATTTATCTTAGCGCGGATAGCTTTCGTAATACCGATAATATAACAGACAGAACCGTCCTCATATTTTACTCCCATATTCACAATGCTTCCGTCATATGGCTGTCCGTCAAATTCTGCATGGACTTTCACCCGGCCTCTGCCGAATTCTTCTCTGATATTCCACGGGAAAATGACGTATGCGCCGCCCTTTTCCGGAATACAGTGGATGATTTCATCATATTCATACATTTTTTCGTTCATAGATACCTCGTTTTACTCAAAATGGATTACAGTTCTTATTTTCGTGCAAGGAATATGCGGATCAGCCAGAATACCGCATTTCCTGTCAGCAATATGAGATAAACCGGCGTAAACCAGCCCGGCAGCGGCTTTTCCATTGCAGGAAATATGATCAATGTACTAAAAACCGCCGTCATAATAAGTTTTGACGTCCTGATGAGATACTTTAACAGCCGATATACTTTTTCACTGTTTTTCCTTGTGATTTCTACACCGGTATTCCATATATCAGGATAGCGCTCAACAAAACTGATGCCAAGATACAAAGCCCACGATATGATCACAGTAAACCATATCATTCCTTTGCCGCCCCAGTCGTCAATCTTACCTGCAGCGTTATAGTGTGTCGGTATCTGATCAGGGATCGTACTCCAGCAGACAATCAGGTATATCAGCGTCCCTATAAGCATGATCCGGCACAAATATTCCATAATAGTATCGGCCCGGGTATCTTTTATATTCATAAATTCTTTCTTTGCAAATTTTTTCAGGTCTTCGTCTGATATCAATTCGTCCAAACTAACATCAAACTCCATCGCAATCCTCTTCGCCATGATCAGATCCGGACATCTACTGCCGTTCTCCCACCGGCATACTGTCTGTCTTGATACATACAGTTTATCCGCCAGCT
>DWXI01000241.1 GCA_019119265.1 Candidatus Mediterraneibacter intestinigallinarum | reverse complement strand
GCATTTTCCTACAGGTTAGTTCTTTCAGCCTGTCTTTGAATTCCTTCACAGAGTCCTGATGGGGTCTGCACTTCCATTCCTTCGTCTTGCTGTCCTTGTAGAATCCGAAACCGAGATACTTCAGCTTTAGCGGTCTTGTGATGTGAGTCTTAGTCATGTTGACCTTTAGCCCCAGTTTCCTCTGTATCCAGTCTGATACCGTCCGCATCACTCTTTTTGCACTCGATTCGCTTCTGACCGCTATTACACAGTCATCGGCGTATCTTGTGAATCGGAGTCCTCTTGTTTCCAGTTCCTTATCCAGTTCATTCAACATGATGTTTGACAGCAATGGTGACAGATTTCCTCCCTGCGGGGTTCCGAGTTTTGTTTCCTCATAACCTTGCGGTGTCATAACTCCTGCTTTCAGATACTTACGGATTAAGGATTCTGTATCGCCATCATTGATGATATCGTGTACAAGACTCATCAATTTGTCCTGTGGTACGTTGTCGAAAAACTTCTCCAAATCGATATCCACAATCCATTCGTATCCCTCGTTTAAATATACAAGCAGTTGCCTGATTGCCATTTCACAGCTTCTGTTCGGTCTGAAACCATAACTCCACTCTGAAAACAAAGGCTCACACATAGGACTTATCACCTGTACGATGCCTTGTTGTATTACCCTGTCCATTACCGTAGGGATTCCGAGCTTTCTCATTCCGCCGTTTGGCTTAGGTATCTCCACCCTCCTAACCGGCTGGGGCTTGTATTCCCTGCTCCTGATTTGATTCCTGATACTATCCCAGTTCTCTTTGATATAATCACCAAGGGCTTCGACTGATACACCGTCCACTCCTCCTGCGCCTTTATTGGAACAGACTCTTTTGTATGCGGTATTCATGTTGTCTTTGGACAGTATCTTTTCTAACAGTTCTGACATTGCCTTGTGTGCTTTCTCCTTTCCGTTTCCATGGATTCGCCCTAAGTTGTGCAGTACCTGCTCATTTACGTTTTGCCCTTCCTGCTGTCAGGTATTCCATGGAGCATACATTTGATTACACGGTTACATTGTTCAGCCCTTCAGCAACGCCCATTTCAGGGCTTTGCCTACTACGGCTTCTGCTGACTTCTCACAGTTCGTTGTTACTACGGTGAGTTCCACCGCCTGTGAGACCTCACGGGATAAGCCTGCCAGTCTTTCCTCGTCTACCTGCCTGATCTACGCACATGGGTTACGGTTGCCTTTTGGACTTCGCTGTCTATGGTCAGCTTATCCGCCGTGTACGCCTTATATCAGGTTTCTGTTCGTCAGGCTACGATTTCGCTATCCCTTCTTCTCGCCCACACCTCACGATGTAAACCTTGGGAGTCGCTTTGGGGTTCGTCGGCAACTACGCCCCTCGTGGACTTTCACCACAGACTGACGGCATGCCCGTCATACCATAAAAGCAGTTATAAAGCGCCTTTATTCCAGCTTTATAACTGCTCTATTTCTTTCTAAATGTCGGAAAATGAAAATCTGATGGCAGTCCATAAAAGATAACTAATTTCCGAATCTAGCTTCTATCTTCGTAAGATCTTCTCTGTTTTCCACCCACTCTTCCACATATCCGCACTCACAGCATATATACTTGATCAGCGGAATCCTGTCCGCAAGCACCACAGCTGATCTCAGATATATGTTATTTCCGTTGGCATATCTCCCGTTGTCCGGAATCCTCGCAATTCGTCCGGAACCACACTTAGGACATCTGCCTGAATTTTTCATATGCATCACCTCAGAATTCTTTCTTCTCCATAATGTGACGGCTGCAGATATACGAAATCAGAAGAGCCGCAGCCGCTGCGACTGCACAAAGCGCGAGAATCCCATTGTTTCCCAGAGTATTGAAAAATGCAGATACATTCCTGAGTATATCTTCCGGCACATACTGCGAAATCCTTGATACCCCGTACGCAACAGCCGCGATCAGAGCAAACATGATGATATTGGCATATCTCGCCTTCTCAGAATCAAATCTAAGCCGCAGCGGCATCATAATGCTCATAAACATCCACGCGATACAAATGTACATAAGGTTACCCCCGATCCATTCTCCGGCACCTGTTTTCGCGCCCTGTGCGATCATCAGGGCAGTACCTGCAGCCATGCCCACGCACCATGCAAATATGGAGATAAGAATACCAAAAATATACTTCTCGTTAACATATTTCTTCCTTGTGATCGGAAGAGTCATAAGAAAAAGATAACCGTTGTCGTACTCATCATAGCTGATGGTAGACGCCACGAAGATAGAGAGAAAAATTGTTATATATGCCACTACAAAAAAAGATGATACATCCGAGACCACGCCCATAAATACCGCTACCAGAACAAGCAGTGCAAGCAGGATCGTGCTCTGACCTTTCAACAGTCTTATATCTTTGATCAACAAACCTTTCATAATCTTTTTCCTCCTGTCATCATGGTGATCGTTTCATCCAGCGATCCATTCTCAACTATGAGATCGGGATAATTTTCTTTATAAAATCTTCCCTGGTCTGTCAGGCAGTCATAACCATAAGGTGTTCTGCGGACCGACAGAATATATTCCTTATCCAGTTTTGTATACTGGCTGTCATCTGCCTTGATAAGGCCATACTCATTTAGCAGGTTATCCATATCTTCATGCAAGACAACCTTTCCTTCATGAATAATGTAAATATCATCGCACAGCCCTTCAAGATCCGTCGAGATATGGGAACTGATAAGAATACTCCGGCTTTCATCTTCTTCCATATATTCACGGAGCAAATCCAGAATGCTTTCCCGTGCAGTTACATCCAATCCCGTTGTCGGTTCGTCCAGCAGAAGAAATTCAGCTTTATGAGTAACTGCTGCAAGTACTTTCAGCTTTGCTTTCATTCCCGTTGAGAATTCCTTAATATATTTATCCCGAGGTATACTGAATTTATGGCACAGATCTATAAATCTTGCCCTGTCAAAGTCCGGATACATTGCTGCCATCACCGGCACAATATCTTTCACTTTCAGATAACCGCTGAATCCGGATTCTGCCAGCGTAACTCCAATCTTCCGTTTTTCAGATTCTGTGAGCTCCGACGGCACCTTTCCCATCAGTCTGATATTTCCATCGTCATAACTGATAAGCCCCAGTGCAGCTTTAAATGTCGTGCTCTTTCCAGCCCCGTTTTCCCCCACAAGCCCCGTGATACGTCCACGCTCCACTTTCATAGAACAGTTTAGTGTGAAATCTTTATATTTCTTTACCAACCCGTTAATTTCCAGCATCATCTAGTCCTCCATTATTAACTCAAATAACTCCCGGATTTCTTCATCCGTAAGCCCGCATCTGCGGCCTTTCTGAACAGCATTATCAAGGTCTTCCTCAACTTCTCTGCGCTGTTCCTCTTTCATCCTCTCTTTGTTCGCCGCGGCAACATAGGTTCCCTTACCGTGAACTGTGACCGTATAGCCTTCCTGCTCAAGATTATCGTACGCTTTCTTAACAGTCAGGGCACTGATCTTTAATTCTTTTGCAAGAGTACGGACAGAGGGGAGCGCGTCATTTTCTTTCAGATCTCCTGCTGTGATCTTTGCTTTGATCTGATCCATGATCTGCTCATATATAGGTACCATTGATGAACTGTTGATTATAATCTTCATATGTGTCCTCCTCTTAACAAACAGTATATAACAGTATAGAACTGTTGTCAACTGTTATATACTGTTTATTTATGATAAAAAAACAGGCAGCATATGTGTCCGGATTCCCGGCTTCAATACACTGCCTTCATCATTCCTTATATGCAATTTGCCATATAACGTTTGTATTTCACTTCAGTATCAAAGCGCCACCTTATCATGAAGCGACATGTACGTTACTGTTCCCGTTGTCAGTACAGTTCCTTGCTCATCTTTTACATCCACTCTATATACAAGAAGCTGTTTCCCCCGCTTAATTTCCTCCGCCTCGCAGCTTATCTTCTTCAGACCGATTCCGGGTCGTAGATAACGGATATCCGCATCTACTGTCGTAACATTTTCGCCATGTGATACAGCCGCTGATCCACCTGTAATATCAATCATCGTAAACAGCACACCGCCATGGAGAGAATCGATTGGATTCATCAACTCGGGGCGGACTTCCAGTTCGGTCTTTGCATATCCTTCACGGATCTCTACAATCTTCACACCGACCAGATTGCCGAACGCATTTTTTCTATTTCTTATATCACGCAGTAATTCGTAATCCATGTCAGTTTCTTCTCCTTTTATTTTGACGTTGTTTTTTCTGCAACGCTTTTACTCAAAAACTTTTCCATTGTCTCAGAAAATTCTTTCATTTCTTTATTCATCATTACTGGAAATCCTGTTCTGCTGTTCAGGAAACAGTGGGTAGTCGTTCCGTACGCGCTCAGCACGCCGTCCTGAGACATATTATAGATATCGTAACGCAGTGTAAATTTTACTTTGCCAAAATCCTGGAGGCTTACAACAATCTTAACTTCATCATCAAATTTCACACTTTTCTTATATTCGCAGTCCGCATGAAGGACCGGACTCATATACCCCATCTCCTCAAAACGGCTGTAGGGATATCCTATCTGATCCAGTAAATCGATTCGTGCCTCTTCCATCCACCGGATGTAATTTGAGTGATGGATGATTCCCATCTGATCTGTCTCATAATATTTTGCTTTTCTTATATATGGTTGCATTTTGTGTCTCCTTTCAGATGATTTTTACTGCATCTCCGATATTTTTTACCCCGATCAGTTTAATCCCTTTAATTCCCTTCACCATCTTCAGTGATACTTCCGGCAGAATACAGGTCTCAAATCCCAATTTTTTTGCTTCTGCCACTCGTTGTTCCGGCATGTTCACAGCACGGACCTCTCCGCTTAATCCTACTTCCCCGAATACGATTGTTTTCTCATCTATCGGACGATTCCGGAAACTGGATACGATTGCCATCACGATCCCCAGGTCGACAGCAGGCTCGCTCATGCGAATTCCACCGGCTATATTCACATAAGCGTCAGAGTTGCCAAGAGCCATCCCGAGGCGTTTCTCCAGCACAGCCATAAGCAGATTGACACGATTGTAATCTGTTCCTGCAGCCGTCCTTCTCGGCATTCCGAAATTACTGTGACAGACCAGGGCCTGGATTTCGATAAGGATAGGGCGGGTGCCCTCAATGGAACATGCCACTACAGAGCCGGATGCATTCTCCGGTCGGCCGCTGAGCATGTATTCTGAAGGATTTTCTACTTCCACAAGTCCGGTCTGCTGCATCTCAAAAACGCCGATCTCATTGGTAGATCCGAACCGGTTCTTCACCGCCCGCAGGATCCGGTAAGACGCATGTCTGTCACCTTCAAAATAAAGCACCGTATCCACCATATGCTCCAACACTCGTGGCCCTGCCACAGTTCCTTCCTTTGTCACATGTCCTACAATAAACACAGGAATGCACAGTCCTTTCGCCAGTTGAAGGAAAACGTTGGTCGACTCCCTTACCTGGGAAACACTGCCCGGGGCTGAAGCGACCTCATCGCTGTACATTGTCTGTATGGAATCGATGACCACCATCTCCGGACGTTCTTTCTCAATCACTCCGCTAATAATCTCAAGATTTGTCTCACAGAGCAGATACAGATTTTCCGAAAAATCTCCCATACGATTTGCCCTGAGTTTGATCTGAGCCTGGGATTCCTCTCCGGAGATGTAGAGGACTTTCTTATACTCTGACAATTTCCGGCAGACCTGGAGCAGAAGAGTAGATTTTCCGATTCCCGGATCTCCGCCGACCAGAACCAGTGATCCAGGTACAATGCCGCCTCCCAGAACTCTGTCCAGTTCGTGTATACCCGTCCTGCATCTGGCATCATCGTTTGCTGTGACCTCCGTGAGAGGCACCACTTTTGCCTCGCGGACGGATTCTCTTGTCTGCCGTGATGACGCTGTTGTTCCTTTTGTGATCCCGCTGTCGAGCTTTTCCTCTACAAATGTATTCCACTCTCCGCACGCCGGACACTGGCCAAGCCATTTTGCCTCCTCATGTCCGCAGTTCTGACAGAAGAACACGCTTTTCTTTCCTTTTGCCATATCATAATCCTCATTACCGTTCTTTCAATCGGATAGGGAAAGGTTCCTTCCTCTGCCCGATCATCGCAATCCCCCGCTCGTCACGCAGCATTCCCCCCGACGACCGTTGCCCGTCGGATACCGCGCTCCGGGCGTATCGCGCAAAAACAGGGTGGACATTTATCCACCCCCGTCAAGTCGGTTCTTTTCCTCATTTATCACATCAGCACTTTGCTACTCTCACCGGAACGTTCTGGTCTGCTGAAAGTTCCACGCTGACACTCAGCTTTCCGCTCAAGTTCGTACTCATCTTTCCGGCAGATATTCCGTCAATAAACACCTCGTATTCGCTCTCCGGCTCCAGCTCAAGAGTAAACTGTACATCGCCTCGTGCGGAAACCGTAAATGCAACTTCCTTCTCTGTTTCCCTGAAATTCTCCACCGCGCTTCCCGGTACAGATTCATAGACAAACATTCCGTTTTTCTCAAGCTTCGTGATCTCCGCAAATGTCTTTACCTTATAGATATCACCCTCGAACTCATAGTTATCTTTCTTTGTCTTTGCACTGAGAGTGTAATCACCGAAACTGAGTGTTCCGTCATTTTCTGCACGCAACAATTCTTTTACAGCTGCCATTTAATTCTTCCTCCTAAGTAATTCATGTAAAATGCCACAGGCATTACCGCTATCGATATTATAATATAAAGCTCTGTTTTTTTCTACCGCTGATTCTATAAATTTGTCTTAATAAATCTGATCTCTTTCTTCACTGTTCCAGCTTCCACGTGATCCCCAGCTTTCACTTCACCGCTGAGAATCGCATCTGCCAGCTTATCCTCAAGTTCCGTCTGAAGCGCACGTCTAAGCGGTCTGGCCCCGTATTTGGCGTCGGTTCCCTTTTCTACGATCAGATTCTTCGCTGACTCTCTCAACGTCAGACAGATATCCATCTGCTCTGCCAGACGTTTTGTAAAGTCACGACAGAGCAGCGTTACGATCTTCTTCATATGCGTCTTGTCAAGCGCATGGAATACGATAGTTTCATCGATACGGTTCAAAAACTCCGGACGGAAGAGCATCTTCACTTCATCCATCACGTTCTGTTTCATCCGCTTATAATCTCCCTGAGGATCTTCCTTTGTGGCAAATCCCAGCTTCTTCGGCTCCACAATGGCTTTAGCCCCGGCATTTGACGTCATGATGATCACCGTATTTGAAAAATCTACTTTTCTCCCCTGAGAATCTGTAATATGCCCGTCATCCAATACCTGGAGAAGAATATTAAATACATCCGGATGTGCTTTCTCGATCTCATCAAACAAAAGGACGGAATACGGATGAGTTCTCACCTGGTCGCTAAGCTGTCCTCCCTCTTCGTGACCCACATATCCCGGAGGCGATCCGATCATCTTCGCCACAGAATGTTTCTCCATATATTCCGACATATCTATGCGGATCATCGATTCTTCATTGCCAAACAAAGCCTCCGCCAATGCTTTGGAAAGCTCGGTCTTTCCAACTCCTGTCGGCCCCAGAAAAAGGAAAGAACCTATCGGCCGATGCGGATCTTTCAGCCCCACACGGCCTCTTCTGACGGCCCTTGCCACCGCACTGACAGCTTCTTCCTGCCCGATCACCCGTTTATGCAATACTGATTCCAGCTTTCTCAAACGTTCAGTATCACTCTCCGCCAGTTTCTGAACCGGTATTTTCGTCCATACCGAAACCACCTCTGCAATATCTTCTCCCGTCACGGCAGGATGATGTAACGAAGTCTTTTTCTGAAAACGTTTTTTCAGCTCATCCAGCTTTTTTTCCGTCTGCCCCTGTTCTTTCTGCACAAGCGAAGCCTCCGCAAAATTCCCTCGCCGGATGCTCTCCTCTTTCTGATCCGCCAGTTCTTTCAGCGTATTCTCCAAAGCCAGCAGATTATCCGGTACTTTGTATCCTTTCAGACTCACCTTGGAACATGCCTCATCTAACACGTCTATAGCTTTATCAGGCAGGTTCCTGTCTGTGATATACCTCTCTGAAAGTTGTACTGCAGCCTCCAGCGCTTTCTCTTCTATCGCTACCTTATGATGAACTTCGTATTTTTCTTTCAGTCCTCTCAGTATCTCAAGGCACTGATCTTTCGTCGGTTCTTCTACGGATACCGGCTGGAAACGTCGTTCCAGAGCCGCATCCTTCTCAATATATTTCCTGTATTCGGAGATTGTCGTAGCGCCAATCAGCTGTAATTCTCCCCTTGCAAGCGAAGGTTTCAGTATGCTCGAAGCATCAATGGCCCCTTCCGCACCTCCCGCGCCGATCATCGTGTGGATTTCATCAAGAAACAGAATCACATTTCCATTTGATTCAACCTCTGCGATCAGCCCTTTCATCCGTTCCTCAAACTCCCCGCGGTACTTGGATCCTGCAATCAATCCTGGAAGATCAAGTGTATAAATTCTCTTATCTTTCATCTTCTCCGGTACAACTCCGGAGGCAATCCGCTGTGCGAGGCCTTCAATAATCGCCGTTTTCCCTACTCCCGGCTCTCCTACGAGACACGGATTGTTCTTTGTTCTGCGGCTCAGCACCTGCATAAGCCGGTGCATCTCCTGATTCCTTCCGACCACTGGATCAAGTTTTCCCTCTTCCGCCCGTTCGGTCATATCCGTGCAGAACTGGTCCAGCATGGAATGAGCATTTTTCCCGTCTTCCTGTATATCATCCTGATATTCCTTCGGATCAGCTCCCGCTGCCGCCATGATATCCTGAAAAATCTTTTGCAGGTTGATATTGAGCGTAATCAGGATGCGGGTAGCCACGCAGTCTGCATCACGGATCATTGACAGGAGCAGATGCTCTGTTCCCACCTGCGTCGTATGCAGCCTGCGGGCTTCTTTCTCACTGTTTTCAAGGATGTTCCTGTACCGTGGGCTCTCCGACGGCCTGCTCTTCACCAGCACGTCTGTCTGCGGCACGATCAGTTCGTCCATAAGCCGGCAAATATTCTCTTCTTCAACACCGTTTCGCGCAAGTATCTGTCCGGCAACCCCGGAATATTCATTGCGAAGGCCAAGCAGAAGATGTTCTGTTCCGATATACGGATGCTGCATCTCTTTCGCTTTCCTTGCAGCATATCTGATGGCATTCTCAGCCTGTTTTGTATATGATAAATGCATATGTTCCTCCTGTCATGTCTTTATTCTGTCCAAGAGCACTATCACTCATAATCATCAAATATCTCATCCACCAGGTCATGCACTTCCTGACGGGAAATATTTTTGCAGCAGCCTCTCGCAAGCACAATCCTGAGTTCACGCCGCATCTCCTCTAACTGCTCCATCTTGTCCACATCGAGAGATATCACTGCGCCGCGCCTTTTATCAAGGCTTATATAGCCCTCTCTCTTCAATACGCTGTACGCTTTATTCACCGTATGCATATTCACGCCGATCGTATCTGCGAGCTGGCGTACAGAAGGCAGGGAATCCCCCTCGCGGATCACGGATGTAGCAATGCCCATGATAATCTGATTGCAGAGCTGGATATAGATCGCCTCATCACTGTCAAAATCAACTTCTATGATCATAGTAAGCTCCTTTCTCCGGTGTGTTATAGACATGATAGCACAGACAGATCATCCTGACAAGAGAAATCCGATTGCTTAACGTCTCGACTGGTTATACCAGTAATCTGCATCCTGTTGACGCTGATACGCAGCCCGGTCTTTTCCGCGCAGCGCGGCATCCCTTGCGTCATACTCTGCTTTCTTCTGCATGTTGCGTGCGTACCAGCGATCCCTTGCTTCCTGGTCGTCTTTTCGTCTGTTCGCCTGCCATCGAGCCTCTGACGCCGGGTTTGTCTTAAAAGAACCCTCAATCGCTTTTCCCAGTCCGTTTGCGAATCCGTTCAGTTCCCGGTTCACAGCTCCAAAAAGCAAGCTTTTCTTTTTCTTTTTGCGTACCGGCGTACTCGTATAGCATGCCTGAGCATAAGCAGCAGACTGGCCTTTCAGTTCGTTATTGGATATCTTCTGTACACGCAGGATACCAAAGAGTAGAGCCACGACAAGAGTGCCCATATAATATAAATCTGACTGCATCAGCGCCTCTCCGTCATCACTCAGGAAATACCATACAAGCATAAGCACGATCCATATGACAACCGTCCTGGTGATAATTTTTAACGGATGGTGAAAAACACACCATAAAATAGACCTTTTCTTCATTTCTGTTTTCTCCTCTTATTCATCTCACTCATTCGCTTTTTCTCTTTTTCCATGTAACGGCGCCTGCCGCCAAGGCCGATACAGCCGCCAGCCCCAGCCATCCTGCCGCAAATGTATTATCTCCCGTCTGGGGAGCTGTTGTCAATACGACTTTCGGTTCTTCACTTCGATTATCTGTCGGAACGATCGAAACTTCCGGTGCATTATCCGCCGTTTCCTGCTCACCAGCCTCAGCGCCGACCTCAGCTACAGCCTGTGCGGCAACCGCTGCTGCATACTCTTTCTTCGCTGTATCCAGAGCTGCCTTGTCTTTCTCCTGTTGTGCCAGCGCGTCTGAGAGTGCTGTTTCCGCAGTTTCCAGTTCGGCGCGTGCGCTGCGCACTGCGTCAAAATATGTATTCAGGTAAGCGAATTCCTCATCCTCGATCTGGCCTTCCAGCGCTTCTTCATAAGTAAGATCCTGTGCACGCTCACTTTTCTTTGCAAGAGTTTTCAGCGTTTCTTCTTTCTCACTTACCGTTTTCTGCAACTGTTCATATTTTGCAGCCGCGTTGTCTCTGGCCGCTATGGCTGCTGTCACATTTTCTTTCGCCGCTGCCAGGGCGGACTCTGCATTGGCAACTGCGTCAAGCTTACCACGTTTCTCATCCGCCGCCTCCCTTGCTGCCTGAGCTGCCGCTGCTTTCTCACTGTATACAGCCTCCGCCTGCTCAAGTGCCTGCTGCTTTTCTTTTACCGTTTCTACAGCAATCTCTGCAGCTTCCGACTTCTCAGCATAGGATATCTGTGCGTTTTCATAAGTTTCTTCCGCCTGTTCTACGGCTGTTCGGGCTGCTTCATAAGCCTCTTCTTTCTGACTTAGAACATCTGCGGCCGCGCTGACTGCCTGATCCAGTTCAGAAAGGGCATTCCGGGCTTCTTCCACTGCTGCGGACGCCTGAGATACCATCTCATTCTTCCCGACCGCCGCACTTTCGGCTTCTTCATACGCCCTGGTCGCTTTCTCCGTCTCTGCCGCAGCAATGTCAAAGACCGCCTGTGCATCCGAAACTTTTTCAGATGCTTTGTCAACAGATGTTTTTGCCTGATTTACAGCTTCCTGCTTCATATCATAAGCGGTTTGCATTTCATCTCTGAGCGCCTGGGCGTCTTTCAGCTCGTTCTGTAAAGCGGCAAGTTCCTCCTTTGCAGCTTTCAGATCTGCCTCGGCCTGTTCTACAGCGGCTTGTGCATCAAGGACATTCTGTTCTTTCGCCGCCAGGTCTTCCTTTGCCTGCTGCAGAGCTTTCTCACATTCAGCTACTGCTGCGTCCGCATTCATCAGGCTGTCATAATACTCATTGAAAAGGGCTTCATATTCATCCACAGAATAAGACTTTCCATATAAGGACGACGTATTGTCAGTTTCTTTTCGTGTAAGATATGAAAAGTCCTGACAATAAGCATATGGGATTCCTCCTCCTGAAGCCACGGCAAATCCAGTAATAGAATAGCTCAAAAAATAGGTTCCGTCAGAGTCAGATATAAGTACTATATCGGGATCTATAATATTCTTGTAATGTCCTGCAAGACTTGTTCCCGGAAATTCCATATATTGTTCTCTTTCATCATCATACCAGAGCCTGAACGGATTGACGAGGCAATTAGCTACATTTTCTCCAATCCGGAAATCAAACATTCCTGAATGATTGGTTTTTCTGAAATTAATGTTCATCTGAGAAATAGCCATCAGCGCGCTGTTGACTAGCAGCGGCTCCTGGGGATCAAATCCGTTTTCAGGATCCCCTTTTATCCTCAGGTCGTTGCACTCACGGATGTACTTAAAAGCAAGCTTCATATTTTCCAGGCTGGTAGCGTCATCGTCGGCTCCCATATTGGTTTTTGCGAGATAATTATTGTAAGTATCCATACTGTAACGCGTCAGTCTTTTTACTGTATCCGGATCGCCGGTCAGAAGCTTGATCGCTATATCTGCATCATACCCTTTGCTTTCCATATACTCAAAGAATCCAAAAGAACCCTTTGCTATCTGCTCATCTGCGTTTTCGGCTGTCTTTTTTGCCTCTTCATATTTTGCCTGAGCATCTTTTACCGCATTCCCGGCAGCCTCTTTTTCCTGCTCCGCGGCTTCCTGTTTCTTCTTTGCATCCTCTACGGCAGTTTCTGCCTGATCGATCTTGTTCTGTGCGGCAGTCTGTCCGTCCTTCTTCGACTGTACGGTTTCCTCTGCTTTATCAAGGTCTGCCTTCGCCCGATCAGCCTCAGTCTGAGCTGTCTCCTGCTTCTTCTGTTCGTCTGCCAGGGCTGCCTTCTCTGCATCCAGCGTTGCCTGCGCTTTTGCCTGTTCTTCCTTTACTGACGTCAGCTTCTGTTCTGCATCGCTGACCATCTCTTCTGCAGATGCCAGTTCTTCCTTTGCCGCCTCAAGAGCCGCCTGCTTCTCGTTCAGCAGGGCAAGCGCCTGTTTGTATGCTTCCGACTCTGTATCGCTTTCCGCCACAGCCTTATCATATGCTTTCTGTGCCTCCTCCAGCTCTTTGCCGGCGTTTGTCAGTCCGGACTGAGCGTTCTGTACGCCTGCCTCCGCTTTTTTCAGCGCATCTTCCGCTGACGCCAGCTCCTCATCTGCTGTCTGGCTGGCAGACTGGGCGTTTTCAGATTCCTGTTTTGCACTGTCTCTGTCCGCTTCAGCCATCTCTGCTTTCTGTTCCGCTTTATCCGCCTTCTCTTCCGCCGCCACAGCTTCTTCCTCAGTCACATCCGAAGCGTCCTGCCGGGCATCTTCCAAAGTGTTCTCAGCGTTTTCCGCCGCGTTCTTGGCTTCTTCAATCTGTTGCTCCCTATCCGCAAGATCATTTTTACCGGTCTCTTCGTCTTTCTTTGCCTGATCCAATTCGGCTTCTGCCCGATCTACTTCCTGCTGTGCCTTGTCCTGAGCGTCTTTGAGTGCATCCTGAGCTTCCTGCTCAGTTTTGTCCGCCTGAGCCTGGGCCTGATCTTTCTCCGCCTGAGCCTGGCCCGCTGCTTCTGCAGACTTATCATAGTTCTGCTGAGCCTGATCCATCTGTTCTTTGCTCTGTTCTACATTGTCCGCTGCAGTACCGGCGGAAGAAGATTTCTGTTCCTGAGACACTGTTTCCGCTGCTTTTGCCTGCTCTGCGGTATTGTCCGCCGGCTCTGCGGCGGATACCTGCATTCCGATTGCTGATGTTACCATTGCCCCCACGATTACTGCCGATGCTTTCATTGACTTTTTGTTCATGATAGTTCTCCTTTCAATGATTGAATCTCTGTTTTCACTACTTAGACAATGGAGGTTTGAAAAAAGTTTTAAAAAAAGAAAAAATTTTAAATTTTTATTTTTCATGATCGGATAGGGGAAAGCACGGCGGTCGCCCTCCGGGTGTATCACGCAAAAAGCCAGGCCTTACACAGACCTGGCTCCCTGTTCCGGGCATTTTTTGAAGTTTAATATTCCTATGACAGACCATCTAGTCCTGACAGATCCGAGATGTCTTTCCACGAAGGTTGTGCATTCTCAGCTTTAAACTGCTGGTCTGAGGTATCTCCCATCGTAAACCGGGATTCTGAGCTGCTACTTTTCAGACTTCCATTGCTTATCGTAATTCGGGATATATAAACCTCGCCTGTTCCACGACTAAATTCATATGTAAAAAGGCCATTTCCATCTGATGGAATATAAAGAGACATTGCCGAGAAATCCTCTCCTACCGGCTGCAGACCGGTTCCTCCATTCTGTGACAGGGTAAACACACGGCAGTCATACACGTAAAACGGGCCGTCAGCCACACTTGCTCCAACGATCAGCTCCTCTGTTCCGTCTCCATCCATATCTTGAAGGAAATACTCATAACTTTCAGCAGAATCTCCTGCGATCGAGAACTCAAACCCCGGCTCATGTGCACTGATCGACTGAAGAACAGATGTATATGCATCTTTTACAGATCCGGTACTCTGCGTACTCTCCGCTGTCCGGTTCTGTCCGGCTTCTGCATCGGCCTCCGCAGTCTGTGAACTCTGATCCACTTCTTCAATGCTTACGATACGGAACAGACCGTTCTCTGTTGGCTTAAGCACAGCTTTTTTATTGCTCCTGATGTCTTCACTTGCAGGATCTGCATAGTCGCGTTCAAACATATAATTGATAATCATTTCATCTTCGGTATACTCCGCCGATGTAATATCAGCCGATGCTGCGTAGCTCATCGTCACCGCCGTGTAAGCAATCGTGTTTCCGTCCACATTGACGCCATACTCGGTATCTGTATCATTGTCTTCCGAATATTGATAATCAGTGAAAGAGGAAAACAGACGGTTCACGTCATCCAGAGAGAATGTAACCTGCCCATTACTGTTCGTTCCATAATATTCTATCGGTCCCTCTCCTGTTCCTTCACTTTGGCACAATAAAGGAAGCAGATACGGAAATTGTACAGAGTTTTCAATTCCTCCCTCCGGTATCTCATCCGGTCCATAAGCCAGAACAAACTCCATCTCTTCCTTCGTAAGATTACCTTCTATCAGATTCGGATAGTCTGCATCCTGTACTTCTGTCACTACCACTTCCGGCGTCTGCTCTTCCTGTGCCGGTTCCTCCCCGCCAGTCTCCTCAGGCTCCTCCTGAGGCTGCGTCTCTTCCTGTGCCGGTTCCGGCTCCGAAGTGTTCCGGGCAACCTGATACACGCCGAAAGCTCCGCCGCCGATCACGCATGCGCCTACGATAATTGCAGCGGCTTTTCCTGCCGCCGTGTGGAACAGCCCGGCCTTTGCGGCTCCCGCTGCCGTATGTGCCGCAGTATGCGCCGTCGCCTGGAATGCTGTCTGGGAGGCCGCCTTTGAAGCGGCTTCTGCGCTCTTTCCTGCCGTTTCAGTTTCGGAAGAAATTTCTTCCAGGATTTTGTGCTCCATACCCTCTCCTGTCAACGCAGCCGATCCGTCCGACCACATATAAGACGCATCCGTGCGAAGCAGGTAAAGAAGCAGCGGCAGCGGAGCGATCCCGTAGAGCTTGTATCCTTTCTTCTGAAGTTCTTCCGCCCTTGCTTTCAGGTTCTTTCTTCCGTAATTCAGACGGGATTTCACTGTATTTTCCGAGCAGTTCATCATCTGGGCGATCTCACGGATAGATATTCCTTCTATATGAAACAGCAGCACACACACCTTCTGCTCTTCTGACAGGGAATCCAGCATCTCGTGTACCAGTTCCTTTGTCTCCTGCCTTGTGTATGCTATCTCCGGCTGTACTTCCAGATTATCATCCTCGATCTGATACTCAAAATGCTCGTCCTCCTCATTCACCGCCACGTCGGAAAACAGCATAGGATTTTTCTTTTTGGATGCATTTATCGCTGTATTCGCAACAATCTTTCCGAACCAGGCTGAAAATGACTCCGGATCTTTTAGTGTATCAAGTTTTGAAAATGCAGTTAAGTATGCGTCCTGAAGTACGTCTTTCGCTGACTCTTCGTCTTTTGTATACTGGAGCGCCAGATAAAATTTACTCTTATATGTCTTCTCGTACAGAAACGAAAAACCTCTCTCATCCCCTGCTTTTGCCAGGTTGACTGCCTCTGTGTAATTCATTTTTTCCTCCTCTTTTTTCAATAAGCTCTTCATTTTGTAATGTACTTACTACATCCTCATATATTTTCGGATCTTTATCCATCTCCTGTCCGAATTCTTTCATATCTTTTCTTATCAGACAAATAAACCACTGAATAAAACTCATCCATCTTCTCACCTCGCTTCTGATACTAAGACAAGGTGAGAGATGAAAAAGTTTTAAAAAATGCAAATATTTTTGAGAACAGTATACCTTACTGTCAGCTTATTTATCGTTCTTTAGCAGTTCCTGCGCGATTGGATCATCGATATCCAGAATAACAACCCGACGATTTTTCTTTGCTTCTGATTCTACAAAGTTCCCGTTTCCGTCTATATCCTTACCTCTCTCAAACGGATCCAGCTCGTAGCCAAGACCAATGGTCTCAAGCTGGGATTCCGGCACATTATAAGTATCGGTAAGCAGCTCTTTCACCGCTTCGGCACGTTTCTCCGAAAGCACAACTGAGGATGCCTGATCTCCGTCCGTGGCTGTTGTACCTGCGATCAGCACGGAATGATCCGGAGCTGCCAGAATCGCTTCTGCTACGGGCTTCAACACTTCTTTTGCCTTTGCCTCGTCAAGGAACTCAGCCTGATCCGGCACAAACTGAACCTGTGTTTCATTGATCTCGAACGGTGTTTCAAAAACATATGTATTCTCTGCTTTCTTCTCTTCCGGAGATTTTACTCCCAGAGTATAGCCCACAGTCTGGGCATCATATGTATGCATATTCAGGCGGACATAGTATGTAGTGTCCGGCTCAAGATCCTCTACGCTGATCGTGTCAGGCGTTCCATCGCTCTCGGCACGTACTTCCCCCAGTTCTTCCCCGTATTCGTTACACAGAGTTCCGAATATCCTTTCACTGCCTGCAGTAGTATTTACAAGTGTGATCTTGTAGGCAGCCCCCTGGGTTTCTCCTGTAGTGAATCCAAACCATGCATAAGCATCACTGTCCATTGTTCCGGCTATCTGTGTTCCGATCGGAAGAATGGCCGCATTATCCGGATTTGTACCAGCTTCTGCGGATCCATCCTCTGCGACTGACGTTCCCTTAGCTTCAGAAAGACTGCCCTCAGTCCTGTAGGCTGTAGTTTTCTCGTTTGGATCCTTGACAACAAGGGAGTACTCAACGATCTGAGGATCATATGTTGTCATTTTGAGGCGGACATAATATGTAGTGTCCGGCTCAAGTCCCTCCGCTCTGATCGTGTCAGGCGTTCCATCACTCTCAGCACGTGCTTCCCCCAGTTCTTCCCCGTATTCGTCACACAAAGTTCCAAAAAGCGTATCTGTTCCCGGAGTAGCATTTATAAGTGTTATATTATAAGTCGTTCCCGCAACATCCCCGGTAGTAAATGCAAACCAGGAATATGTGTCACTCTTCATCGTACCGAATACCTTTGTTCCCAATGGAACCAGTACAGCGTCAGCCTGACTGCTTCCCGGAACAATCTCATCGCCGGACAGACTGCCTGCTGTTCCCACCTGCCCTGCGGCTGTGCCGTCGCCAAGGCTCTCAACAGTAAGTGTGTAATCCAACGAGTCTGTCTCTGTCGGATTCAACCGTACATAGTATGTTGTATCAGCTTCCAGCTGATTTGTACTGATCGTAGCCGCCGTGCCGTCGTTGTCTGAAGTATCACTGTTCAGTTCCGTACCCGCATCATCGATCAGGCTGCCCTGAAGAGCATTTGTCTCCGGCGTTGCGTTAACAAATGTAATATTGTACGTAGTTCCGAGAGTATTGTCAGTCGTAAAAGCGTACCAGACATACGATCCGTCGTCTATCGTTCCGGTGACCTCTTCTCCCATTGTCAGCATGATCGCATTTTCCTGACTTGTACCCTCTGCATTTTCCTCTTCTCCGACCTCTTCCGTAACCGCCGGCTCCTCTGCCGCAGGTTCCTCTGCTTCCTTTTTCCCGCACGCAGCCAACGTCATGACCCCCAGCGCCGCGCACAGAATGATCGCGATTTTTCGTTTCATCTTGTAGTTCCTCCTTTTTCTTCCTTTGTTAAGATATCAAACTGAAAATTTATCAGTGTTTTCATAAACTAAGACATTACGGCTTCAGAAAAAGTTTTATAAACTCAGAATTTTTTGTTTTCTGTGCAAAAAAAAGCATGGGCACACTTCTATCATGTGATGCTCCATGCCTCAATTTATTCTATCGCCCAACATATAAACTGTCAACGGAATTCGCTCTTTCGATAGGGAAACGGAGGATATAAAATTATTATTTTTCTTTCGGAAACTGCATCTCAATCCTTGTTCCCTTTCCGGGAGCACTGTCCACCGTGACTTTCGCCCCATGAAGGAGCGCTCCATGCTTTACGATAGACAGCCCCAGTCCGGTGCCTCCGCGCTCTTTTGAATGACTCTTGTCTACCCGATAGAAACGCTCAAAAATCCGCTCGTGATGCTCTTTGGGAATACCGATTCCGGTATCCGATACTGTGACTTTAGGACCGTCCAGCGTGTTTCCGACCCACACGGACACCCGTCCGTACTCATTATTATACTTCACCGCATTCTCACATACATTGTAGATCATCTCATCAAGGATCTGACGTATACCAAAATAATTCACAGGTTCTCCGGACAGCTCCATACGGATATTTTTCTGAGACGCCTGCGGTGCAAGACGGCTGACGATCTCACGTGTCAGCTCATACAGATCCACCTCCTGCTTCTCCAGCTCAACAGATTCCTCGTCCAGCTTTGAGAGCTTGATGATATCTTCAACAAGAGTGATAAGACGTCGCGCCTCCTTATAAATGCGTTCGGAAAACAGAGGAATATCTTCCTGCCGCACCATACCGTTCTTCATGATCTCTGCATAACCGGATATAGAAGTAAGCGGCGTCTTCAGCTCATGCGAAACATTTGCAGAGAACTCTTTGCGCATGTTTGAGACAGCCTCTTTCTCTTTATTCTGCTTATCCATTGCCTCGAGAAAAGGGGTGAGTTCTTCATATGTCTTGTTTTCCAACGGATGCTCAAGATCGAGTTCATATAAAGGTCTTACCAGTCGCTTTGTCTGCCATTTTGCCAGGAAGTAGGCCAGTACCAGCATAACAGCGGCAAGTCCCGCCATAATCGGCAGATTGCCAAGCGCAGTCCTGACCAGACTGTCCATTGATTTGGAGGCGCGCAGCACTGTTCCATCGTCCAGGAGAAGAGCATAATAATACATTTCCTGTCCGACAGTATCAGACATTCTGACATCTTCTCCTTCACCTTCTGCCAGGGCTTCTCTGACCTCTTTTCTTCCGCTGTGATTCTCAAGTGTACTGCTGTCCCTGCGTGTGTCATAGAGAACATCCCCGTTCTCATCGATCTGGGTGACACGGGTCGTCCAGTCGACACCGTCCATCTCCTCGAGATATTGTGCTCCGGATATATTGATAGCAGCCTGGATATATTTCGCTTCCTGCCTGACTTCCGATTCCAGCGTATCCAGATTTCTGTTATACGTGATCAATGTTAATATAATGTAAGAAAGAAGCAGGGTGACAGCGAGCACCATCACCATACTTCTCTGAATCTTTTTTCTCATGCAACCCCTCCGACACGGTAGCCGACGCCACGGACCGTCTGAATGATCTCGCCCTTTTCGCCAAGCTTCTGCCGAAGAGTCCTGATATGTACATCAACAGTCCTTGTCTCACCGTCGAAGTCATATCCCCATATCTCTGTCAGAAGCTGATCTCTGGTCAGAACAATTCCCTGGTTGCGCATCAGCTTTTCCAGAAGTTCAAATTCCTTGAGCGTCAGAGAAACTTCTTTGCCGTCCACCGTTACTTCATGTTTCTTCACATCCACATGTACACCGGCCGTCTCCATATCCATCCTGTCTTCCACCTTGCCACTGCGGCGAAGCACCGCTTTGATACGGGAGACAAGCTCCATCATGCCGAAAGGTTTCGTCACATAGTCATCTGCTCCGGAGTCCAGACCAACTACTTTGTCATACTCCGAACCTTTTGCAGTCACCATGATCACCGGGATGCTCTTTGTCTTAGGCGAAGACTTCAGTTTCTTCAACAGCTCAAGTCCATCATCCCCGGGGAGCATAATATCAAGCAAAATAAGCTCCGGCGTATCAAACGCCAGAGCCTCCATAAAAGCAGAACCGTCTGCAAACCCTCTGGCCTTAAGCCCGGTTGTCTCCAGTGTATATATTACAAGTTCGCGGATGTTGTCGTCGTCTTCCACGCAATATATCATCTTTGCAGTTCTCCTTCAATTTTGTATTTCTTAAATCATCGTCTGCCGTTTCGGATATACAGCCAGTTCCGGCAGTCTTCTGCGCATCAGCCTTCGTGAATGATCGCGCTGTCTTTGTGTACGCCTGTAATAGAGAACTCTACCCACTCGGCAATATTTGTCGCATGATCTCCGATACGTTCAAGGTATTTTGTCACCATGATCAGGTCAAAGATCCTCTTGCCGTTCTCACCTTTCTCTTCTTTAATGAAGTCGATCATCTCATCACGGACTTCCTCAAAATACTGGTCGATCTCATCGTCAGCCTTCATAACGCTCTGTGCCAGTTCAAGATCCCGGTTCACATAGGCTGTCACGCTGTTGCGGACCATCTTGCTGACTTCTGACGCCATCGTACCGATCACATGGATTTCGTCCGTCGCCGCAACCCCTTTAGAAGAAATGATGATCTCTGCAATATCTGAAGTCTGATCTCCGATACGCTCCATATCCGTGATCATCTTAAGCGCTGCCGAAATTCTTCTAAGATCCTTCGCAACCGGCTGCTGCTGGAGCAGAAGCTTTAAGCACAGTCTCTCAATGTCTTTTTCAATCTGATCGATTTCTTCATCTTCTGAGATAATAATCTTTGCCTGCTCAATGCTGCCGTCTTTAAGCGCCTGTGTAGCTTTTGCGATCGCAGTCTCGCAGAGTTCTCCCATATGTGTAAGCTGCTCGTCGAGTGAGTGCAGCTGCTCATCAAACCTATTACGCATGATTTAACCGAACCTCCCTGTGATATAGTCTTCTGTTCTTTTATCAGACGGTATAGAGAATAATTTTTCCGTATCGTTGTACTCTACAACTTCTCCGAGCAAGAAGAATGCTGTATTATCAGATACACGTACCGCCTGCTGCATATTATGTGTAACCATGACTATAGTATAGTCTTTTTTCAACTCCATCGCAAGGTCTTCGATCTTAGATGTAGAGATCGGGTCAAGAGCAGACGTAGGCTCATCCATCAGAAGCACTTCCGGCTCTACCGCAAGGGCTCTGGCGATACAGAGTCTCTGCTGCTGTCCGCCTGACATGCCAAGCGCACTCGTTTTCAGTCGGTCTTTACACTCGTCCCAGATCGCAGCATTACGCAGTGACTTCTCCACGATATCATCCAGCTTTGCCTTGGAACGGATGCCATGTGTCCTCGGTCCGAATGCAATATTATCATAAATGCTCATCGGGAAGGGATTCGGCTTCTGGAATACCATTCCGACGCGCTTTCTTAACATATTTACGTCCATGCCCTTGAAGATGTTCTCGCCATCCAGAAGGATCTCGCCATCGATACGGCATCCTTCCACGAGGTCATTCATACGGTTGATGGATTTCAGAAGAGTAGATTTACCGCAGCCGGAAGGTCCGATGAAAGCGGTGATCTTATTTGCTTCAATCTCAAGATTTACATTCTTCAGGGCCTTGAAATCACCGTAATATAAATCCAGATTCTTTATACTTAACTTAGACATTTCCTTTCCCTTTCTTTTACGCTTTCGTAAGTTTTCTTGCAATAAAACTTGACAGTGCGTTGATACCCACTACAAGTATGAGCAGGATTACTGCTGTTGCATACGCCTGATCCATATAAAGGCCCTCACTTGAGAGTACATACATATGAAGAGCCAGCGTACGTCCGGATCCCATTACGCTGTCCGGAATCTGAGCCACAGTTCCGGATGTGTACATCAGAGCTGCTGTCTCACCGACGATACGTCCGATCGCAAGGATCACACCTGCGAGCACGCCCGGGATTGCGGACGGCAGCACGATGCGGAATACGGTACGGAGTTTTCCTGCTCCGAGTCCGAAGCTTCCCTCGCGATAGGAATCAGGAACTGCTTTCAGAGCCTCCTCTGTAGTCCTCATGATCAGCGGAAGGATCATGATCGCGATGGTAAAAGCGCCTGCCAGAAGGGAGAAGCCCCATCCCAGAGTATTTACAAAAAACAGCATACCAAAGAGTCCGTATACGATCGATGGAATTCCCTGGAGTGTCTCTGTCGTCAGACGAATGATCTCAACGAATTTATTCCCCCTTTTTGCGTACTCTACGAGGAAGATCGCAGAGAAGATTCCGAAAGGAACCGCAATAATAAGGGATAACAGTGTCATAACAATTGTATTTACGAAAGCCGGAACTACCGACGCATTTTCAGAACTGTATTCCAGTGAAAAAAGTGACGGAGTAATGTGCGGCACGCCATTGATCAGGATATAAGCGATCAGGAAAATCAGCACAGCAAATGTAATGATCGCAGCAAGCATCACGAGCAGCATCACAACCAGCGAGCCCGGATGTTTCAGATATGTCCTGAACTTATCCCCTATCGTAGTCTTATTGGCCATTTTTATTTCTGCCTGTTTACTCATGATCCGCCCCCCTCTTCAGTAATGCTACACTTAAGTTGATGATGAGGATGAATACGAAGAGCACAACTCCTGTTGCAATGAGGGCTTCTCGGTGAAGGCCGGTCGCATAACCCATCTCAATTACAATGTTTCCGGTAAGAGTACGAATACCATCCAGAATACTTCCCGTAAGTCTTGCCTGGTTACCGACAATCATTATTACAGCCATCGTCTCGCCGATCGCACGGCCGATACCGAGGACAATTCCCGCGATCACACCTGATTTGGCTGCCGGAATGATAACTCGGAAAATGCTTCTCTCTTTTGTCGCGCCCAGTGCAAGCGCCCCCTCATAATAATGTGACGGTACTGCGCGCATCGCGCTCTCTGTCGTTCCGATGATCGTCGGCAGGATCATCATACCGAGGATCAGGGAAGCGGTCAGGATACTGTTACCGTTACCCGGTTTGCTCACCAGGCCCGCTTTATAAAGCGCTGTTCCAAATTCACGGATAAGCGGAACTACTACCACCAGACCGAAGAAGCCGTAAATAACTGACGGGATTCCTGCAAGAAGCTCTGTCGCCGCCTTCAGCGGTTTGTAAATCTGTTTCGGACAGTACATCGCCATGAATACAGAAGTCAGGATACCGATCGGCACACCGAAGATGATCGCTCCCGCCGTCACATAAAGGCTTCCTACGATCATCGGCAGAATTCCGAACTGTTCACTGTTCGGGCGCCAGATTTCTCCTGTGATGAATTTGATAAATCCGATTTCTCTCATTGCAGGGATTCCATTTGCGAACAGGAAGATGCAAATAAGCGCTACCGCAAGCACGGATGCACACGCGGCTACGAAAAAAACTCCCTGCATGAATTTTTCAGTCCATGCTTTTGATTTCATTTTTTCCTCCTGATGAGCCGGGAAGACATGCCTCATATCTGCCCGGCTCAAAATTTAAAAGCGGAAATCTTTTCTTCAAGAATTTCTCTGTGTGTAAATTGTAAAAGTTCAGCACACGACATTCTCAAAGCCGCACTCTCGTGCTTACTGCGGCTGAACTAATGCTTTACTTTAGATGGCATCCCATGTTGTTACATCTCCAAGGTAGATGCTCTTAACCTGATCAGATGACAGATCGTCTGTCGGGTTGTTCTGGTTTACGATAACTGCGATACCGTCTGTAGCGATTACTGTTCCCTGAAGTTCAGCAGCTTCTTCGTCTTTGAGCTCTCTTGATGCCATACCGATATCATAGCTTCCCTCGATTGCGTTTGTCATACCTGTAGTAGAATCAGACGTCTGAAGCTCGATAGATGCATTCGGGTTAACTTCTGCATAAGCTTCGATCAGTTTCTCCATCAGCGGAGATACAGAGGAAGATCCTCCTACCACACAGCTTCCTTCCGGAGCGTCGCCTGCATAAGCCTCAACGTCTGCTACCGGAATGTATCCTTCATCAGCTACAACCTGCTGGCCCTCTGTACTCATGATAAATGCCATAAGATCTGCAGCCACTGCATTATCGGAATCCGGTTTTACTGCTACATTAAACGGTCTGGATACTTTGTAAGTTCCGTTCTCAATATTCTCAGCTGTAGCATCAACTCCGTCAATCTTAACAGCCTTTACAAGAGACTCATCAAGAGATCCAAGAGAGATGTAACCGATTGCATATTCATTCTCAGATACAGTTGTCATCATAACGGATGTGCTGTTTGTAGTCTGAGCGTCCAGAGTGATCATATCGTTGTCCTCTTCATCGACAACACCGAACAGCTCTGTGAAAGCGCCTCTTGTACCTGATCCTTCCTCACGAGTTACAGCTGTGATCATATTTGCTGCATCCCAGCTTCCGGAATCTCCGCCTTCCTCTGTTGTCGCTGCATCTCCTTCAGCGGATGTGTCGTCTGAGCTGCTTCCGCATCCCGCTGCCATAGCAGCTACCATTGATACTGTTGCTAATACTGCGATAAACTTTTTCATCTTCATTTTCGATAATCTCCTTTTTCAATTCAGGTTATTATGTACTGCGCATCTTCGTCTGCGCTGCCGCGGTTCGTTCTCTCCCGTCGACGCTATTCATCATAAAAGAGAAATGTAAAATGTAAAATCAAGTCTATGTTAAATCTATGTAAAGTCGCAAAAAGCCCCAATTTGCGCCGTTTCGCACAAACCGAGGCTGATTTTCACATTTTCTTTTATCAAATATGACGAGACTTTTCTATATTACTTCTGACGCCGTCACACCGGATCCGCAGCTACCCGAGGAGAAATTCTCCCAGATCTTCTATTGTGTAGAATACTTTGTCAGCTCCTGCATCCAGGAATTTTTCTGAGACTTCCCGGCACTTTTCTTCCTTTTCTTCCGAAGAGAGTGCTTCGTATTCCTCCTGGCTCAGTCCCATCTCCGAACTTCCGACTACTATGCCTGCCGACCATACTCCTGCATTTTTTCCTTCCTTGATATCAGAGATCGTATCCCCCACTTTCAGGACACGGCGCACCTTCTTGACACCCAGCGCCTCGATATTGCGGAAGATCATATATGGATAGGGCCGGCCTTTCTGTCCGGTAGAATCCGGGCTGAACCACACGTCCGGCTCATAGCCTTTCTCCTTTGCTGCCGGAACTACAATTTCCATCATCTTGTCATTATATCCTGTGGTGGAACCGATCTTGATACCGTTTCTTCTCAGACGGTTTACGGTTTCAACCACGCCTGGCTTCGGATCGGAGTAGAGGTGAAGAATGCTCAAAAGCTTCTCCTCGAAAATCTGATACAACGCCTGCGCTTCTTCCTCTCCCGGCTCTTTACCGTACTTCTCTGTCCAGAGCGCTTTGATCCGATCCATCTTCAGCATGGTGCGGATATGCTCGATCTTGAGCATGCCCATGGGCTCACGCACTTCCTCCATGGTCGGCTCGATGCCGAACTGTTTAAACACTTCCACAAATGCCTGCACCGGCGCCATGCATCCGAAATCTACCGTTGTTCCTGCCCAGTCAAAGATCACAGCCTTAATTTTCTTCATGATTGTATTCCTCCAGAAATTCCTTTATGATCGCGCATACTTTCTCAATATCCTCCGGATAGATTTCCCCGATATTTCCAATACGGAACGTCTCGGCCTCCGTCACTTTGCCCGGATAGATCGCATATCCTCTGTCCTTAATGTACTCATACATCTGTGAAAATGTAAAGTGGCACTCTTCCGGGTAGAAGAAAGTCGTGATGATCGGCCCTTGGTGGGTACTGTCAATATACGGATGAATCCCCATTTCAGCCATCTTTTCAATGAGAAGCCTGTTATTCTCAGTATAGCGTCTGCTTCTCGCCTCTATGCCGCCTTCTTCCTCCAGCTCTTTCATCGCCTGGGCAAAAGCGAGCACTACGTGGGTCGGGGAAGTAAATCTCCATTTGCCGTCTACTTCCATCGTCTTCCACTGGTCATACAGGTCAAGAGAGAGGCTTCTTGCTTTTCCCGCGCTCGCCTCCAGAAGATCTCGTCTTGCAATAATGAAAGAGAAGCCCGGCACACCCTGGATACACTTGTTGGCACTGCTGATAATGAAATCGATCCCCCAGTCTTCCACCGGAATGTCTACGCCTCCGAAACTGCTCATGGCATCTACGATAAAGACTCTTCCTTTTTCCTTTACGACTTTTCCAACCGCTTCGATATCATTTAAGATACCGGATGTCGTCTCGCTGTGTACCATGGATACATGTGTGATCGCCGGATCCGCGTCCAGCATCTCGCCGATTTTCTGGGCATTTGGCACTTTGTTGTAGTGCTCATTGTATACCTGATGCTTAATTCCTGCGTGGTCTGCGATATCAGCCATACGCTCGCCGTATGCGCCGTTGGCGCAGATCAGAAGCTCGTCTCCGGAACCGATGACACTTGTAAGCACGGACTCCACACCGAATGTACCGCTTCCCTGCATCAGTACAACAGTATATTCATCCTCAGATACATGAGCCAGCTTTAAAAGCCCTTTCCGAATCTCCTGTGTGATCTGCTTATAATCATCGTCCCATGTGCAGTGATCAAACATCATCTGCTGTTTTACCGTATCCGTTGTAGTAAGTGGGCCCGGTGTAAGAAGTTTATATGATTTCATCTCTGTTTCCTCTTTTCTCTACTACAATATATTTATGGTTAATACCCCTTACAGCCAGTAAGGAATTACCCATCTTGTTGCTTAAGCTGTTAGAATGAGTGTGGCAATAGGTCTGGCCTCTCCTTTCTTGGACTTAATGTCCGTATCA
>DWXI01000240.1 GCA_019119265.1 Candidatus Mediterraneibacter intestinigallinarum | reverse complement strand
TCTTTCGGAAGTATGAGGGCATGGCCTTTTGAAGCCGGTCCCAGATCAAGTATTACTCTGAAATCCTCATCCTCATAAAGTGTGGCAGACGGAATCTCTCCTGCTGCGATCTTACAGAAAATACAATCATTGTCTCTCATATTCATTCCTCTTTTCCTCAGATTATTTATGATAGTAGTATAGACCATTTTCTGGAAAAAGAGAAGTTTTTGTTTATTCCGTATATGAACTTGTCTGCGTCGAAATTGGTCGAACGATTTTTGTTGAACATGCAGTATACCCATGCTACACTGAAAGATAATGGATAACGATATGCATTTCATCGAAAACGGGAAAGAAGGGAGCATCATGCTTAATAATATAGATATCAACCAGATGAACCGGTTAATGGAAGAAAATGAAGACGCCAGACAGATCATATCCCAGCTTCTGAAAAACCATCACACTACAGTGTCCATGATCGCACATGAGATTCGGAATCCTCTGACTCTCGTTTCTTCTTCTCTCCAGATCATCCAGGCGCAGCATCCGGAAGTAAAAGAGTTCCACAATTGGAGTCAGACAATGGAAGATATTCAGTTTATGTGTGATCTGCTCAATGAACTTTCTACCTTTAATAACAGCAGCACACTCCATCACTCTGTCTTTTCTATTGAAAAGCTCCTTAAGAATATCGCCGTATCTTTCGCAATCTCTCTGGACGCCGCAGAGAGCCATATTGAATTCTCGTCAAAGATCACGCCTGGAATGGGGGATTTTACCGGTGATAAAATAAAACTGGAAGAAGTGATCCTCAATCTGCTTCAAAATGCAAAAGATGCCGTAGGAAATCAGGGCAGGATCTTTCTGTCAGGAGAGCGGATTAATGATTCTGTCGTCATCCGCTGTCAGGACAATGGATGCGGAATACCGGCCGACCATATGGACACTATATTTGATCCATTCGTAACCTACAAGGAAAACGGCACAGGTCTCGGACTTTCAGCGGCAAAACGCATTACAGAAGCCCACGGCGGAACAATCCGTGCAGACTCCTCCCCGGAATCCGGTACTGTCTTTACAGTTACGCTGCCTGTCTGACCGTCTTTTAAGCCGCACTAAAAATATGATCTTTCGTAAGTCTTGTTCTTTCGATATAAAAGTGCCGCCAGTATGAAGCCCGAGACAAGCCCTCCTATGTGCGCAAGATTATCAACTCCACTGCTTGCAAATCCAAAGTAAAGGCTAAGGGCAACCATAATCAGCATTCCTCGCCCTGAGAGGCGGCCCAGTCTGCCGCGATTAAGGATGACCACATAAAGAAGAGCTCCCATCAGTCCGAAAATGGAGCCCGATGCTCCCGCCGATACGGCGGGATTCTCCATGGAAAGATCATAAAAAAGCGAAAGGATATTTCCTGCGATTCCGCTCACAAAGTAGATAGCAAGAAACCGCGCTTTACCGATTTCCTGCTCTAGATTCCATCCAAGCGCTCCAAGCATTACCATATTGTTAAGCAGATGATCAATGCCAAAATGAAGAAACAGGCAGGTGAACATTCTATAATACTCATGCTGCTCTATAACAAAAGGTTCATACATGGCTCCATGCTGCAGCATGAATACTGCATCTTCCGTGTCCCCAAACATTGTCATGATCATAAATACTGCCACGTTGACTACGATCAGTCCGACCGTACAGACAGCTTCCGGCTTATATCTCACTGGCAATTCCCTCTTTTTTCATACTTTATACTCGTCATAGACTGTTACTCCATATTATAAAACGCTCTTTTATTCCTGTCCATCCATTTCCATGATCAAATCTTCCCATTGCCCCCAGCGGCCGGTTTTTATCCTGTTTACTACTTTCTTCAGCGGCCCGTATCCCGCCTTTTCTTCCTTTAGTATATCCGCATTTGTTCTTCTTTGATATTTGTTCTCCTTTTCGTCGTCATCATCGTCATCTGTATTTAAAAGAAACGTTGCATTATCGGATAAATTTTCTCTTTTCTCTCCACTGCTTTGCCGCTCTTTTCCCCATTCCGTTTCCTCCTTTCTACTGTCCTCAATGATTCTTTTCAGATCATAATTCTGTTTCAATGTCTCTTTATGTATCTTATAAACCAGTATTATGCCTGATGTATCCTGATAATCAATGGATTTCACAAAATACTCCGTCATCTCATGGAAAGAAATACATAACGGCCTCCTCCCTTCTGTTTCCGATACCGGAAGATAACAGAATCTGTATCTTCCCCTTTCTATGAAAATAAGTTCCGGCTTCAGGACAAGACCGTCGGGATCAAGAAGGTGTTCCTTTATATCATCCACAGTTTCCATAAGATCCTTCATAAACCTTTCGATATCATCTTTTTTCATAGCTTTGGCTTCGAATGTTTTTTCCATGGATATCCCGTCATTGACACGGTACGTATATCTGCTCTGTCCGTCTCTTCCGCTTGCTTTTATTTTCAGAAGACCTGAAATATTATTCCGACTCAGCATCCGGATCTGATAGTTTTCCTCATAAGTTCCCGGAAGATCTACATGAACATCCATATGTTCCCATCCATTTTCATATGTTACTTTCACTTCAACCACCTCATCCGTCTTATATTCTCTTCCGGATTCACAATTAATGCTTTCTGAGATATGCTTAATTTCATAAATGACTTCTGCGCCGATGCCGTCACC
>DWXI01000239.1 GCA_019119265.1 Candidatus Mediterraneibacter intestinigallinarum | reverse complement strand
CGAATGTTACCCAGAAATGTTCTTTATCTTTCCAGAACGGTTCCAGCATATGCAGATGTGCCAGATGTCCTCCGCTGGAACAGACAAGGCAGACTTTCATCCTTTTGTCCATTTCGCCCATCTTCTCTCCTTGATTGATTATCGCTTATATTTATTTTCTTCTCTCTGTCTTTCTTTTTTTCAGTTTATCCGTCTCATTATACAAAACCAATAACACGATTCTCGAAAATATGTCACTTTTTCAAGATTCGTGTCCTTTTTGCCTGTTTTTATTTGTTATTTCTTGACTTTTACAGAAAATACTGATTAGAATATAGTAAATTCTTCTTTCTGCCTTTCGTAACACACAGATTACGGGAGGTATATATGTCAAAAATCGGTATTTTATCTATGCAGCGAATCATTAATTACGGTTCGTTTCTTCAGGCTTTTGCACTGAAATCCATGCTGGAATCACTGGGGCACCAGGTAGAGTTTGTGGATTATCATCCCGGAAAAACTCTTTCACCCGTGTCGGGCAAATTCCGCAAAGCGTACAATATCCTGAAGCTGAATGCGCCTTTCCCGCACCGTATCCAATATCTCAACTTCAAACGGCAGTTTGCCGGGAAATATCACTCTTCTCTGGGGCTTAACGTCAATCCGAATTATCAGGCCGAAGTGGATATCCTTGTGATCGGCAGCGACGAAGTCTTTAACTGTACTCAAGATAATCCTGATGTCGGCTATGCCCCCGAACTGTTCGGGAGCGGAAACCATGCAGGTAAAGTCATTACATATGCGGCGTCTTTCGGCAATACGACGCTGGATAAGCTGGACAAATATGAAAAAACTCCGGAGATTGCCTCTCTTCTGTCACAGATAAAGTCATTCTCTGTCCGTGATGAGAACTCGCAAAATATCATCCGGAGCCTTACCGGCCGTATCCCCGAGGTACATCTTGATCCGGTCCTTATATACGACTATATAGGCAAATGTAGTCTTCCCCGAATTGATACCCGGACAAAATATCTTCTGCTTTACGCTTATCCGGGAAGGATCACTGACGCGGAATCCGAATGGATCCGGAATTACGCTGCATGGAAAGGACTGAAAATTTATGCTGCCGGAGGAGTACAACGATATGCCGACCGACTGATCACATGCTCTCCTTTTGAGCTGCTCTCTTACTTTGCAAACGCACAGGAAGTAATTACAGACACCTTCCACGGAACCATCTTCTCTGTGATTACCCGCCGCCCTTTCGTCTCGATCATACGGAAAAGTATCGGCGGTTCTTACGGAAATGAAGAAAAACTTACAGATCTCCTGAAAAGGCTGGATCTCTCCGACAGATATGTACGCAGCATTTATGAGACGCATGATGTCATGAAACGAGAGATCAATTATCAAAAAACAGAACAGATTATCGCGGTACAACGCCGGAAGACAGAAGAATACTTTCGGAAGGAAACAGGGAGGGCCGGATCATGAACACAATTGAAACCGCAGGTCTTGACTGCGTCGGATGCAGGAGCTGCGAACATGCCTGCCCGATGCATGCGATCACTATGGGAGAAGACAATGAAGGATTTCTCTTTCCAAAGATTAACCGGGAAATCTGTGTTCTATGTGGGCAGTGTCTGAAAAAATGTCCTGTCTGCAGCGACAATTTCCCCTGTAGTTCTCCTCTGGAAGTGTATGCATTTCAATCCGGAGATAAAAAGGCTCTTATGCAGTCCGCTTCCGGCGGCGTATCCGACGCGGCTGCAGAAGCTGTCCTGCAGATGGGCGGCGTCATATACGGAGCTGCTTTTCATACTGATCCGTCAGACGGGAAAATCCTTTCTGTCCGACATGTCGAAGTCACAGATTCTGTAGACAGATATAAGATCCGGTCCTCCAAATATGTTCAGTCCGACACCGGCGACAGCTATAAACTGGCGAGGAACCGGCTTAAAAACGGTCAGACTGTGCTTTTCACCGGAACCCCGTGCCAGATTGCCGGATTATACTCCTTTCTGGGAGGGGATCATCCATGCCTTTACACGCTCGACCTGATCTGTCATGGAGTTCCCTCTCCCGCGCTGCTCCGACAATATCTTAAATCACAGTCTCACTGTATGGGAGGTTCCATAACAGATATGAATTTCAGATCCAAAGAAGGAAAAGGATGGGGAACCCAGTACAGATTAAAGCTGGGATCAGAAAGCAAAACCGTATCCCGGCCGTTTGTCCTGGACAAATACGGATATCATTTCATGAATGGTAATTCTTACAGAGAAAGCTGCTATAGATGCCGTTTCTCGGGAATCCGCCGCTCCGGAGATCTTACCGCAGGAGACTTTTGGGGCGTATGGCAGAGTTGTCCGGACATCGACTCTCCACTGGGTCTCTCCGCCGTACTCATCAATACGGAAAAAGGCCTCAGACTTTTCCGGCAGATACAGGAGCATGCAGGTATCATCCGGCAGCTGTCACTCAAAGATGCTATGACCGGACAGGAGAATCTGAGCAGACCCGCTTCACGTCCTTCCTGTCGCGACACCATATATTCCGGACTCTGGAACGAGGATTATATAGATAATCTTAAGACCGGGCTGCAGCCTGTCAGTCGACTGAAATCTCTAATGCCCCGCAGCATCGCCGCACTGCTCAAACGCAGTATCAGAAAAGAGGAATAAAATGAACGACAAATGTAAAATCCGGGTTGCTGTCTGTGCAAACAACCTGGCCGTCAACGGTATAAGCACAGTAATAATGAATTATACAAAAAATATAAATCTCAACCGGTTTGAAATCACAATTCTTGCAGGTATTCCCGTTGAGGAAACCTACCGTTCCGTCTGCTGTCGGCCCGGCGTCTCAATAGTCGCCCTTCCGGAACGCAAAACCTCTTCACTTTCCTACTATTTGGCTCTTTATCGGAATCTCAACGGGAAACACTACGATATTTTCCATATTCACGGAAACAGCGCAACCGTCACCCTTGAGCTTCTCATTGCAGCCGTATGCAGGATTCCCGTCCGGATCGCTCACAGCCATAACACCCGCTGCACCCGTTCCTTCGTCCACAAGATTCTTTCACCGCTGTTTCCTCATACTCTGACCCATGCATTTGCATGTGGAACAGACGCCGGAAGATGGCTGTTCAAAGACAGAGAATTCCAGGTTATTCCAAACGGTTTCTCAACAGAACAGTTTCGCTTTCAGAATGACCTCCGAAGGAAGATACGCCGGAAATACAGTTTGGACGGCTTCTTTGTCATCGGCCATATCGGAAGATTCAACTCCCAGAAAAACCAGCCGTTTCTTCTGGAAATCTTTCGACACGCTGCAGACGTCAGCAATAATATCTGTCTGCTTCTGGTCGGAAACGGCCCGGACTACAAAAAGACAACAGAACTGATCAAAAACCATCCGCACAAAGACCGGATCATTGTCTGCAAAGAAACCGCCCGGCCCGAAGAAATGTACGCCGCCATGGATCTCTTTGTCCTGCCGTCTCAATATGAAGGTTTTCCTGTGGTGCTCCTTGAAGCACAAATAAACGGTCTGCCCTGCCTTGTATCCGATACCGTTACCCGGGAGGCATGGATCGGAAACCAGATACGTTATCTCTCTCTTCTGGAATCCGCAGACAATTGGGCTGAAGAAATTCTAAATACTAAGCCGTTTTCTGTTGAAGACCGTGAAAAGTTTTACAGCCGACATCTGCAGCGAATAGGCGAGTTTCACATAAAAAATAATGTCAAACTTCTGGAAGCGGCCTATCTGTCGGCAATACAGGACCGCGCCGAAAAACATATTTCATCTTATCAGGAGGACTTGTCATGACTTACGAAGGTTTACGACTGAAGATACAGAAATATCAAAGAAAACTGCCGGCACACCGGCGTAAGAAGGGCCTTAAGGGCACACGTTTTACTATTTTATCCAACAATTGCTGGGGTGGGATGATCTATGAGAGTTATGACCTGCCAAAACAGTCTCCTACTGTAGGCTGTTTCTTCATGGCGGACGATTATATCCGTTTCCTCACCCGCCTGGACGATTATCTCCAGGCTCCTCTGACATTTATCGCGCCGGAAGACTCAAGATGGAAACAGGAAATATGCAGCGACAAACGATACGGGCATTATCCTGTCGGAAGGCTTGAGATTGACACTGACAGCGGCAGTGAATCCGTAGAATTGTTTTTTCTTCATTTTCACAGCGCCGAAGAAGCAAAAGAAAAGTGGAACCGCCGACTGAAACGCATAGACAGGGAACGTCTGCTGGTAAAATTCAACGATCAAAACGGCTGCACGCGAAAACACATCGAGGCTTTCGACCGCCTGCCCTTCCGCCATAAGATCTGCTTTACCACTGCGCCGTACCCGGACTGTCAGAGCGTTCAGCCAATCCGCGTTCCTAAATCTCACACATATATCCATACTTCCTACGAACCTTTCGGCAGAAACCGTCAGGTAAATATCACGGATCTGATCAATGGGTTATTCGCCTGAACAGAAAAAAGAGCCAGACGGCTCTTTTTTCTGTTTCAGCAACTTATTTTTACAGATGGTATTCTCCCATATTTTCAGGGTATGCTTTATCGACTACTGTATTAAACTGTATTTTCAGGATCCCAAACATCAATACCCAGCAGACAATAAGCGCGCCTACACCACAGACAAGCGTTACGGATAAGGTAAACAAGAGAAGCTGCAGTGGCAGATTTGCCGGAATCATCATCAGATTTAATGCGGCAATAATTGCGATCACCATGACCATAACCTTTCTGAATGTTCTGCTCCTGAGCTCTTGCGTCTTTTTCAGCTCATCATAGACTTCCTTCAGCTCTGTTCTGGAATACCGTTTTTCTTTAATATTCTTTTTTACTTCTTTATTCAACTTATTGTAGTATATCCTCATTGTCCGTCTCCCTTACTGATGAACGCTGTTGCACACAGCCGGGTCCAAAGCGTTTCATACGATTCCTCCCTTATCTCTCCGTTTCAGGATCGTTCCGGCAAATTTCAGGGGCAATCCCATATACTTCAAAAGCTTCCCGAGCTATATTTTCTGTTTCTTCCGTAGCTGATACACCATCCACCGTAAGTATAAGCGTCACACAGTTTTCGCCCGCGTAGCTGCATCGGATGATCTCATATCCCCTGTAGATCCTCCCGCCATAACCTTCCATCTCATAGTCTAGCCGCTGCATGGCATATCCGTCTCCCGTTACGATCTCGCTTTCCGTAACATTCTGGTAATACTCGGGCATTTCATACATGGCTCCCGCCTCTGTCTTCATTATGCCCTCTACCATCTCACTCATGTCTTCTGCATAAATAGGCGTAAGATATACGATCGACATTACCCCTTCTTTTGCCGATGACAGATTTGTGTCAGACACTGTGAGAAAATCGCTTCTCAATGCCGGCACATTCACGCTGCCATGTCCATTCTGCAGCGGAACCTCTACAAAATACTCAGTTCCTGCGACGGGTTCATATTGATCCTCCAGCCGCTGGTAATCAGAATCTTCTTCTGTGTCATAGTCTTCTTCTGTGTCATAGAGATCATTATATTCATCCAGATACAGATAATCGTCATCCTCAAGAATTTCATCTTCAAAAATCTCATAATCTGTATTACGGGGCCCTTCATACAGGCCATATATAAATCCGGCTGCGAATCCCAACGCGCTTACCGCGACCATAAACAGGATATACAGCCCCCCTGTTACAGCTGTTGCTATGATAATGCCTTTGCTGATAAATTTATCCGTTCCCTGATATTCTGCCTGTCCGAAACCGAGTATTGAAAGGAACACATAGGGTAGAAAGATCAGTCCGACAGCATAACCGCCGCCTTTTCCAAATGCCCTCGCCAGCTTAACACAAGTGCCTATGGCAAAGACAATGTTTCCCATCGGAACCAGATACAGCAGAAACAGCCATCCGTTCCCCCACGCGATCTTTACCATAACATACAGGTTATAGAACGGAACAATTGCCGCCCATCCTTTTTCTCCGGCCTTTCTGTACAGTTTCCACGTTGCGATGATCTGCAGGATTCCCACAGCGATTGCTATAATGAAAAATGCTATTAAAAATATCATCATACCTCCAAATACGGGAGTTCCATTTCTCATATTTTCCAAACTTCTCCTCCTAAAAGTTCCTAAAACGAATCCTCAGATGTTCAGATAAATTATCAGCGCCACGCCTGCCGCAGCCGCTGCAATTCCTCCCACCAGTGAAAATAACGCATTTCTGTCAGAAGAATTTATCAGTTCCTCTTCAGATTTTGTAGACACGATAAACGGTTTCTTCGAATCCTTTGGTTTTCCGATATGGATTTCTCCTCCGGAGAGGAATGCTTCTCCGATAACATAAAGTTTCTGGTTCAGCTCGATTGTTTTCTCCGTCATTTTAAACCCAAGAGTATCGGCTCCAAACCGCCCGTATGAACGGGAAGAGAAATATCCGTACCTGCTCATGTTATTCTTTGGTTCAAACCGATCAAATGTCTTTGGGATATCCAGTTCACATCCGGACGCCTGTATTTCCAGAACTATCTCCCCCGCGTCTGTTGAATCTTTCATCCGGATGACCTGCGACGTCTTTTCATTGGAAATCGGGCTATCTCTTTTTGTGACTCGTGTCTTGAGACACCCTTCATTATCTCTGTACTGTTCTTTTACTTCTGTCACCTGCGTCAGGCCTGACTCGCAGTATGCCACTTCCCGCTCAGAATATGGCGTCATAACCGGCGCCTGACTGCAGACATTTCCTTTTAACTCCACATATTGACGGTAATCCTCACCCAAGTCCATGTTATCCATATTATCAAACATCTCTCGGAGTTCAGCAATGGACTTTGTCTGCATAAATTTCATTTCCATCGTTTTATTCTGCATTTTCGGCCGCAGATAAAAGATACTGAGCATTCCTCCGATAATAAGTACTGCCGGTAATATAATATTCATATCTTTCCTTTACACCCCGCCTAACTCTTCTTTCAGTTTCTGCAGTTCCATATCAATCTGACTGTCTCTCTCCATCCGGGCGAACGGATCAGACTGTAAGCTCTCTACCCCGGATACATCGGCAAATGCCGCCGCCTGAGATTCTTTTTCCTCTACTTTACGCTCCATCTTTTCCATCTTGGCAAATGCACTGGAACTATCCATTCCTCCCAGCGTCTTTGCCATATCAGATTTAGCGTCGGCCATACGGCTTCTGGCGGCAAGCATTGCCTGACGGCTCCTCGCCTCCTCCAGCTTCTGCTTCAGAATATCTACCTGGGATTTAATCTCGTCTACCTGAGCCTGCATAGACGTGCTCATCTCCTGATACTGGACAACCAATTTATCCTGTTTCACTTTATTGTCAAGCGCCTGTTTTGCAAGTGCTTCATTTCCTGCTGCCAGACACTGTTTTGCTTTCTCTTTCCATCCATCTGACTGCATCTGCGCATTTGCAAGCTGCTTATTTACCTGATTCAGGCTGCCCATGGCACTTCCCAGCCCCTGCGTTGCTTTCCGCAGTTGTTCCTCCATATCGATAATGATCTGTTTGACCATCTTCTCAGGATTTTCCGCACGATCGATCAGATCATTGATATTCGATTTTACAAGATCTCCTAATCTTTCAAATATAGACATTTTGACACTCTCCTTATTTTATGCTCTGTTATTCATCCCTTCTTTTGAATAATGTCCTCAAAAGCAGCCCGCAGCCTGCCGCGATCAGCAAAAGGATCAAAATGTAATCAAATAATGAAGTAGCCATAAAGCTGATCGAAATACTCATAATCACCGTCAGGACGATAAAAACTACTCCCAGACTCATGATTATCTTGGAAA
Source organism: Candidatus Mediterraneibacter intestinigallinarum (assembly GCA_019119265.1). Taxonomy (GTDB): domain Bacteria; phylum Bacillota; class Clostridia; order Lachnospirales; family Lachnospiraceae; genus Mediterraneibacter; species Mediterraneibacter intestinigallinarum. Next base: position 22,483 of record DWXI01000239.1, on the reverse strand, counting down.
TAACTGATTTAGGATTACAGAAGTACCAGATCACACCGATGATCAAAGGTACGACAACAAGACCGGAGGGCATGGCAAATGTGCCAACCCTCCATACATACCAGCCGCTGCGCACTATAACCCGCTGACTGAACAGGAAAAGTCCTGCCCCCAGCAGAATCACTCCAAGAAAAAACCGGAGAAGAGAATTATCTCTTTTCACTTGTTCCCCTCCTCTTTCTCATTACAACCGCACCGACCGCTGCGGCTCCTGAAAGGATAAGCAGAGCTCCCGGAAGAAGGACGTTTGTCTCGACTCCGGTCTGTACAGTTTTCGTACCATCTGTATCTTTACTTCCGGAACTGTTGTTTCCACTGTTTCCGTTGTCTCCGTTATCTCCGCTATTTCCGGTGTTTCCGCCGTTTCCGTTATCTCCGGCCCCAGGATTTTCCGCATCCGGTTTGTCCGTTCCCGGCTCGTCCGTTCCCGGTTCGTCCGTTCCAGGCTCGTCTGTTCCTGGATCTTCTGTTCCCGGTTCGTCCGTTCCCGGCTCGTCTGCTCCCGGTTCGTCCGTTCCGGGCTCGTCTGTTCCCGGTTCGTCCGTTCCAGGATCTGAGCTGCTGCCGTCATAAATGTAAGATTTGTCATATGCAGGAGCCAGTGCCTCGCTGTCGATCTGCGTATCTCTTACATCGTCCGTGAGTATCACGCCTGAGAGCGCCGGTACATCCACTGTAAGAGCTCCGTTCTCGTCTGCTGTATAAGTACTTCCGCTGATCAGATCCGTGTATGTGTTACCGGCTTTCGCCTCGAATGTAACAGGCTGTGCGCTCTCGGTGTTATTATTCGCCGCCACGTAGAGAACTGCATCCTCATCACTTCTTACATAAGCCATGATATTTTCTGCAGCCTCACTGCTCTCCACCGGCTCGATCTCTCCTGTACGGAGTGCCGGATATGCGCTGCGCACTGCTGCCAGAGATGCATACCACTCTACCAGTTCTTTGTTTCCTTTGCCCCATTCCATAGCGCGTCTGTCGTCCGGATCGTCGGCGCCGACCATTCCGATCTCATCGCCATAGTAGATTGTCGGCGCTCCCGGATAGGTCATCTGGATAAATGCTACAAGATACTGTCTCTCTTTTGCCAGATCCGACGTAGTCTCGTAAGTCGGGAATGCATTCTCCGGCTCTTTCTGATTTCTGTCATCCTCGATGCCGTCTAATGCGGAAAGAAGTCTTGTTGTATCGTGAGAGCCTACCAGGTTCATCATCGCATAGAATGCTTCCTGCGGATATCTCTCTCTTAATTTCTCAAGCTCGTTTACACTGCTCTGCGCATCGCCGCCCTTTGCATATGCAAGCACTGCGTCGCGGAACACATAGTTCATAACAGAGTCGTACATATCGCCCAGCAGATATTCTGACGCGTCATCCCAGATCTCGCCGATGATCACATTGTCGCTTGACAGGGATTTCACTGACTCACGGAACTTCTGCCATGTCTCGTCGGACACTTCGTTAGCCACATCCAGTCTCCATCCATTGGATCCTTCTGTCAGCCAGTACTGTGCCACGCTGTCTTCTCCGTCGATGATCTCTTCCGCCCAGCCTTCTGTCTGGTACTCGGAGCCGTCTGTCGCAATGATGACCGGCATGGAGTCATAACCCCACCAGCAGTCATATGCGTACACATTCTGTCCGGCGCGCTCTCCGATCGTATCCTGTACGACCTCTCCTGCATCATCTGTCAGATATTCTCCTGTAAAATCAAACCACTCTTTATAAGTAAAGTCTGTAACTCCTCTGTCCTCGAAATATTTCTTCGCCTCGGACTCAGCCTCTTCTTCTGTTGCATCCTCATTAGCTGCAAGATAGTCAAACACATATGCCCAGTACGGATAAGCGCCTACTTTGCCGTCCTGTCCGACATACTTATAATACCGGTCAAAGTATACAGAATCATCCGCCACATGGTTAAACACACCGTCCAGAACGATATGCATATCATTTGCCTCTGCAACTTCCACCAACTCTGTAAAGTCACCCAGATCACCCAGGATCGGATCGATCTCCGTATAGTCTGTAGCATCATATCTGTGGCTTGAGATAGAATGGAAGATCGGATTTAAGTAGATCACATTTACTCCCAGCGCTTTCAGGTACTCAATTCTCTCCGTGATTCCTTCCAGGTCGCCGCCGTAGATCTCGTTGCTCCACTCTCCGTCTCCTTTGTATGCATTTTCCGGATAAGCATCAGGATTTAACTCCTCCTGCTCCGGATTTTCCGGCCATGTATACCAGTCTTCGATCAGCTCATAGTCCGTCGCTCCGCGGGATTCTGTCTGAGCCGTATCATTGGATGTGTCTCCGTTGAAGAAACGATCCGGGAATATCTGATAGATCACTGCGTCTTTCATCCAGTCCGGAGTTTCGAATCCTTCTTTGTATACATTCATCTCGTACGGTTTTACCTGGGTCAGGTCCGCCGTGATTCCAGTTCCATAGTATCCGTCGTCATCACAGTATATCTTCACGCTGGACTGTCCGCCTACTACGAAGTAATACTCATATTCGCCGTACTGGCTGAAGCTGGTCGTTGCAGTCCATCTCACTGTTCCGCTTTCGGCTCCGTCTGCTTTCTCCATATCAAGGATCTGCTGTTCTTTTCCTTTGAGTACCAGCTTCACCTGCTGCGCGTCGTCGCCCGTATCGATCGAAAATGTCACTTTTGTATCTGTCGGAACCGCACCATAGATACTCTTGTATGTCTCATCCTTGCTGTCATAGTAAATCTTCTCTTCATCAAGTTTCTCGTCCGAAGAATTATTATAGTAGATCTCTGTCACCGGATCGAAATAGAATGTTACTGTCTTATCCTCTGCCAGAGTAAATTCTCCGATGGGGTATTCCTCATCATTGTATGTATGCTTCAGGTCACTGTAAGTACCTGCCTTAAGGGCAACCGTTGCGCTGTAGATACCGGTCAGTCCTGTATCTGTGAGCTTTGTTCCCTCCGGAATACCTGTTCCTTCCAGGGAGATATCCGCAAAAACATAATCAAGGTCTGTCACGGCCAGATGACTGATATCGCTGTAATATACCGTCACATCTCTCTTCTCTGTCACTGAGATCCCATAATTAGAACCATCTCTTGCACCGCCGACGCCGTAGTTCTCATCCCATGATCCCATAGAGATCTTGAACTCATAGTTTGCCGCCGGAACGTCTTTGAATGTATAAGAATACAGTCCGCCGCCCTCGTATGTCATCTCATTAGACGCCGCATCCCAGCTCGGTCCCGGAAATGTTCCCGGTACACACACGAGCCGTCCTGCGAACTCATCTCTCGTATAGTTTGAGTATGTCTCACCATTTACCTCTGTCTCCGGTCTGGACGGATCCAGCGTCCGCGTGCCGTTTACAGTATAGTAGTAAATATAGTCAAGAGCGCCGTCACCCAGGAAGAGTGCATCAGACTGATAAGATCCGTTGAAATTTCCGTTAGAGTCTGTTCCCTTTGTCATGGCAGCTTCTTTGAAGTCGTCCGGTGAATCCTTATCCGCATAGTACAGTCTGACTTCATCGTTTTCTCCTGCTGCCATTACAAATGTGGTCGTACCGTTTGTATTGTCTTTGACTTCCGCCTCTACCGGAACCGCCTCGAACCCGAGCATCTGAGCTACGATATTGTAGTCATTGACCGTATCATATAACCTGTCTGATTCCACATCATAGAGGAATACGACATTTGTTCCGTCCTCTGATATCTGCAGTGACTTATTATTCCCGCCGTATGACTCATACCAGTTAGAATAGTTAAATACCGCTTTGTACTCGTATGCGCCTGCGTTAAATGTCTTCTGATACAAGTACAGCTTGTCTGATATCTGGGTGAATTCATACCCCTTTGCTTCGGCTGTCCAGTTGTCAGCGTCGTTCTGACGTACGGTTCCGATCAGTGATACCGTAGTCTCAAATGCCGTTGACGTCACAGCGCCGCTGTTCTGGTAAATATTCAGCGGAGCCGTCCTCACAGAATCGTATACCTGTCCGTTCTTCTCGTCCACAAACACGGTCAGACTGTCTGAACCCGCCGGTACCGTAAGCTCGATATTCCCGCTTCCGTTTCCCAGAGAATAATCCCATCCATCGTCAAACGCTACCTTATAACCGCCGTCCGCGATCACCACATCTTCTTCCAGCTCTTTGAACTCAAACGTCCTGGTATAGATACCGCCGCCCACGTAGTCAAGCTCTGCGTTCGCATCAGCCGGATCCCAGCTTGCGATAGAATACCCGTTCCCTTCCTCGTCTGTAAACTCCAATCCCCAGAAATTTCCGGTCAATGCCGCTGTGTGAAATTCTCCGGCATTGTCCACAGAGTTCGTAAGCTGTCCATTCTGATACCGTACATACACTGTGCCGCTCTCAGGTACGGTGATCTCGTCCGTAACATCACTTTCCTCCCCGTTCCTGTACAGGCTGAGCTCATAGGTGCCTGCCTCCAGCTCGAGTGCTCCCTCGTACAGACCTCCGGCATAGAGCTTCAGATCGGCGCTGCTGCCATCTCCGGTCCTGATCTGGAGCAGATCAGATACACTGCCGCTCTCTGCAGCCCTTACTTCCGGTATGTCCATGCCGGATACCGGCACAACGCCAGCCGCAAGAGTCAGAGCAAGAGCGCATGCTCCAAGCCTTACACTTTTTCTTCTCATTTCCTCGCCTCCATTTCAGATTGATCATGGTCTCATACTTATCCAGTATGTCTCTGAAAGGATAGCATTTTCATCAAATTTGAGCTATGCAACAAATCCCGAAAATATGATAAAATTTACAGAATCTTCTGATATATTACATTCTTTGCCGATATACCGCCTTAACAGCAGCGGGCCGTCTCCTTTCGGAAACGACCCGCTGCAATTTTTCTATGTTCATTTATGCACTCTATTCATCCTGTTTGCTCGTCTCTTTTTTATTTCTTTCATAAGTTCGTCTATCTCTTTCTGCTATATCCTCGAACTCCTCACTCCTCCGTCAATCTCTGCACCTCAGACAAATCAAGTCCAAGGAACTCCGCGATCTCTTCCAGAGATTTTCCCGACTCCACATTGGCTTTTACAAGACGTTTTAAAGTGTTCTGAGTTCCAAGTTCTTCTCCGATTGCTATCCCACGCTTTTCTCCACGCCTCTCCGCGCTCTTCATCTGAGAGTTATGATCCCGGATTGCTCTTTGTCTCACTTCATACTCCAGCCTTTTCTGCTCATCCAGGCTCAGTTTTTTCAGATCTTCATATGCTTCTTTGATATATTCGTCCTTCTCTGCCATATCCTCGAACTCCTTCCGGCTCTTCCCTCCGAGAAAACGCATCCAGCGGATGACTCCGTCCTCGTTCTGATCCTTCGGCGGCAGTTTCTTAAGCTCCAGAACGTGCAGTTCCATCAGGTCCGTATACTGCTCTCCCGTCTCCACGTCACAGAATGTGATCTTACGGTAACACCTGTTGTCCTGCGGAAAATGGATGAAATCAAGGATGCTTACATGGATGCATTTCTGCAGTTTATCGTAATCATCACCTTTTTGGATCTGACCAGTGTAGATCTTGCCCACATAGAAGAGCACCCGGTTCGCCCAGTACTCAAAGTACGGAACCTGCATCTCCATGTTCATCTTAACCCCGTCTTCCAGTTCCACCAACACATCCAGGATCCCGAGCTTGTCATCCTCTGATTCTTTCCGGAGCTCCGTCTCGATCACCGTGGTCCGCCGGACTGTCTCCGGCTCTTTCCCAAGGATCGCCGCCACGAATCCTTTTCTCACTTTCGGATTCTTCATCAGCTCTTTGAAGCAGAAATCCACGGTGGGGAGCATGATAAAGTTGTCACTGCGCTCTGCGTCTGCATTCTCGCTCTTTGGGTAGTTGTTTCGTTTTTCTTCGTCTATCTTGTCTTTGTCTCTTTTGTCTTTGTCTGCGATCATTCGCTTTCCTCCTTCATCTTACCACGTTCCACCAAAAGAAAAAAGTGGAATCCGTCTCGTTTTCTGATCCTAAGGATTTTACTAAGGATTTCCGGGCGATCCTGCCCTGTGAATAACAGTAAAAAGGCATCCGCTGCCAAGAAATGCTTTGGATGCCTTACAAGATAACATTATGGTTTTTGATTTGCAATATGATTATCGCAGAAAATCGGGTTATCGACAAACTTATATAACTTGTAAAAAGATATCCACACTCTGTCGAAAACTCTTCTTGACATCCTCCGTAAACCCCGGCAAAATATCGTTAGTGTTTCCCGGTGCAAAACGCGCCGCACTTCATTTACCAGACAGGAGAAACTTATGAAACGGATAATCACCTATCATATAGATAATACTTCCACCGGCCTGCGCATTGAGCAGTATCTGCGCCGCCTCGGCTACTCTTATCAGAATCTGACACAGCTTAAGAAAATGCCTGAAAGTATCCTCATAAACGGGGTCTGGGCATATATGCGCACACAGCTAAAAGATGGTGATGTTCTCACTGTCCGCATCCGGGAGACAGAATCTTCTCCGAACATTCCTGCCGTAAAACTGCCTCTGGATATCATTTATGAGGATGAGGACATCATCGTGGTAAACAAACCGGCCGGGATGCCGGTCCATCCATCCCTTAACAACTATCGTAACTCTCTTGCCAACGCTCTGATGTACTATTATCAGGAGCAGGGCAAGCCATTCATCTTTCGGTGCACAAACCGCCTCGACCGGGATACTTCCGGCCTGACCGTGATCGCAAAACACATGGTAAGCTCCAGCATCCTCTCTTGTATGGGCGTCCGCCATGAGATAACGAGGGAATACCTGGCGATCGTCCGCGGCGGCATCAATCCTCCCGGCGGTACAATAGACGCTCCCATAGGCAGGACCGGGAGTTCTCTGATCGAACGTAAGATCGATCTTGAAAACGGTGAAAATGCAGTCACACACTACCGCGTCCTGGAGGAAAAAAACGGGCACAGCCTTGTCTCCCTTACCCTGGAGACGGGCCGTACCCATCAGATCCGTGTTCATATGAAACATATCGGTCATCCCCTCATTGGAGACTATCTTTACAATCCCGATATGAAATTCATCAGCCGACAGGCGCTGCACTCCTACCGGCTGGCATTTTTCCACCCCATTACCGGAAAGCAGATGGTTTTCACTGCCCCGCTTCCGGAAGATATGTACTGTGTGCTCCACGGATAACGAGAAGCTGCATTCTTTTCTTCCGCGCCGCTTCCCGTTTTCCCGTCATTTGATCACACACTCAGTTTTCTCTCCGCCAGCACTCCTGATGCCCCGAACAGGAGCAGACAGATGACCACATAAAACAGCGTATCCCATATATTCCATTCCAACGCAGGCAGTGCTGCAAGCGCCGGAATCCGATAGATAAGATCGTATATTCTTTCTATAACAAAGTTAATAACAAAGAAAAAAATCACCGCAAGTCCGCCGGCAAATTTTGATCTGATCAGCAGTGTTCTGGCCAGTATGACCGCCAGAAACCCTGTCATGATCACCAGCGTCCAGCTCAGGAAGATAACAAATGCAAGATAGACCAGATCCGTCCAATGCAGCCCGCCTCTTATAAACAGACCAGATAGTTCCTGCCCCATCCGCACAAGATCCGCAAGTCCTCCGATCTTCAGCACTGCAACCGTGCTGCTAATCCCGATTGCAATTCCGGAAATGCCAAACACAATCAGCATCTGCAGGATTGCCGATATAAATTTTGCCCCCAATATCTCCCATACAGATTTCGGCAGCATCCAGAGCATATAGCTCTGTTTCGTCCTGAGATCCCGGTTCAACACCAGTATGCTCTCGATTCCCGTATAAAAAAGTACCAGAAATGCCCCCGCGATCATCACTGCTATACACACCGCCATCAGCGACTCGTTTTTAAATAATAACCCTGCCCAGAATCCGATCAGTGTGATCGCCAGCGCAATGAAGATCACCATTCTGGACGTCCTCTGTTTTCTAAGTTCATATTTGATCAGTTTACGCATGTTATTTTCTCCTCCTCTTAAAAATATCTACATAAGCTCCACATAAAGCTCTGTCAGCGAACGTCCGCTCTTCATCCGCTCTGACTCAAGATTTATTTTATCAATCAAATGACCGTCTTTGATAAAGATCGCATATTCAATAAAGCTTTCAATCTCTTCAAGCAGATGCGTGGATATGACAAATGTATTCTCCCCGTCTGCTTCTTCCAGGATCAGGTTAACGATCTCTTCCCTTGCCTTATAGTCAATACCGTTCAACGGCTCATCCAGAAGATAAAGCTCTGCATTCCTGGAAAGCGTCGCCGCCAGTTTAAGCTTTGCGCTCATTCCGCTGGACAGGTTCCTCACTTTCAATTCCTGGGTAAGCCCCATCTTTCCCAGCAGATCTTCATACTTCTTACGGTCGAAATCTTTGAAAAACGCCTCGTAATATTCTCCTACATCTCTTATAGTCATAAAATCATAAAAAAACGGCTCTGTCGCCATATATGCGATCTTCCCCTTATCCGTATAATCCAACGGATGGCCCTGGTAGATGATCTCCCCTCGCCCCGGCCTGGTCAGCCCTGCCACCATCTTCATCCACGTAGTCTTTCCGCTGCCGTTTTCCCCCAGCAATCCGTATATCTTTCCTCTGTCCAGGTTGAGCGTAAGATCCGCTACTGCCTCCCTGGAACCAAACCATTTCGTCAATTCTTTACACTCAAGCATCATTTTCTCCATCCTCCTTATAATCTGCGATCTGACTGATAATGTCATCTTTCTGATAACCCAGCCCGCTCATCTCATGCATGAAATTCTTCAGCAATTCATCTGCCATCTCTTTCTTCAGATCCTGAAACATATTCTCCTCCTCTGATACAAAAGTTCCTATACCCCGCTTTGTAAAACAGTAACCTGACATTTCCATCTCACGATAAATCCTTGCCGCCGTATTCTGATTGACTTTGTACGCAACTGCCAGATCCCTGCCGGACGGCATCTTCTCTCCCGGCTTTAGTTCACCTTTTACCATCTTTTTCTTCAGTTCGTTTATCACCTGAAGATAGATCGGAGTGCCCGCGTTATATTCCATGACATACCTCCTCTTGATCTGTATTCTTATAACATCTAGTTGTGTATCAGTGCTATAGTTAGATAGTACACTAGTATTTTGTTTTTGTCAACAGAATTTTCACTTCAGGAACAGAATTTTTTTAATAAAAACATTGACACATCGACAAAAATATAATATAATTGTTTCTGCTGTGGAGATAGCAGCAAATAGCATGTGCGATTAGCTCAGCTGGATAGAGCGTCTGGCTACGGACCAGAAGGTCGGGAGTTCGAATCTTCTATCGCACGTATTTTAAGAGGATATTCCATTGTGGAATGTCCTTTTTTATTATGCAAAAAAGCTCTATGCAAATGGATGTCCATTCACATAGAGCTTTCATTTCTGCTTTTATTCAAGACTGCGATCAGTCTTCCGTATATTTGGCTGCCTGCATCTTGATCAGCTCTTCATCATCAAAGTAATTGATCTTCATTGCAGCCTTTACGTCCTTTAACGTCTCCGCAGCGACTTTCTCGGCCTTCTCGCTTCCCTTTCTCAGTATCTCATAAACGGCCGGGATATCTTTCTGCCACTCTTTCCTGCGGTTGCGTATCGGCTCGAGTTCTGCCTGGAGCACATTGTTCAGGAACCTCTTGACCTTCATATCGCCAAGGCCGCCTCTCTTATAGTGTTCCTTGAGTTCATCGAGGTTTTCATATTCCGGCAGGAACTCCGGAAAATACTCCGGTCTGCAGAATGCATCCAGATAAGTAAATACAGTATTTCCTTCCAGTTTTCCCGGATCCTCGATACGGATATGTGTCGGATCCGTAAACATACTGAATACTTTTTTCTTGATATCCTCCGGTTCCTCCGACAGATAGATGCAGTTTCCGAGAGACTTGCTCATCTTTGCCTTGCCGTCGATGCCAGGCAGACGCATGCAGGCTTCATTGTCCGGTAACAGAATCTTAGGTTCTACCAGAGTTTCGCCATAAACAGAATTAAACTTGTGTACAATTTCCTTTGTCTGCTCGAGCATCGGCATCTGATCCTCACCCACAGGTACGACCGTAGCCTTAAACGCCGTAATGTCCGCCGCCTGGCTGATCGGATAGGTAAAGAATCCAACCGGGATGCTCGCCTCGAAATTACGCATCTGGATCTCGGACTTCACCGTAGGATTACGCTGCAGACGCGACACAGTAACCAGGTTCATATAGTAAAAGGAAAGCTCGCATAATTCGGGTATCTGAGACTGGATCAGCAGAGTAGATTTTTCCGGATCAAGTCCGCACGCAAGATAATCCAACGCCACCTCGATAATGTTCTGGCGCACTTTTTCCGGATTGTCCGCATTGTCCGTCAGTGCCTGCGCATCTGCGATCATGATGAAAATGTCATCAAAATCTCCTGTATTCTGAAGCTCTACCCTCCGTCTCAGGGACCCCACGTAATGTCCGACGTGGAGTTTTCCTGTAGGACGGTCTCCGGTAAGCATGATCTTCTTCATTATTCTTCCTCCTGATTTCTATCTATTTATTCTGTAGCAGAGGGCGTTTCTGTCTTGAGTATTTCGGCATTCTCTTTTTTTCCGGAGCATACACGAACTGGTACAGTATGTAAGCCATTATGCCTGCCCCGATCACGTCCAGCACAGAATGCTGTTTCAGAAACATCGTCGCCAGTATAATAAGCCCTGCCAACACATATGCACCGATGCACACGCCTCTGTGCTTCTTGAGCGCACTGCTCTCACTGATGGCAATGCAGACACTCAGCGAATTAAATACATGAAGACTTGGGAATACATTTGTACATGTATCCGCCCGATAAAGCATACGCACCATATCTACAAAAATATTATTTCTCTCAAATACCACAGGTCTCAGATCCTGACCATTCGGAAACAGCGTAGATATGATCAGAAATACTGTCATTCCTGTGAACATAAATTTCGCCATTTTATAAAACCCGGGCACATCCGTAAAGAAAAAGTAAAGAAATGCCGCCACGATAAATACAAACCACAACAGATAAGGAATAATAAAATATTCAATAAACGGAATATGCTCATCCACCCCTGTCTGGATCACATGATAACGCGTTGTCACATGCTTCTCCAGGAACAAAAACCATGGCATATACACAAATATATATATAAATACCCAGGCATGTTTATATTTCTTAGCCAGATCCGAAATTTTCTTCTTCAGCTTCATATATGACGCCCCTTTTAATTACAGTTTGGCCTGCTTATTGTTTATCCCCGGATTCCTTTCAATCCGCCACGATTATAGCACGATTTAATATAGACAACAACCATCTTCACAAAACATTTATCAAATCTTTTGAATTAGCCGGTTATAACCTTCATGCGTTCTTCCATAATGTGAACTGCAATCTCTTTTCTTAAAAAACCGGGTTCGCCATCTGTATGTAAAGGGCAGGCTCTGGACGCCCGTATCTGTATCTTTTCACACTTCATGATATTTACGCCTTTAAATCCTACATGCTTTCCTGAGAATGCCAGCGGCAACAGGAAAATAATCTTTGGCACAGACACTCCATGCAAAATGACCACATCCAGCAGTCCGTCTTCAGCAGACGCCTCCGGACAGAATTTAAAACCGCCGCCCTCATAAGGGAGATTCATAAAAGCCGCAAAATATGTTTTTTTAAATATCTTTTCCTCTCCGTCAGGAAACCGTACTTTTACTGTCACCGGGCGGTCTTTTCTCAGCCGGTTCAGAGCTACCGCTGCATAGCTTAACTTTCCGAGCCCGATCCGGTTCAATATGGTCTTCCACCGGGATATACAGACTTCATGGCAGACCGCAGCATCAAACCCAATCCCCGCGCTCACCGCAAAACGACGCTCTTTTCCCATTCCTGTAAGAATTCCCAGATCCATATGTACAACTTTCTTCGGAGCAAGTATAATGTCAAACGCACGATCCGGATCTTTGGGAATTCCAAGCCCTCTGGCGAAATCATTGCTCGACCCTATCGGAATATATCCCAATGTAATTTTCCCCGGACTCCTGATACCGTTGATAACTTCGTTTACAGTGCCATCTCCTCCAAGAACGACCAGTATATGTTCACGCCCGTCCGAAGTAATTGACTCTGCGATCTTCCGGGCATGTTTTCTTCTCTCTGTCATATAACTGCGATATGACACACGGCGTTTCTTCAACTCCGGTTCAAGTTTTTTCCATACCATCTCTCCCCTGCCCGAACGTGCTTTGGGATTTATAATAATATCATATTCCGCCTTTTCTGATTTATCCCCCATCTTTTGTTCCTCATATGTTCTTCCGTAACCTGCGGTCAGACGTCCGCACTGCAAAGAGTTGCGTCAAGATACTTGCCCAGCGACCGGCTCATATTTCCTTCGAAATCTGCTTCGCCATGCTTTACGCACCACTCAAACACATTTCCAATAACGATCATTCTGATATCTGTCGTAAATTCCTCCAGCTTCACATTCAGCTTTACAACTCCTGCCTGTTCTGCTTTCTCCACATAATGCTGAACCGTCACGATAGGATACGGCCGTTCCATCCTGATCGCCGCGTTCAACGCCTGGTTCTTTGTATCGTAATATTCGGACATGAATTCTACGCCAAGTTCCCTACAATATTTCACATAGTTCATGTATACCTGGATGATTCCCTGCTTTACACCGGCCACACTGTCCGGCAGTTCCAGAAGATCAGGATCGATCTTCGGCTGATCCTCTATATAGTAGGAAAGCAGGTCGTCCTTTGTCTTAAAATGATGATAAAAGCTGCCGTTAGATACCCCGGCCTCCTCGCAGATGTTTTTGATGGACAGTTCCTCGTATCCTTTCTTCTGCAGGATCCTCTTCGCCGCCTGAAATATCTTCTCCCTAGTCTCCATAGACTTCTGCTGCTGCTTGGAAATTGATGCTTTTTCACTCATTTTATGATACTCTCCTGTTTTTGTATATGGGCTATTGTACCACATACTGCCTGCGGTTTCAAGAAAACCGAGCGGGCTCTGTTACATATCCGTTATCCGGGCATATATGCTCCAAAAGCCGCCGGTATCGGATATTTCTCCTGAAGTTCCCGCATATCTGCAAAAATAACCCGACTGTCTTTCCCCGCAGCATCCGCCGTCATATTTTTCTCCAGCTCATCTACAAGAATCTCATATCCGATCATATGCCACTCTACATGACTGAATACATGCTTCGCTGTTCCCAGTTTCCTGATGCGGACCGGCGTCAGCCCAAGAGACTTTCCATAGCGGATTATCTCAGCCTGATCCATATGCCCTCTATGGTTGGGGAATTCATACATGCCCGCCAGAAGTCCGCGGGCAGGCCTTTTCCTTATTGCTATCTTCTCCTCATCCCGGAACAGGAGCACTGTCCGTTTCTCGATGCGACGCTCCTTCGCTTTCGTCCTAACCGGAAACTCCTTTTCCCTGCCCTGTATGTGCGCCAGGCAGAGATGTTTTACCGGACACTCGCCGCATCGCGGTTCCCCATTCGGCAGGCACACAATAGCGCCAAGCTCGATCAGGCTCTGATTAAAATCCCCTGCAGCATCACGGGGAATTACCTCTTCTATCTCTTTTTCAACTTTTCCCTTTTCCGATGCTTTCGTCATATCCGCACGGTCTGCAGTAATCCGGCTCACCACACGCAAAACATTTCCGTCTACAGCCGGTTTCGGGATATTGTACACAAAAGAACTGATGGCGCCGGCCGTGTAGTTTCCGATTCCTTTCAGTGACCGGATCTCCTCGTATGTCTGAGGGAACTTACCATCGTACTCTTCCATAATCTGACGAGCCGCGTATTTCAGGTTGCGCGCCCGGTTATAATACCCCAGACCTTCCCACAGCTTCAGCAGACGATCCTCCGGAACTTCCGCCAGCGCTTTTATATCCGGCAGTTCCCTCAGGAATCGCTCATAATACGGTTTCACAGCCTCCACTCTCGTCTGTTGGAGCATGATCTCGGAAATCCATACCCGGTAGGCGTTCATCCTTCGCCGCCACGGCAGATCTCTTTTGTTCTTCCGGAACCACTCCACCAGCGGGATCACGGTTTCTTTGAGCCTGGGGCTTTCCAGCACTACATCTACAGGAGAACAGATCTCAATACTCTCAGGCGTCACTTCGCAGTCAAAAGCGAGTATCTTCACTCCGGCCGCGGCCGCTTTCTTCAAGGCTTCCGCAAATTCGGGATGAGTGTCTGTATTAGGGGTAAAATACTTTACATTCTTCATCTGGATTACAAAAAACACATACGTCTCATATCCCTCTTTTTTCGCCCGGATCAGCTCCTCCAGATGCTTCACCGCGCGGTCGCTGGGAGCGTCCGGGAAACGACATACTCCGTCCTCCTCCAGTGTCACTCCCTTCACCTCGATAAATATTCTGTCCTCTCCTGTTTCCACATACAGATCAAAACGAGAATTCCCGTACGTTGTCTCTGGGCGGATCAGGCGAACATCCGAAATCATTTTTCCGTCTTCGATCCACTCCTGAACCGCCCGGTTCGGGATCTGGGAATCCATATTGATCAGTCGTTCCCCTTTCTCGACAGCGACCAGATCCCATTTTGTCTTTCTTGAAGGATTGTCGTTCTCCTGTATATAGACTGTTGTTCCCGGGATAAGAAGCTCTGCACACCTTCCCGTATTCTTCACATGAACCGTCTCTTTCTCCCCGTTTATTTGCACATATGCAATAAATCGGTTCGGGCGTTCAAGAAAAACTGCCTTTTGTATCCGTTCATAGTTCATATTCCGTACACTCCCAATATTTTCTGCATATAAAAGTCCGGCTTATCAGAAATGGAGCGGGGCGATTCTTATACAGAATAAATCGTCCCGCTCCATTCTGATGGCTGAACTGTTACTATAAAATCTTCGACAGGAACTCTTTCAGTCTCTCATCCTTCGGATGGTCAAAAAACTCTTCCGGAGGAGCCTCCTCGCGAATCTGTCCGTCGTCCATAAATATCACTCTCGAAGCCACTTCCCGCGCAAATCCCATCTCATGTGTGACGACTACCATCGTCATACCGTCTTTTGCCAGCTTTTTCATCAGGTCAAGTACCTCGCCAACCATCTCCGGATCCAGTGCCGATGTAGGCTCGTCAAACAGGATCACGTCCGGATTCATGGCAAGAGACCGGATGATAGCCACTCTCTGCTTCTGTCCACCGGACAATGTTGACGGGTAAACATCCGCTTTATCGTCCAGTCCGATACGTTTCAGAAGATCAAGCGCCTGCTTTTTTTCCTCATTTTTGATCTGATCTTTCGTCGTCGTGATCGGAATCAGCTCTTCCTTATTGCTTCGGAATGTATTTTTAAAACGTATCATCCTGTTTTTACGTTTTGCTTTCTTCAGATCCTGGCATCTGAGATACGCCGGAGCCATCATTACATTCTGAAGCACCGTCTTATTATTGAACAGGTTGAAGTGCTGGAACACCATCCCCATATGGCGGCGGTGCACATTGATGTCAACCTTCATATCCGCGATATCGACGCCTTTAAAGATGATACTGCCTGACGTAGGATCTTCCATGCAGTTCAGGCAGCGCAAAAAAGTACTTTTGCCGGAACCTGACGGGCCGAGCACTGCGACGATATCACCTTTATTGATCGTGATATTGATTCCTTTTAAGATCTCAAGATCGCCGAAGCTTTTCCTGAGATTAATTACGTCTATCACTCTTCTTCAGGCTCCTTTCCAATATTTTTATGAGCAGCGTGATCACCAGTACAAGGGCAATATAGATCAGCGCCATCACCAGATACGGAACCATGAACTCATAATTGTTTGTTCCGATATAGTTAAACGCCACATACAGATCCGCAGCGCCCACAAAGCTTACGACCGACGTCTCCTTGATCAGTGAAATGAACTCATTTCCGAGTGTAGGAAGAATGTTCTTCACTGCCTGAGGGATAACGATCTTCGTCATGCTCGCTCCGAAGCTTAGCCCCACTGCACGGCCCGCCTCCATCTGCCCCGGGTCAACGGACTGGATTCCACTTCTCATGATCTCGGATATGTAGGCGCCACTGTTAAGTCCGAATACAAGCATAGATACCTGCACACCATTGATGTTCCAGCCGATGATCGGCAGGAGTACATAGTAAAACACAAGCAGCTGCACAACCATAGGCGTACCGCGGAACAAAGCCACATAAAAACTGCAGATTCCGTTCAGCACTCTCGGAAACACTTTATATTTCGGCAACACCCTGACGGTCGCAATGATCGTACCGATCAGGATACCGAGAATCAGACCACATACAGCGATAAGCAGAGTATTCTGTAATCCCTCTACCACCCGTACATATCCGTTCTGATCTATAAATATTTCTATGAACTTATCTATCTTCTGACCAAAATTACCCATTGCCGTTCCTTCTCAAAAGAGGTTTACTGCATCTCGTTGATTGCTTCTGTGATTGCCGCCGCCGGAGCTGCGTCAATGATCACATAATCGATATTTCCATTGAGCATATCCTGCACTGCAAGAGATCCGCTCTTATATGTCTGGCATGTAGCTTCCAGGCCCGGAAAACCAAGACTCTCGTCACCTTCTACATAACTGTTTCCTGTTGTTCCCTGCTGAACTCCAATCTTCACGGAAGAGTCAAGCTCAGCCAGCGCTGCTGCAATAGACTCTGCATCCGTCATGTCATCGAATGTCGTGTCGTCACTGGGCACGATCAGACGCTGGGATGCCTGATAATAAGTGTCTGAGAATGTTACATACTCTCTTCTCTCCTCGCTGACCGTAAGTCCGGCCATTGCAATATCACATTTCTGCTGTCCTACAGACAGACACACTGCATCAAAATCCATGTTCTGGATAACAAGCTCCTGTCCGAGTTCATCTGCAAGAAGCGCTGCGATCTCCATATCAATGCCGACATAGCTGTCGCCTTCCATGTACTCAAAAGGTTCGAACGCTGCATTTGTAGCGACTACGAGCTGGTCTTTTGACTCATCCAGCGCTGCAGACTCTACCGGCGTCGGCTCGCCGTCGCCGAAATACTTATCAAAGATTTCCTCCAGCGTTCCGTCTTCCTGTATCTTTGCAATAAATGCGTTTACCTGCTCAAGAAGTTCCGGCTGTGTCTGATCAACACCAAATGCATACTCCTCGCTCGTAAGATCTACATCAATTACCTTTGCCGTCTTAGCGCCGCTCCCATCAGAACCCGAACCGCTGTCGCTGCTGCCGCATCCTGCGATCATCCCGACAGTGAGAGCTGCTGTTAAGCATACTGCCAATAACTTTTTCATTTTTCATTCCTCCATTTTTTTCAATTGCATAATCATACAGACTATTTTATTAAGTCTAGCATGTTTTGTGTAAATTTCAAGTCCTATAATGAAACTTTATGCAAGAAGTGCACTAATTCCGAAGAACAGGAATACAATCACGCCGAGGGCGATCCTGTAATATCCGAATACTTTAAAATCATTCTTACGGATATAGCTCATCAGGAACTTGATCGCTACGATAGAAACTGCAAACGAGACGACCACTCCTACCAGCAGGACAGCCACCTGCATAGCTGTAAAATTAAATCCGAAGTTGATCAGTTTTAGCAGGCTTGCCCCAAACATAACCGGGATTGCCAGGAAAAATGTATACTCCGCTGCAACGCTTCTGGAAACGCCGATCATAAGTGCGCCCACGATCGTTGCTCCGGAACGGGACGTTCCCGGGATCAGCGCCAGCATCTGAAACACGCCGATGATCAGGATCATGGGTATCGTCAACTGAGAAAACTTTGTAACCTGAGGCGTTTTATCCTTCTGATAATTTTCTACTACAATAAACAGGACTCCGTACACGATCAGCGTGATCGCCACTACATACCAGTGATACAGCAGTTTATCGATCTGGTTGTTAAACAGAAGCCCTATCACGCCTGCAGGAACACATCCTATGACTACCTTGATCCAGATCTGCCAGGTCAGCATTTTCTGCTTCTGTGTTTTTTTCGGTGAAAACGGATTCAGCTTATGGAAATAGATCACTATCACGGCCAGAATCGCTCCCAGCTGAATAACAACCTGAAACATCTCGAAAAATTCATCGCCCTGACTCATTTTCAGCAGCTCTTCCAGGATGATCAGATGCCCGGTGCTGCTGATGGGAAGCCATTCCGTAATTCCCTCTACAATACCGAAAATAATCGCTTTTAATATGTCCAACATTTCCTCTTTCCTCCTTATAATTATACAGAATCAGATCTTTATAACTGATCTTGTGTCTGTGACAGCACGAACTTTTCAATAGCAGCAGCAACTCCGTCTTCCTCGTTAGACAATGTCACATAATCCGACGCTGCTTTCACCTGTTCTTCTGCATTTGCCATAGCCACGCCAAATCCTACTTCCCTGAGCATCGTCTCATCATTATCGCCGTCCCCGAATGCCATGATCTCCTCACGTCTAATCCCCAACAGTCTTCCCAGATTGACAAGCCCCGTTCCCTTATTAACGCCGGCGGCATTGATCTCAATATTATACTTCAAGGAACCCACAAGCTCCAGCCCGCTGTTTTCCTTCAATTCCATCCATGCTCTGGAGCGTTCTCCCATATCTGCAAAAAGCGCCTGGACTTTGTCAAGCCCACGCTTCTCTGTCTCAACCAGCTCAAAGATATCCCGCACCGGTATCCTTGTTTTTCTCATATATTCACACATACTGGGGTTTTTATGGTACTTCTCCACACAGATCATTTTATCTGCCGGAGCATACCCCTGTCCGTCAAAGTATACCTCCTGTAATGTATCATATTTTCCGCAGATTTCCAATGCTTTTTTCGCCAGTTCCGGCAAAAGCAGATGTTCCTCTATCACTCTGTTTTCCACGGTGTCAATAATCCTTGCGCCGTTGGATGTAAGAGCATATCTCATTCCCGGAAATTTTCTCAGTTCCTCCGGCACCCCAAGCCACGGCCGACCTGTAGCGACAAGAACCTCGACTCCCTGTTTCATGGCTTTGCTGATCGCATTTCTCGTTCGTCCGGTCAGTTCCTTTCTGTCTGTGAGGAGCGTACCGTCCAGATCCAGCCCTATCATCTTTATCCTGTATTTCATAACTGTCTCCATTTAAAAGGTCGTACAACTGTTACGCTTTTTTATTTTATCAGAGTTTGCCAAATAACGCAATTTGTAGTATAATATTTACTCGCAACCGAAGTAACAGTTCAACCCGAGCTGTTGCCAACTGAATATTGCAAATTAAGAAAGGATTTTATCGTATGAGAATCTACAAAAAACGATGGGTACAGTCCGGCATCGCCATGATCTGTTCTCTCGCAATTGTACTTTCGGTTTTTCCTGTTTTCGCAGATAATGAAGAGATTGAAAGCCTTGAAAATGAAACTTCCGCTCTTGAAAGCGAACTTCAGGGCATTAACGAAGACATCCTGGCTTTAAGTGAAGAGATATCTTCTACTGAAATGCAGGTAGAAATGCTGAACGGTGAAATTGCCCGTACGACTGATGAGCTGAAGGAAGCTCAGGCAAATGAAGAACAGCAGTATGAAGATATGAAAGCCCGTATTAAATATATGTACGAACATGGGAATGCAACACTTCTCGAACTGCTCTTCTCCGCCGAAAATATGACAGATTTCCTGAATAAAGCAGATTTCATTGAAAATCTCAGCCAATATGACCGTAACGCACTTGAAGAATTAAAGGGAATCCATCAGCAGATCGAAGACGAACAAAAGACTCTGCAGACACAGCAGGCTTCCCTTACGGAGCTTCAGGATCAGCTCCAGTCTCAGCAGGCCTCCCTACAGGCAAAGGCTGATGAAACCTCTACCAATCTGGCCGATGTACAGGCCCGCCTGGAACAGGCCCGTGAAGAGGAGGCCGCACGTATCGCAGCCGAAGAGGAAGCACGAAGGAAAGCTGCCGAGGAAGCCGCCGCTTCTGTAAACAACGGTTCCGGCAGCAATAGTTCCGGGGGAGGATATGATAACTCCGTCATAAATGGCGGTGGGATCAATGCATCAACAGACGATGTTACACTTCTCGCAGCCATAATCCAGTGCGAGGCTTATCAGACATACGACGCACTGCTTGCAGTTGCGACCGTGATCATGAACCGTGTGGAGAGCCCCAGGTTCCCCAACTCGATCAGTGGCGTCGTATATGCAAGCGGACAGTTTGAGCCTGTTATAACAGGCCGTCTTCAGTCTGTTCTGGACAGCGGTCCTACAAGCCTGTCCATACAGGTTGCTCAGGACGCTATCAACGGAGCCAGACTTGCCGCAGTTTCAGATTGCTATTATTTCCTATACGCACATACTTCAAATCGTGATGGCGTCGTGATAGGGGATAATGTGTTCTTCCAGTCCTGGTAAGAACGAATTTGTGTTTGGTATATAAATCATCCTGCTAAAAAGTCGAAGAGCAGGGAATCTGAGCTGCGGACGCAGTGAGAAGCGGATACTTTAACGCCATGCCGGCACGTTTCTGTCTATCCACAGAATAATCTATAAACAAACATTCATAAAAACGAGAAGAAAGGGAGCCTTATCGATAAAGCTCCGCTCTCTTCCCGTTTCTATGAGTATTTGTTCAGAGATAGTTGTAATCATCGGATGGGAAATCTATCAATCGGATGAGCCAGCAAAAAAGACGGAACTACATGAGTCATGCATCAAGGCAGGAGAGTTCCGAAAAGCATTTGTTCTGGATGTAACGTCGAAAGGAAATGGGAGCTCCAATGAACTCCCATTTCCTTTCGACGTTACATCCATTCAAATCTTTGAGGTAGAGCGGGCCGGCATGGCGATGCAGTTCCGTCTTTTTTGCGTCCTCATATTGATTTGATATTTTCTAATCGGAATATTACATAATCTCTGCAACAAACACGAATCACTCCGTCAGTCCTTCTGCCTTGATCACTTCTATCACACCATCTACGTATTTTTCGCAGATTTCATCTGTTGCAGCTTCTACCATGACACGGATCACAGGCTCGGTACCGCTTTCGCGGACGAGGATACGTCCGTCGCTGCCCAGTTCTTCTCCTGCTTTGCGGACCGCCTCTTCAACCGCCGGGTTTTCTCTGGCCGTCTTTTTGTCTTTTACGCGCACATTTTTAAGTACCTGCGGAAAGATCTTTACTTCATCCGCCAGCTTGGAAAGCGTCTGTTTTTTCTCAAGAATCACTTCCATGATCATCAGAGATGTCAGAATACCGTCGCCGGTTCTTGCATGTTTACTGAATATGATATGTCCGGACTGCTCGCCGCCGAGCACAAAGCCATTCTTCAACATATTCTCATATACATACTTATCGCCGACTGCCGTCTGCTCGTATTTCATGCCGATTCTGTCACATGCTTTATAAAGCCCCAGGTTGGACATTATTGTTGTCACGATCGTATTACCTTCAAGACGCCCCTGTTCCATCAGATACTTGCCGCATACATACATAATGCGGTCTCCATCCACTACGTTGCCGTTTTCATCTACTGCAATACACCGGTCGGCATCACCGTCATATGCGAATCCTACATCCAATTTCTTCTCTTTTACGAATTCCTGAAGTACATTAATGTGAGTTGAGCCGCAGTTTGTATTGATATTTGTTCCGTCAGGTTCGTTATTGATCACGTAGGTCTTTGCCCCGAGTGCGTCGAATACACTTTTAGCTATGGCAAATGAGCTGCCGTTTGCGCAATCGAGTCCAACCCTCATATCCTTGAACGAACGTGTCGCAAGGGAGATCAAATGTCCGATGTAACGGTTTCTTCCTGCAGAATAATCTACCGTACGTCCTATGTTTTCTTTTGTAGCAAGCGGCAGTTCTTCTGTCTTTCCGTCAATATAAGCTTCAATCTTATCTTCTACTTCAGCTTCCATTTTATGACCTGCGCTATTGATCACTTTAATGCCGTTATCATAAAAAGGATTGTGGCTGGCTGAAATCATGATACCGCAGTCGAAATCTTCTGTTCTTACTACATAGGAAACACTCGGTGTCGTCGTTACATGAAGAAGGTAAGCATCGGCTCCTGATGCTGTAATCCCTGCTGCCAGCGCATACTCAAACATATAACTGCTTCTTCTTGTATCTTTGCCGATTACGACTCTTGCCTTATGTTCCTGTCCAAAATACCAGCCAAGATAACGTCCTACCTTAAATGCATGTTCTACCGTTAACACTACATTTGCTTCTCCGCGGAAGCCATCGGTTCCAAAATATTTTCCCATAACCGTTTTCCTCTTGATCTTCATTTATATTTATGACGGACCGGAAAATTTCATCCCGCTTTTCCGCCACGCTACTATTATATTACCATTACAAAAGAGTTACAAGTATTTCTTTTTTGTTACAAACGAATCTCTTTACGCCGGCTCTCTTTTCATCTAT
>DWXI01000238.1 GCA_019119265.1 Candidatus Mediterraneibacter intestinigallinarum | reverse complement strand
GGGTTCTCACACCGTTCTCCCAGTTTTGGGATACCCGGTTAATCATATGGTCCGTGATCACAAGCTGCCCCAGGTCTTTCATATCTTCCACCATGCCCCGTGTATTAAAGCTGATCAGACGGTTTTCCGTCTCAATATTGGTAGGATGGGAAAAGTTGTTCAGCGTACCGTCTGTGAACAGTTCCAACATCAGCGCCAGGTCTTTCGCCTCCGGCTCGTCCTGCTCCTGCAGCACCCGGCGCAGCGTAAAGAAGGTCGGGATTTCGTACTGGCGTTTTCTGGAATAGACACGCTCCACACAGCGGTCAAGGATACTCTTTTCTTTCGGCCCAATCACATAGCGGTCGTCCGTGATCCGCTCGTACAGAGAAAGGACGAACTGGGATTTATCCACAACCGGGTTCTTATCGCCATAGCCTTTTACCATATCCATAGCGTTCAAGTGAATATCACTTCCCGCACAGATCGGCAGGCTCACACCGCCCAGCGCCTGCACCAATGGTTCATACTCTCCTTCCGGATCGTACACAAGCACCTGATCTTTTGAGGTGGAAAGGATGATCAGCAGGATAAACATCTTCGTCAGCATAGACTTTCCACTTCCGGGTACGCCTAAGATAAATGCGGACGGATTGAGCAGAAGCCCACGGTTTACTAAGATCAGATTGTGTGAGATTGCATTGATCCCGCAGTAGATCCCGCCTTTGTCCATGACTTCCTGCGTCCTAAAGGGGATCAGGCTGCCTAAACTTTCCGTGGTCAGCGTCCTCATGCTGTCAATCTTCCTCACGCCGATCGGGAGTGCGGTATTCATCCCGTCCATCTGCTGGAATTTCAATACTGCCATCTGGCACATCCGGTTTCTCGCAAGGGACAGAATGGTATGGGTGTCTGCGTCCAACTGTTTCTTACTCTCCGCTGTGTGCATAAAAGTCACGACAGCTACCATCATCCGCTGATCCCTTGTGGTCAGATCCCGCAAAAACTCCCGGCTTTCCTCTTTCTGCAGTTCCATGTCATAGGGCACGGTAGCAGAAAAGTTCTGGTTGGCGTTCTGCCGCCGCTGCCAGTTCGTGATATTCGTCTCCACGCCCAAAAGCCGGTTCTGTGCCTCATTGACCGCCTCGTCTGTGGGGATCGGGATAATATCAATGCTGATCATCATGTTCTGGTTGATATCCGCAAACTCCGACACCATTTCATCAGAAATATAAGAGGCATAGTCTTTCAGATACAGCACCCTGCCGTACCGCTCCCCCACTTTGAAATAGTCCTTTTCAAATTCCATCGTATCCGGACAGATATGGTCCTTAAAGCTGTGCCCCAGTTTTGCGGACGTTTTCAGATCAAAACAGAAATGACTTTCCTCTCCGGCCCGGTAAAAGCTGTACAGTACATGGAGTTTTTCCTGTGCGTCCAGTTCCTCGCACTTGGAACCCAGGTTGCTGAAATGGGAAATCAGCCCGTTTCCGGTACGCAGGAAATAATTCCTTGCGTCCTCCACGTTTTTCCGGTATACAGAGATCGTCACATACAGCTCCCGGATCATGCCGTTGGCTCCCACTGTCTTTTCCATAAGCATATCGTTGACTTCCTCCCGGTACTTATCCAGACGGTCATTCTGCTTCGGGATAAAAACTGCCTCTTTCAGTTCCTCTTTGTTCAGCCTGCGGATAATGACAGTCAGCTTGGTGGTCGCTCCGCAGTCAAAGAAGTTAAGGATATTGGTATACTCCAGAAACATCGCTTTCTTATCTTCCTCAGACGCCACTTCAAAGTTAATGTCTGTAAACCGGTACGTCTTCGCATACTTGTTTTTCCCTACCAGAAAGATCCCGTCTTTCCAGATGGTCTGGATCGGGATTGCCTGCTGTACGCTCTTCGGGATCTTAAACTTCTCCTTGTCCTGCCGCATGACGGTTTTTAGTGTTCTTAACATGCTTTCCCATCGCCTCCTTTTCCTGTTTTCTGATCTCGTCTTTTGTCAGCTCGTAATATAAGTTCTCCGGATGGAATACCAGATACTTCGGCATGAGGATCTCACTCTTGATCCATACCCACAGAAATTTCTCTGCGGTCATTCCGTGATATTTGATAAAACCGATGGCCGCAAAGGGCGCCGCTCCCAACATGCACACCCAACTGACGGTTTCCATGCCCATATGGGGGCGGAGCAAAAAATAAAGGCCCACAGCAACGCCGCAGGCCAGAACCGCACAGATAAACTGGCGGAGTGACAGGCCAAAATACATAGCCTCCGTGTATTCCCGGATTTCCCGGTTGATCTTGATTTCCAAATGATGACCTCCTTTATCTGATAATTTCTCAATCGCACATTTGTCTCCCCCGGTTCTTCCTGTTATACTCAAAGAAAAAACGCAAAGGGGGCTTTTATATGCCATACACTGTTTTTATTTCTCTCGGTATCTCTGCTGTCCTGCTCTTTTTGTCTCTGCTCTTCCGTCTGGCGGGAAAATTCAGGCTGACTCTGCCGCTCCTTTACTTTCTCTTGACCGCCACGGTTCTGAACCCGTGGGCAGCCGCCCATGAGACGCTTGCTTTTGCAATCCTTTATGGACTGCTCGCTCTCTCCGTCATAAGCTGGCTCTTTTCTCTAAGAAACGCCATCCGTGACC
>DWXI01000237.1 GCA_019119265.1 Candidatus Mediterraneibacter intestinigallinarum | reverse complement strand
AGCAGAAGCGACAGACAGAGCGCCTGCAGTTAAGACAGAGGCAGTAGTTGCAGAAAACGCAAATATTGTGGAAACAGCAGTGAAACCGGAAGCAAAAGAAAAAGACCGCAAGCACAGGGAAGAGGAACTTCCCGTCTATTTGCTGTAAAACAGAGAGCGAGGATAACGGTGTGCCAGAAATAAAGAGATATGATGATAAAAAGATGAATCTTCTTGTCAGGGTTTCTCAGATGTATTATGAGGACAATCTAAGTCAGGAGGAAGTCGCGAAGGAACTCAGATGTTCCCGCCCGTATATTTCCAGACTGCTGACTGAGGCAAAAGAGATAGGGATCGTGCAGGTCAGAGTAGTTCCGCCACAGAATTATGAATCGGAGATGGAACAGGAACTTCGCGTCCTGGCGGGGCTGGATAAAGTAATTATAGCACCGGATAAGACGAACATTTCCAGACAGATCAATGTGGGCCGCAGAGCGGTGGCATACCTGGAAAGCATTGTGAAAAACGGTGATATCATAGGATTTTCGTGGGGAAATACAATTTTTTCCGTGACAAGCCTGCTGAATAAAACAAGAGATTTTGTAGATGCAACTGTGGTTCAGTTGTGTGGTGGTGTAAGTGATCTGCAGAATAATATTTATTCTTCTGAGATTGCCAAAAATTTTTCAAAAGCATGGGGTGCGAAGGCATTTGCGCCTGTATGTCCGGCGTTGGTCGACAGCCGGCAGTTAAAGGAGATGTTTTTAAGTGAAACGAATGTGAGCAAGGTGATGGAACTTGCATATGACGCAAATGTTGCACTTATTACTATGGGATCTTACGGACAGCAGAATGCGCTCTGCCGTGCAGGGTATCTCAGTGAGGAAGAGATGTTCCGCCTGATAGAAAAAGGCGCTGTCGGAGATATTTGTGCTCACATAATTGATAGTGAAGGAAATATCTGTGACAGGGAACTGGATGAGAGGACCGTGTCAGTTCCGCTGGAGAAAATAAAAGAAAAGAAACGCAGGATTGGAGTAGCGGTCGGGCAGAGCAAGGTGGAATGTATCTGTGCGGCTATAAGAGGAAAGATCATAAATGTACTGATTACGGACGAGGAGACAGCGCTTCTCGTTTTGGAGCGGATGAAATAAATAAAAATAATTTTAAGAAAGGCTTTTCAGGTAAATCTGAAGAGTCTTTTTTGTTTATGACAAAAGTTTATTTTGCCTGTTTGTATTGACATTTTATGCCTTAAATGATAAATTGTTACATAGGTAACTTATGTGCAATTATGAGTAACAAATGTAACGAAAGGTAGTGGGAATATGAGTGGATTTCGAGAATTATATCAACCTCTGCATACGTTGATCGGAGCAGGAGCTATCCGTGAGATCCCTGCATATGTAAAAAGTTTTCACTGCAAAAAAGCGCTGGTCGTTTCTGATGAAGGACTCCTAAAAGCGGGAACGGTTGGAAAAGTAGTGGAGATCCTGGAAGATGCGGGAATGGAGTATGCGATTTTTACAGAGGTCAAGCCGAATCCTACGACGGCGATCGTAGAGAAGGGGCTTGATGCGGCTGTTCGAAATCAATGCGATTATGTGATCGGAATAGGAGGCGGCTCGCCGCTTGACGTGGCGAAAGCGGTGGCGGTTCTGGCTACGAATGGCGGAGATGTCAGAGATTATGAAGGGGTGAATAAGTCGAAGGAAAAGGGGCTGCCGATCATAGCAGTCAATACCACAGCAGGAACCGGTTCAGAAGTGACACGGGATTATGTTATTACAGATGAAGAAAAGAAGATCAAAATGCTGATGGTAGATAACAACTGTATAGCCAGCCTGGCTATTGATGATCCGAGGCTTATGACGGGGATGCCGCCGCGTCTGACGGCAGCTACAGGGATGGACGCTCTGACTCATGCGATCGAGGCGTATGTGTGCAGATCCCATTTCCCTTATACGGACGGCCTGGCGCTGGAGGCTGTGAAGCTTGTTGCCGGAGCTCTGAGAAGAGCAGTGCGGGATGGCAATGATCTGGAAGCAAGGACTGATATGTGCTGGGCGGAATACATGGCGGGCCTGGCATTTTCTAATGCAGGTCTCGGGATGGTACACGCCATGGCTCACCAGCTGGGAGGCTTCTATAATATCCCTCACGGAGTGGCTAATGCCATTCTTCTGCCGTACGTTATGGAATATAATGTTTCCGAATGCCAGGAGAGATATGCAGAGATTGCAAGAGCGCTGGGAGTGAAGACGGTAGATATGACATGCAGACAGGCTGCACAGGAGGCTATACGCTATATTAGAGAACTGGCTGAAGAAATTGATATTCCTACGTTAAAATCACAGGGCTTTAAACCACAGGACGCGATGACGCTTGCCGTGAATGCAATGAATGACACCTGCATGCCGGATAATCCGAAAGATGCTTCTGTTATGGATGTGAAAAATGTATTCATGGATGCTTACGAAGAAAGTTTTTAAAGAGTGTGAATTCCTGTTATTGACAGACGGCTTTTGCTATGATATTATCAAGGCGTGAACAAAATTAACATATATATGCACATATGTTACTAAACGGAAATTGAAAATGTGAGAAGGTGTCGAATGGAAAGAGTTGAGATTGAAAGGCTCGTGAGGAAACATCTCGAAAAGAAACTGGGAATGTCGACAAGAAAAGAATATATTGTAGCCGGAAACTGGAAGATGAACATGTCTGGCAAAGAAACGAAAATATTTCTTGAGGCTCTGAAACAGGCAGAAATTCCGGAAAATATCCGCGTGATGATCTTTCCTCCGTATCCATACCTGTATCTGTTCCGAAACAGCCTGAGATATGAACAACGGATCATATATGGCGCGCAGGACGTGGCAAAGGAAGAAAAAGGCGCATATACGGGAGAGGTCAGCGCAGGGATGCTTGGAGATATGGGATGCACGGTAACCCTGACAGGACATTCGGAACGTCGTACATACTATGGAGACACATCCCGGATCGTGGCTGAAAAAGCGAAAGCGGCACTGGAGTATCAGATTAGTCCTATGATCTGCATAGGGGAGACTCTGGAGGAAAGAAAAGGCGGTCGTTATCAGGAAGTACTGAAAGAACAGATGGATGCGGTCCATGAAGAGCTGGGCGGGCGGATAAGCGAATGCTTTATTGCATATGAGCCTGTGTGGGCAATTGGAACAGGTGTGATACCTACAATGGATCAGATAGGTGAGACACATCGGTTTATCCATGAACTTTTGCTGTCATATGACCGGGATGCCGGAGATAAGGTAAAAGTACTCTATGGAGGCAGCGTAAATGCGAAGAATGTGCAGGACATTGCATCTGTGCCGTATGTAAATGGATTCCTTATCGGGGGAGCCAGTCTCAGTGCGGAAAGCTTTTTGGATATTATCAGATTGGCGAGTGATGTTTCATGAATATAAAGATCAGTAAAGAAGAAATCCGTGATGTGATCCGCCGGGTTCTGACTTATTATATGCGAAAGCCAAAGCTGGACAGGGCTGTAGGAAAAACCCTGTTTCTGGTGCCGAAGATTCCGGTAGAACTGGGGAAAAGCTTGTCAGAGTTCGAATTATACGGGGAACTGGATACGATAGAAATCTTTATGGAAGAAAAAAATACAGATGAAACATCATCGGATATCACAGGAAACAGGTTCTTCTGTCAGGAGAATAAGGAAGACATAAGACATGTGACAAGCTCTCTCGGAAGTTACCGAAAGCTTGAAGTATATGTCCCTTCTATTAATTTTATGAAGAAGATAAAAGAAGGAGTGGAAGATGAACTATTTATCAGGATTACTTTGTTTTTCCTGATGACAGGGAAACCGGTAATCTTCAGAGAACCTTATGATTCCAAAAGCCTGCCGGATGGAAAATTCGGCAAGGCAATGCGTGATCTGATGGAAGATATGTGGGATATGGGGATTTCTTTTGCCGGTCTTACTCCCGGCTTAGGAGAACTGGCGGATATTGTGGAAGAAGAAAAACCGGATGTGGTGACAGAGGAAATGGTAGAAAAGTATTATTCCATGGGTTATCGCCAGATTCCGGCGGCAAAGCACGCTGTAGTGACTCCGCTTGCCAGAGAGAAAGCAAAGGAGCTTGACATACAGATTTTAGTATAAAAATTTCAGAAACGGAGGTTTTGCTATGGGAATTACAACCTCAGAGATTTCCCGGTATGTGCAGGAAGTGTCAGAATTCCTGAATATGCCGGCGGATCAGATGAAAAGAGGAAATGCAGTGCCGGAACCGGGCAAAGACGGCCTTTTTGAGACGGCCGAAGCTGCTGTGGACGCTGCAGTCTGTGCGCAGAAGAAACTGATGGATTTTTCCCTGGAGGACAGGGAACGGTTTGTCGATGCAATGCGCAGAGCTGCCAGGGAGAATGCGCGGATGCTCGCAGAACTGGCACATCAGGAGACAGGATACGGACATGTGGAGGATAAAGTGGTCAAGAATCTTCTGGCGGCAAATAAAACACCGGGAACAGAGGACCTGAAAACACTGGCAAAAAGCGGGGATGACGGTCTGATGCTGACAGAGATGGCCCCATTTGGAGTGATCGGTTCTATCACACCGTCCACCAATCCGACAGCAACGATCATAAACAATGGGATCAGCATGATAGCGGCGGGAAACGCTGTGGTATTTAATCCGCATCCGGGAGCAAAAAAAGCTTCCTGCACGACGATCCAGGTACTTAACAGGGCAATCGTTGCAGCGGGCGGACCTGCCAACCTTTTATGCGCACCGGCGAACCCGACGATGGATACGAGCGCTGTTATCATGAATCATCCGGTGATCCGGCTGCTGGCCGTGACCGGAGGAGAAGCTGTTGTGAAAATCGCAATGAAGACCGGGAAAAAGTGTATTGCTGCGGGGCCGGGAAATCCGCCGGTTGTTGTAGACGCTACGGCAGATATTAAGAGGGCTGCAGCGGATATCGTAAAAGGCGCTTATTATGAAAACTGCATTTTATGTATCGCGGAGAAAGAAATCCTGGTTGAAAACAGTGTTGCGGATGAACTGATTCGAAATATGATAAAGGAAGGCGCGTATCTTGCAGATGAAAATGAAATTCAGAAAATCTGCGATACGGTCATGATCGAGACAAAAGACGGAAAGCACGCTCCGAATAAAAAGTTCGTAGGCAGAGACGCTTCATATATTCTGGAAGAATCCGGAATCTATACGACAAAAGAAGCGAAGATCATTATTGCGGATGTGCCTTTTGAACATCCCCTTGTCAAGACGGAGATGCTGATGCCGGTAATACCGCTTACGCGGACGGCGACAGTAGATGAAGCGATAGAAAAAGCGGTAATCGCTGAGAACGGCTGTCATCACACTGCGATCATGCATTCGGAAAATGTCAGCAATCTCACAAAGATGGGGCGGGCTATCGACACGACGATCTTTGTAAAGAATGCACCGTCCTATGCAGGACTTGGCATTGACGGCGAAGGATATACGACATTGACGATCGCTACTCCGACAGGCGAAGGACTGACTTCGGCGAAGAACTTCACAAGATCCAGAAGATGTACGCTTCACGGAGCGTTCCGGATCGTATGATCTTACAGTACGGTTTTGCCGGACAGAACTGGTAACAATAAAAAATTACATATATAAATAAAATTTTTAAAGAGGTGACTGAAATGGGAAAAGAAGCATTGGGAATGGTGGAAACGAAAGGTCTGGTAGGAGCAATTGAGGCGGCAGACGCTATGGTAAAGGCTGCGAATGTTCATCTTGTGGGAAAAGAGAAAGTCGGATCCGGACTGGTAACGGTTATGGTACGCGGTGATGTGGGAGCAGTAAAGGCGTCCGTAGAAGCAGGCGCGTCGGCGGCCAAGAGAGTAGGAGAACTTGTATCCGTTCATGTGATTCCGAGACCGCATGCCGATGTAGAAGGAATCCTTCCGCAGGCTTAATGATCTGAAAAGTAAACAGGTAATTTTCAAAGTAAATATATTTATTTCATGGAGGTAAAACAAAATGGGAAACGAAGCATTGGGAATGGTGGAGACAAAAGGTCTGGTAGGAGCAATTGAAGCTGCAGATTCTATGGTAAAAGCTGCAAACGTACGCCTGATCGGAAAAGAAAAGGTCGGATCCGGACTGGTAACAGTTATGGTACGCGGTGATGTGGGAGCTGTAAAGGCGTCTGTGGAAGCGGGAGCATCAGCAGCGAAACGTGTCGGAGAACTGGTGTCCGTTCATGTAATTGCAAGTCCGCATGCCGATGTAGAAGGAATCCTTCCCCAGGCTGAGGCTAAATGAACAGAGCCGGAAGAAAATCGGCAGGTAACGGAATTAAATACATGAAGGAGATAGTTTGATATGGATATAGAAAAATTAATTGCAGAAATCACTGATGAAATATATGACAAAGTTTCTGCAGAATCATGTGGTTCGTCCGGAAGTTCGGGAACAGGTATGAATATCGCAAGATATCTGGACGATACTCTTCTGAAAGCAGACGCAACACCGGAACAGATCATTAAAATCTGCAAAGAAGCAAAAGAGTATAAATGCGCTTCCGTATGCGTGAATTCAGGGTATGTTCCCCTTGTGTCCAGAGAACTTTCCGGATCGGGAGTAAAGACATGCTGCGTAATAGGTTTCCCTCTCGGGGCATGTACGACTGAGGCGAAAGTCCAGGAGACGATCGACAGCATCAAAAAAGGCGCTGACGAGGTTGACATGGTGATCAATGTTGGCATGGCAAAGGCCGGAAACTGGAAATATGTGAAGCAGGATATTGATGAAGTGGTTATCGCTGCACGCGGAAAGGCTCTTGTAAAAGTCATTATCGAGGCTTGTCTGCTTACAGATGAGGAAAAAGTAAAAGTATGCGCGATCGCCAAGATGTCCGGAGCGGATTTTGTTAAGACGTCTACAGGATTTTCTACAGGCGGAGCAACAGTGGAAGACGTCAGACTGATGCGCCAGACAGTAGGTCCGGACATGGGAGTGAAAGCTTCCGGCGGAGTCAGAGATTATAAGACAGCGATGGCTATGATAGAGGCTGGCGCGAACAGGATTGGTACGAGCAGCGCAGCCGCTATCGTAAAAGGTGCAGCCGGAGAGTCAGAAAGCCATAAATGTATCGGATGCGGGGCATGCAGACAGAAATGCCCGTCCGGAAGAGTTGACATTGCGGTGACAAATAATTATTAAAAGCGGATGTAGAGCAGCTGTCCGCTGCGCAAACAGATAAAGAAGAGTTTGCGGTTCCCGGAGACAAAGGACTCAAAGGACTGCAGACTCTTCATTTGTGAAAGAAGGTGCTTTTCTTGTATGCGGCGAAAATAATCGGGAGTGCGGTATGCACTTGTAAGGAACAGAAACTGGTAGGACTGAAAATGCTGGTTGTCCAGCCGATCAGCCTGTTGACTTTGGAAAATGAAGGAAAGCCGGTCGTGGCAATTGACGCTGTCGGGGCAGGAGAGTCGGAAGTTGTACTTGTAGTGGGAGGAAGCTCTGCAAGGCAGACGGAAGTGACGAACAATATGCCGGTCGACGCTACGATCATGGCGGTAGTTGATTATATAGATATAGAAGGGAAAAAAGTCTTTGAGAAATATGCAGGAGGTGATGCGTGATGAAAATTGCGATTGGCGCGGACCACGGCGGATATGAGATGAAAGAAAGAATGAAAAAATACATCACAGAGGAGCTTGGGCACGAGTGTGTAGATGTGGGAACATTCAGTACAAAGAGATGCGACTATCCGGATTATGCGTTTATGGTGGCAGAGGCGGTTTCCTCTAAAAAATGTGATTATGGGATCATGATCGATGCAGTCGGGATCGGCTCCTCTATCATGGCAAATAAAGTGCCGGGAGTGAGGGCTGCGGTTGCTAACGAAATATACTCGGCAAGGAACAGCAAGCTGCACAACGGCTCCAATGTACTGTGCATGGGAAGCCTGATCATTGGCGACGGCGTGGCGAAAGAAATTATTAAAATATGGATGGAGACCGACCTTGCAGGAGATCGTAATATAAAAAGAGTGAATCAGATATGCTCTATCGAGTCAAGGATTCTCGGATGCAGAAAGTAATATATCCGGAAAGCAGGTGATATGATATGCAGATTGCGAAAGTGATCGGCACTGTTGTCGCAGTCCAGAAAGATGAAAGGCTGTCCGGCGTACGGCTTATGGTGATCCAGCCGGTTGATTCAAAAGGAAACGCGGAAGGCAAACCGATCGTGGCCGGAGATGCGATCGGCAGCGGGATCGGAGAAACCGTGATCTATGCGAAGAGCAAGGAAGGCGCTTTCTGCCTGCCTGATCCAAAAGCCTGCTGCGACGCCGGGATTACAGCAATTGTGGACAGTATGCACACAATAGAATAGGGAGGCGGATACATGCTGATAGCAAAAGTAATAGGTAATGTTGTATCCACGCAGAAACACGAAGATTACAGAGGCCAGAAACTGCTGATCACTAAAGCAGTGGATCTGAATGGGAAAACTTACGGATCTGAACTTGTGGTCTGCGACGGGGCGGATGCGGACGCCGGAGTGGGTGATTATGTCCTTGTTATTCAGGAGGGAGGCTCGGCCCGGCTCATGGCGCGCTGCGATCATCTGGGCCCTATAGATGCCACTGTAGCTGCTGTGATCGACACGATAGAGACGACAGAGGGAACCCTCTGCCAATAACAAAAGAGTGGAGACGGTTTTATGGAATTTATAGAGCGGATCAAGAAAAGAGCGGCCGAGAAAAACTGTCGTATTGTTCTGCCTGAGAGTTATGATACCAGGATTACCGCAGCCGCGTTACAGATCGCCGGGGAAGGTTTCGCGCGTATCCTGCTTTTATCTGACGGAGAGAACAGAATACCGGACGAAGAGCAGATCAGAAAAGCGGGGATTGAGATCCTTGATTATAAGCACTGTGATGATTTTCCTGTGATGGCGGAGAAACTGTACGAATTGAGAAAAAAGAAGGGTATGACCAGGGAGGGGGCGGCTTCCCTGCTACAGGATCCTCTTTATTATGGCGCTATGATGGCCCGTGAAGAAATGGTAGACGGCATGGTGGCAGGAGCCTGTCATTCTACGGGAGATACATTGCGCCCGGCGCTTCAGATCGTAAAGACAGCTCCCGGAATAAAAACAGTATCGGCGTATTTTCTGATGGTGGTTCCGGATTGCAGATATGGTTGTAACGGAGTCTTTCTGTTTGCAGATTCGGGTCTGGTGGAATTCCCGACAGAGGAACAACTGGTGGATATAGCGGTGGCTTCAGCCAGGAGTTTTGAACAGCTTACAGAAGAAGAGCCTGTTGTCGCCATGCTGTCTTACTCTACCAAGGGGAGCGCTAAAAATGAAAAGCTTACTCCGATCATCCGTGCTGCAAAAAAAGTGAAAGAAAAATATCCGAATCTTAAAGTTGACGGAGAGCTTCAGCTGGATGCGGCCGTCGACCCTTCGGTTGCAAGTATGAAAGCGAAGGGGAGTAATGTGGCCGGTAATGCGAATGTGCTGATCTTCCCGGATCTTAACAGCGGAAATATAGGATATAAACTGGTCCAGAGACTGGCAAAGGCTCAGGCTTACGGTCCTGTTACACAGGGGCTGAAGAAACCGGTCAACGACCTTTCAAGAGGCTGCAGCGCAGAAGACGTCGTCGGAGTTGTAGCGATTACCTGTCTGCAGGCGTAGAAGAGAAAATTATTTGACAGATATAGCCGGAGATGCTATCGTAAATGCATATACTGCTGCAGAAAAGTGGCGGCAGGGAGGGGCGAAGGCTGGAATGAATATTTATGATATTGCGACAGCGGCAGGAGTGTCATCTGCTACAGTATCCAGGGTAGTGAATGGAAACAAGAGTGTAAAAGAAGAGACAAGAAAGAAGATACTGAAGATTATTGAAGAAAATAATTATGTGCCAAATTCTTTCGCGAGAAGTCTGAGATCAGGAGAACCTGATAATATAGCGTTTGTGGTGCCGGATATTGAGAATCCTTTCTTCGGCAAGTTGCTGCACGGGCTTTCGGATACGGCAAATAAGTACGGCTATAATGTATTTATGTACGGAACAAATGAGGATATCTCACTGGAACACAGGATCCTTGCAGGAATTAAGAAAGAAATGGTAAGAGGAGTCGTGATCACTCCGGTCAGTGACGAAGATAGCGATACGGCAGACCGGTTGAACAAGATGGAGGACAACCAGATTCCTGTGGTGCTTCTGGACAGGGATATTACATCATGTGCGTTTGACGGAGTTTTTTCCAGTGATTATGAGAATTCTTATGAAGCGGTAAACTGCCTGATCAATGCAGGACATCGAAAGATAGGCGCTGTGATCGGGCGGCTGGATTCACGCCCGGGAAGAGAGCGTTTCCGGGGTTATAAGAAAGCGTTAAAGGACGCGGGAATTGAACTTCGGGATGACTACATTACAAACGGAAACTTTAAGGTGAAAGAAGCTTACGAGGGTATGGAACGCCTCATGAATCTCGAGGATAAACCGACTGCGGTATTTTCCATGAATAACATGTCCACATTGGGATGCCTGACCTATATGAAAGAACATGGGATGAAACTGGGCAGAGATATCTCGATGATCGGTTTTGACGAGATTGAGGAGCTTAAATGTACGGATATTTCACTGACGGTAGTGGATCGTCCGATCTATGAAATGGGAAGTGCGGCGCTCGAGCTGCTGGAATTTAAGTTCAATTCAGATCAGAACAGCGAAAAGCCAAGGATTATGCGGAGAATCAATATGCTTAAGGGCGAGTTGATTATCCGGGGATCTGAAAGAATAAAGAAATGATAAGAATATTGAAAACCGAAACAGACGGGGATGATGGAACCGTCTGTTTTTTTGTGCCAGTAATAGAATGTAGAGTGAATATGCGTTCCCTCATCTGCTAGAATAAAAACGAATTTGTGAAAAATATTTTGTAATCGATTACAAAAATAGAATAGATGAAAAATATTGTGAAATATAACTAAAAATATAACTATAAAATTAGGAAAATACACAGAATAAATAATTATAGCGGAAAATTTATTGACATAAGAAACCATAGGTGTTACGATTGTTATAACAAAAATGTAATCGATTGCAAAACAAGATTGACAGAAATATTACTGACGGGAGGGATATGCAATGAAAAAGGTGGCAGTTTTTGGCAGTTTTGTTGTTGACCTTATGGCAAGAAGTCCTCATCTTCCGGTAGCGGGAGAGACGGTCAAGGGGTCGATGTTCAAGATGGGGCCGGGGGGGAAAGGATTCAATCAGTGCGTAGCGGCCCACAAGGCGGGAGCAGACGTGGTTATGATGACAAAGGTCGGAACTGACAGTTTCGCCAATGTTATGCTGGACACGATGAAAGAGCTGGGAATGACACGCGACCACATTTTTATCAGCAATGATGCCGAAACGGGAATCGCGCTGATCCTGGTAGATGAGAATACAAGTCAGAATGAGATCATCATTGTTCCGGGCGCGTGCAACACGATCACAGAGGCGGAAGTAGACAGTGTAGAGAGTGTGATCAGGGAATGTGAGTACGTTCTGCTTCAGCTGGAAGTTAATCAGGATGCAAATGAACGGATCGTGGATATGGCGAATAAGTACGGGTGCAAAGTGATCATGAATACAGCTCCATATGTGCCGATGACAGATGAATTTTTATCGAAATGTTATATGGTAACGCCGAATGAGGTGGAAGCCGAAGAAGTGACCGGCGTTGCAGTAACAGATCTTGAAACTGCAAAGAAAGCGGCGGCCTACTTCCGTGAAAAAGGGGTGACAGATGTGGTTATCACTCTTGGATCCCGCGGAGTATTTGTTTCATCTCAGGGGAAAGAGATGATTGTACCTGCGTACAAGGTAGACGCAGTTGATACGACGGGAGCTGGGGATGCGTTTAACGGCGGACTGCTTGCGGCGCTTTCAGAAGGAAAAGATCTGTGGGATGCAGTAAAATTTGCGAATGCGCTTGCGGCACTTTCGGTTCAGAAACTTGGAACGACACCTTCAATGCCTTTGCGCGAAGAGATTGATGCGTTCCTGGCTCAAAGAGAGTAAATGGGATACTCAGAAGGGTGCTCGTTGAAATATCATAGCAGCAATAATAAAGGGAGGTAATGGACATGCTAAGAGGAATACCGGAAATTATTGGATCAGACTTACTTAAAGC
Source organism: Candidatus Mediterraneibacter intestinigallinarum (assembly GCA_019119265.1). Lineage (GTDB taxonomy): Bacteria > Bacillota > Clostridia > Lachnospirales > Lachnospiraceae > Mediterraneibacter > Mediterraneibacter intestinigallinarum. Next base: position 419 of record DWXI01000237.1, on the reverse strand, counting down.
CCTGGCGGATATGGGGCACGGGGATATTCTTGTGGTCGCAGATCATTTCTACCCGCCATACTCTAAATCTCCGAATGCAGTAAGCATTCAGGCGAAAGGGAATACGGCTCCAGAGATGGTAGATGCGATCCTGAAACTTTTCCCGCTGGATGTTGAGTATTGTGATACTCCGCTGGAATACATGGTTCCAGATGCTGATTCGGGAATTGTAATGGAACAGTGTGACACTTGGGATGAAGCAATCGTAGCGTTAGAGAAAAACGGCTATAAGAAAGAGTGTGCAGGCCCTATTGAGAGATCGAAATTTTATGAAAAAGCCGGTAGAGCAATGCTGACCGTCTGCACGAGTGAAATGAGACCGTATGGGTGCTTTATCCTGCAGAAGGGTGTTATGTGATTAAGGTTATAAAATATTATTT
>DWXI01000236.1 GCA_019119265.1 Candidatus Mediterraneibacter intestinigallinarum | reverse complement strand
TTTCTCATAATTCTCCGCATTCTTATCAACAGTTGTAATAAACTGTTTTTTCATGCCAATCGGCGAACAACCGCCATGAATATATCCTGTCAGAGGGAGAAGCTCTTTCTGTCTGATCATCTCAATGCTCTTCTCTCCCACACTCTTAGCTGCTTTCTTCAGGTTCAGTTCTTTTTCCACAGGAATAACGAACACGTAATGATCTCCGGACTTTCCCTCTGTGACCAGCGTTTTGAAAACAACATCCGGATTCTCTCCAAGCGCCTGCGCCACTTCTACTCCGCTGACAGCTCCGGTGTTCAGGTAATTATAACTCTGATAGCTGATTTTCTTTTGCTCCAATATCCTCATGACATTTGTCTTTTCGTCTTTTTTCCCCATATACATCATCCTTTCCCGGAATATTATTTAAAATCTTTTCCTGCCATATAGGCAAGATATACCTCTTTAATATTTTTATATCTGCCCCTGGAAACAGGTACTTTTTCTCCGTCTGCCATGGAAAGCTCCCTGGTTGACAAAACATGTACATAATCGAGATTTACAATATAGGCTCTGTGCGGGAGATAAAAACATCCGTATTCTTTCAGTGTTTCAAAGAGCTGCGACAATGTAGCGTTTGTTTCCACCGTTGTACCGTTTGAGAGCTTAAGGATCCTTGTATGATTAAAGCTCTCGATTTCCATCAGTTCATTTACCCTGATCCTTCGGATGCCGCCCTTCACTTTGAGCATAAAATACCTTGACTCCTCTGTATTCATTCTGTCTATGCACAAAAGCATGGCACTGTCAAATTTATCCTTTTGAACCGGCTTCATCAGATAGCCGGATGCCATTACATCAAATGCATCCGCCGCATAATCCTTTGATGCGGACAAAAAAATAATCTGCCCGTTTCCACCCCGGCCGCGGATCTGTTCTGCCAGATTCATCCCGTTCATATGAGGCATAATGATATCAAGGATATAGATATCATACCCGCCCTGTTTTCTGATATCTTCCATAAGCATACACGGATCTCTGTAACAGTATATACGCAAAGGATGCTCAGGATGTTCCTTCGAAAAAACTCCGGCAAGCCTTCTTATCATATCGATGTCTTTTTCTTTATCAATGCAAATGCATAATGTAAGCATTTTCTCACCTCATCTTTTAATTTCTCCCCTGTCTTTCCAGGATATTTTAACACCGATATCTTCAGAATGTCTATATGACTCCCCAGCATTCCCGGACTCCGTCCTTTTTTTGACGATTGCCTGACATATGTGAAGATCCTGTGAAAGGATCTGCCCGGACTTTGTTCTGTCGTCCTCGAAAAAACTGGCAGCGGCCACCGAATGATCCGACCACTGCCAGTTTCTGTTCTTAGTATTTATTCCACGCCGGTAAATTTTACCCGCATATTTCATTTAACGGGGCAATCTCAATACCTTCTGCTTTCAGCGCACTGCGGATCTTCTCCACAAACAGGAGCGCTTTCTCGCCGTCTCCGTGCACGCACACCGAATCCGCCTGGATATCGATGTCTTTTCCCGTAACAGCTGTCACTTTTCCTTCTTTCACCATGCGGATCACACGAGCGATCGCCTCATCCTCATCGCGGATGAACGCCCCCTCTTTCCTTCGGTTCACGAGACTTCCGTCCTCTTCATATCCGCGGTCTGCGAACACTTCGCTGGCTGTCTTTAATCCGCAGTCCTTCGCCGCACGGATCGTCTCGCTTCCGGAGAGACCCATGACGATCAGCTCCGGATCATACTCTTTGATGGCTTCGCAGATGGCAAGGGAAAGCTCATAGTCTTTCGCCGCCATATTGTACAGTGCCCCGTGGGGTTTCACATGCTGCAGTTTCATTCCCTGTGCCTGGCACATGCCGCCCAGAGCGCTGATCTGGTACAGCGTATAAGCCTTTGCCTCCGCCGGGGAAACCGCCATATTTCTGCGGCCGAATCCCATCAGATCCGGAAATCCCGGATGCGCGCCGATACGGATTCCCGCGGCCTTTGTCCTGCTGACCGATTCCATCATCACAACAGGATCGGACGCATGGAATCCGCATGCGATATTTGCTGAAGAGATAAGCGGGATGATCTTTTCATCCATTCCCAGTGTATAACGTCCGAAGCTCTCGCCAAGGTCGCTGTTTAAATCAACTTTATACATATTCATTCACACTTCTTTCTCTGATTAATCCAGTCTGAGCATCCGCTCGATAAATCCGGTATCCGCATTTCCCGCACAGAATTCCGGATTACGCATGATCTGGTACTGGAAGTCCAGATTCGTCTCCACTCCCATGATCACCATCTCATCAAGCGCAGAGCGCATCTTCTGGATCGCAGCGTTGCGATCCGGCGCGTGCACGATAACTTTTGCGATCATAGAGTCATACTCTGAAGGAATCCTGTAACCGGTGTAGAGTGCCGTATCCACTCTTACGCCATTTCCCGCCGGGAGATGAAGATGCTTCACTACCCCCGGGCTTGGCATAAAGTTTTTCTCAGGGATCTCTGCGTTGATGCGGCATTCGATGGCATGGCCATTGAGACGGATTCCTTCCTGGTTAAAACTTAAGGGTTCGCCCATGGCTATCCTGATCTGCTCAATGATCAGATCTGTACCTGTCACCATCTCCGTAACACCATGCTCCACCTGGATACGGGTGTTCATCTCCATGAAATAATATGTTCCCTTCGGGTCGAGGATGAACTCGATTGTTCCCGCATTGGTATAGTTTACCGTTTTAGCCGCAAGGACAGCATCGCGGTTCATGGCATTTCTGATCTCATCGTTAATGGCCGGAGACGGAGACTCCTCGATCAGCTTCTGATGGTTTCTCTGCACCGAACAGTCACGCTCGCCGAGGGCTACCACATTGCCGAATTTATCTCCCATGACCTGAATCTCCACATGGCGCGGATTCTCGATGAATTTCTCGATATACATAGTGTCGTCGCCAAATGCATTGGCTGACTCTCTCTGTGCCATGTTAAACTGGAATTCAAACTCATCGGCGGATTTTGCCACACGCATTCCTTTTCCGCCGCCTCCTGAAGACGCTTTGATCATGACCGGGTATCCGATCTCCTCTGCGAGCTTGATACCCGTCTCTGCATCATACACCGGCTCCTTTGTCCCCGGTACCACAGGCACGCCTGCTTCCATCATCGTCTTGCGGGCGTGGGATTTATTTCCCATACTGTCGATAACCTCGGCCTTCGGTCCGATAAAAGTCAGCCCGTTCTTCTCACAGAGCCTGACAAAATCCGCATTTTCAGACAGAAATCCGAAACCGGGATGAATAGCGTCCGCTCCCATATTCAGGGCTGCTGTGACAATCCGCTCCATGTTAAGGTAGCTGTTTCTCGCCGGTCCTTCACCGATACAGATCCTCTGATCTGCCAGCTGTACATGAAGGCTGTCCTTATCTTCCTTTGAATAAACCGCTACACTGCGGATTCCCATGTTCCGGCAGGCACGGATGATCCTGACGGCAATTTCCCCGCGGTTTGCGATCAATATTTTCTGAAACATCAGCACTCCTCCTTAGTCTGAAAGCTTCTTTACCTTAAAGAGCGGCTGTCCGTACTCGACTTTCTGCTCGTTGCTGACGAGGACCGCCTCAATCTCGCAGTCATAGTCACTCTCGATCTCATTCATCAGCTTCATAGCTTCAAGGATACATACTGTCTGTCCGGCTTTCACCACATCGCCGACTTTAACGAACGCCTCGGCATCCGGTGACGGAGCAGAATAAAATGTTCCTACGATAGGAGATATAATATAATTCTCTTCTACAGTCTTCTCAACAGGTTCCTCTGTCTTTACTACAGTAAGAGGTTCCGCCGGAGCTCCCGCACTTCCTCTGCGGCTCATTTTTATCTTTGTATCTCCCTCCTGGATGCTGAATTCCAGCATGGAAGATTTCTCAATAATATTTACCAGTTTTTCAATCTTTTCCAAATCCATATGTGTCACTCCTTCTTTTCATTTACTGGAACAGTTTGCCAAGGCGTTTTGCGACCAGACGGCACTCAAGTACTTCTTTACATGGCTGATAAATCTGTCTGCGCAGTTCATTGAGTCCTGCCACTTCATCAAGCAGAAGCTGCTGTGCCTCTTCTACTGTCACTGCCTTAAAGCGTACTTTGTTATCTGTTTTACACTGTGCAAGCTTCGGAAGGTCTACTGAGATCACGGTTGCGATCTTCGCATAGCCTCCGGTCGTCTGACGGTCAGAAAGAAGTATGATCGGTTTTCCATGGCTGGGCACCTGCACAGAGCCAAATGCAATACCGTCAGATATAATATCCGCCGTTGTCTTATATGCAATAAACGGTCCTTCGAGCCTGCATCCCATCCTGTCAAAATCACTTGTGACCGTATATTCTGAATTCAGAAATGTCTCTCTGCCCGCGCTGGTAAACACCTCTTCCTGGGGGCCCATAACAACGCGCAGCGTCACTTCATCATAGTCAAACTCATCCAGCTCCAGACTTCTGGAAAGAAAATACGGCAGGTATCTTCTCTTAATGCGGAACCCGATATAATCTCCGTCCTTCAGTCTGCGTCCTTTAAAACCGCCGATCCCGCATTTGATATTCGTTGAACGGCTTCCCATAACTACCGGAATATCCAGGTAACTGGAAAAAGCAATATATCCGCGGCTTCCGGTGCGGCATCCCGCGAAGTCCAGCACATCGCCCTTATGCATATAAAGCGCCGTGTACATTTTCACCGGCTTTTTATTGACGCGAGGCTGGAAATCACCGCCTGTAATAGCGATGATCGTTTCTGAAGTAAACTCCAGGCTCGGCCCCATCAGAGTAAATTCCAGTACCGCTTCATTCTCCGGATTATCAAGGAGAAGGTTGGCGATCTTAAAGGAGCGCACATCCATAACGCCCGACACGCTAAAGCCCTGGCTCTGGTAGCCTGTCCGGCCCAGATCCTGCACTGTAGTCAGCATCCCGCCTTTTAATACTCGAAAGCCCATAGATTACACTCCTTTCTGGTGAATTGTACACTGATATGTTCCCTCATCCACCTGTTTCTTTATTTCCTGATATTCCTCTTCCGATACGGGAACAAAACGGATATAATCTCCCGCCTCAAAAAGAATCGGCTCCTCTCTCTCCGGGTCGTACGTTTTCACCGGCGTCATCCCAAGGAGCTGCCAGCCGCCGGGAGAATCCAGCGGATAGATGCCAGTCTGTGAACCGCCGATTCCCACGCTGCCTGCCGGAATCCGTATTCTCGGATTGGCAAGCCTGGGGGTATGGATCCGATCGTCCAGTCCGCCCAGATAAGAAAATCCCGGAAGGAATCCAAGCATATAGATCAGGTAATCTTTTGCGCTGTGGATCCTGATCACCTCTTCCGGAGTCAGCCCTGCATGATCTGCAATATTCTGAAGGTCCGGACCGTATTCTCCGCCGTAGCAGACCGGAATTTCAAATATTCTCGATTCTGAAGCCTCTCCGCTGATCTCCAGCTTTAAAAGCTTCTCCAGACGCGCGCGCAGTCCGGCATAACTTACCACCCTGGGATCATAGTTAATGAGCAGAGACGCGAAAGCCGGTATCATGTCCGTAACGCCTTCGATGTGCTGGGCTTTGATCAGACGTACCACCGCCGTGATCTGTGCGTTGATCTCCGGAGATATTTCCTGTCCGAATTCGATCAGGACAGAAGAATCTCCTGCAGTACAAATTTTGATTTCGTTCATTTCAACCCTTGCCTTTCTTTTCGGAAATCACGGTCTGTATTACCGCGACTCCCGGATCTGTATGATGCATCGCTTTATAAACGGATGTCTCAGGATAATGATCAGAGCAGCTGGCTAAGGTTAGCTCCGAATGTTGTAATGCCAAGATATGCGGATGCGATCACAACCACGATACCGCAGATCAGAAGCCATGTCGGGTGCTTATAGTCCTCACCCATGATTGATTTCTTCTTAGAAGCGATCAGACACACGCCGAGTGTGATCGGCAGGATCAGACCGTTTACCGCGCCCGCAAGTACAAGCAGGACTGCCGGCTGTCCGAGAAAGGCCATGATAACCGTGCTCAGTGCAATAAATCCGATGATAAATGCATTTTCATGTTTCTCAATACTCTTGTGGAATGTCTTCAGGAAAGACACTGAAGTATATGCACATCCTACGATAGATGTGATAGCTGCACAGAGCAGTACCAGACCGAAGAAACGGTAGCCGATCTCGCCTGCACCGATGCGGAACGCATCTGCCGCCGGATTAGACGCATCCAGCGTATGTGCTGCCGATGTAGCAGTCTCCACGACAACTCCCAGGATCGCAAGGAACAGGAATACACGCACGATCGTGGCAATCCCGATTCCCATAACAGAACTCTTATTGATTTCCTTAAGGTTTTCTTTCTTTGTAATACCAGCGTCGATCAGACGGTGAGCGCCGGAAAACGTAATATATCCTCCTACCGTTCCTCCAAGAAGCGTCAGGATCGCGGTTCCGAGATCTTTCATCGGGGCGGTCGGCATAACCGTCTCTTTCAGAGCCATTCCCAAAGGCGGACGTACGATCACGATCACAACAAAGATTACGACGATCATGATCCCGCCAAGGATCTTGGTAAGTGTATCCATGGCATTCAATGCATTTTTCATCAGGAAAATAACGATCGCAACACCGCCGGCAATAAAGTATCCCGCTATTTCCGGAATACCAAGCAGTGTATTAAATCCGAGGGCTCCTCCGCCCACGTTGCCGATATTGAATACAAGTCCTCCTGCAACAACCAGGAACGCTACAACATAGCCGAGTCCGGGGAGTACCTTATTCGCCACGTCCTGGCCTCTCATGCCGGATACGCAGAGTACGCGCCATACGTTAAGCTGAACAATCGCTGATAAGATAACTGAGATCAGAATAACGAATCCGAAGCTTGCCTTCAGGCTCCCGGTAAATGTTCCTGTCTGTGTGAGGAATCCCGGCCCGATCGCAGAAGTTGCCATCAGAAATGCAGCACCGATCAGGACGCTGAGACTCTTTTTGTTTTTGTTTTCCATCTTTTCTCTTCCTTTCCTACTAATTAGACTAACAGTTAAATTATACAGGAATGATGCGATTTCGGCAATTCCTTTATTTTTATGCAGTCGTCTCCCGCCGAATCAGTATCGGCGGTATGATCTTATGGACCGGTTCTTTGAGCGGTTCCGGCCTCCTCTTCTTCCTCTCCGCCATCTGGGAAGACAGGATATCCATCGCCTCATTAGCTATGACGGAGATCTGCTGTCCGACCGTACTAAGCGGTATCACGGCCTCTCTGGAGATTGGTGAATTATCAAACCCGATGATCTGATATGTCTCCGGCAGTTTTCCGTATCTCTGGAAAAGAATATTCAGAAAGACATTCGCATGGGTATCATTTGGCATAAATACCCCTTTCTTCTTTCCGGGATATTTTTCTTCAAACTGATCCACAAGAGCTGATATCCTCTCTCGGTTCTCTTCAAATGTATCGCCCAGATGTGTAAGGATCAGTTCATAAGGTAATGCGTTCTCCTCGCATACATCCACAAAGCCTTTGATACGGCCGGCAGCCGGGACATCGTCCGGTATATCACTGTTTACATGGATCAGGATATCACAGTCGCTCTTTTTAAGGAGACTTGCCGCCTGTACTCCGCCCATGTAGTTGTCTGTATTAACACTGGAAATATACTTATCTTCCCGCTCGATCCCGACAACAGGTACATTATATGCAGCAAGTTCTTTGGATGGTATCGTGCCGCTCAGAGTGATCAGCCCTTCTATATTATAGGCGAGCAGCTCTTCAATGTATTTCCGTTCTACGTCCGCCCGTGCATTTCCTGCAAATACAAGAAACTTATATCCGTACTTCTCATAAGTGGCAAGAATCTGATTGAGCATTTCTGAATAATAATGCAGGTACAGGTTCGGTATGATTATTCCGACAAATTCCGTCTTTCCGCTTGCCAGTATCCTCCCCACTTTATTTTCCTTATAATCAAGCGCCACAAGGGCGTCTGCGATCTTCTGCTGATTCTCCAGAGTAAGGGAGTCCGGGTCATTAAAATAGCGGGAGATCGTTGTTTTTGAAAATCCGGTATAAGCTGCAATATCGGCAAATGTGACTTTATTCGATTTCATATAGTTTCTTCCTCTCTATATTCAAGCTTTATCATGCAGGCCTGAAACGCATGACCTTTTAACACTAGCATCATGATATGTCAGACACTATCAGTTTCCATGAATGATTATATCAGAATTTATTTCCGTAAATCAATAAAGTAACCGGTAACAATATCGGTTTTGTGAAATATATACAGAAACGGTCCGAAAAAAATATGACATATGACGAAAGTATTTTTTCCTGTTGACATCTCCCCTCTTTCGGTCTATGATTGCATTAAAGGAACCGGTTACTTAACCGGTAACGAAACTGGTTACACATACAGTCATGAAACATAAAAGGAGGAGATGGAATGAGAAAGCGATTGCTGATCCTGGCGGGTGTACTTCTCGTCACGGGCTGCCTCGCAGGCTGCCAGCAGAAAGATCCCAAACCCGGTGAGATCGCCGGCTATGACGAAGGCGAGGAATACCTCTCCATATGGGTCCACTCGATCGAAGACACAGAGGAAGGGCAGGCTTACAGAGAGTCGGTTGAGAGTTTTAACGAAGCCTATAACGGACAATACTTTGCGGATATCGAATTCGTGCCGAGGAATGACAGCGGCGGCGGATACTCTGATAAAGTAAACGCTTCTGTCATGGCAGGAGGCCTGCCGGATGTGCTCACAGTAGACGGCCCGAACATATCCGCATACGCGGCGAACGGAATCATACAGCCGCTTGCAGAACTTACCGAGGAAGAAAGGAATGAATACCTTCCCTCGATCATCGAGCAGGGAACCGTAGACGATGAGCTGTACGCCCTGGGCGTGATGGAATCCAGTGTGGGACTCTACTACAACAAAGACATTCTGGAAGAAGCCGGCATCGAAGTGCCGGAGGCAGACGATCCCTGGACCTGGTCAGAGTTCATGGACATCCTGGAAGAGCTGAAACCTCTCATGGATGAGAAAGACGGTTATCCTCTGGACATGACTTTCCCTGTAGGCGAGACTAGCATCTACTACTTCGCTCCTTTCGTCTGGTCCGGCGGCGGAGAGCTTATAAGCGAGGACGGCCTGACCGCAGACGGATATTTCAACTCAGAGCAGACGCTCGAGGCCATGCAGTATTTCCGCTCGATCGTAGAGAACGGATATATGTCCGAAGCTCCCATCGATCATCTGTTTGAAAGCGGAAGAGCCGCCTTCAAGTTCGACGGGGCATGGGAAGTCAACACGGTCTACACAAGCTATCCCGACATCAATCTCGGAGTTGCGCCTTATGTCGTCAATGACAACTGGAACGGCGGTACATACACACCGACAGGCTCCTGGGCATTCGCCGCATCATCGGAGACTGAGAACATCGAAGGAGCGACCGAACTTGTCAAATGGATGAGCGGTGTTGAGAGCGGCATCCGCATCTGGGAGATGGCAAAGAGTTTCCCGTCCACTTATGGGGCATTCGAGAACATCGACGTCTTCCAGACAGACGAAAACTATAACGCATTATATGAACAGCTGAGCACCTACGGCCATCCGAGGCCGAAGACACCTGTATACCCGCAGGTGAGCACCTCTTTCCAGGAAGTGCTCGAGAGCGTGGCGCTCGGCGGCAAAGACGCCTCGTCCGAACTGGACAAGGCAGTGGAACGGATCAATGCTAAACTGGAACGTTATACGAGGGAATAGACTATGAAAAAGAAAAATTCAATTATGGGAATGGCGTTTTTCGGGCCTGCACTTGTACTGCTCACCCTGTTCTTATTCCTGCCGATGCTTCTGACATTCGGATTCAGCTTCACAGATTATTTCGCACTGAATCCTGAGCTGACGCACTTTGTGGGACTGGAAAACTACATCAACATTTTTAAAGACGAACTGTTTGTACAGTCATTTCTGAACACGGTTAAATTCGTGATCATCATCGTGCCCCTGCAGTGCGGCGGAGCCCTGCTGCTCGCCCTTGCGATCAATAAGGCGGCACACTGTAAGAAATATTTTAAAGTCGCATTTTTCGTACCTGTCGTTATGTCTCTGGCGGTCGTCTCCACTTTGTGGATGCAGATCTACAGCCCGGAAGGCATCCTGAATACTCTGCTTGCAAACTTCGGGATCGACGCTCAGCCGTTCATCCACAGTGCGGATCAGGCTCTTCCGTCCATCGCCATCATGAGCGTATGGCAGGGTGTGGGATATCAGATGATCATCTTCCTGGGCGGCCTGCAGAATATCAATCCCGCTCTCTACGAGGCGGCAGAGATGGATCATGCCAGCGGATGGCAGAAATTTAAGGACATCACACTTCCGGAATTAAAACCGCTGTGTATCTTCGTGTTCATCACGGTAACGATCGGCGCGTTCCGTATGCTGGTACAGCCGATGGTCATGACAGGAGGCGGTCCGGATCACTCGACCTACACACTTGTATATGACATTTATGAGACAGGTACTGTCAACTGGGAGATGGGTCTTGCGTCCACAATGGCGATTGTATTTACCGTATTTGTTGTAATACTGACGATCATCCAGAACGTACTGACTAAGGATAAGGAGGGAAGAAAAAATGTTCACAAAAAAGCAAAAACGAATTAACTGGATCCTTGTAGCC
>DWXI01000235.1 GCA_019119265.1 Candidatus Mediterraneibacter intestinigallinarum | reverse complement strand
AATCTAGTGTGAAAGCCGTTCGACGGAGTCGAACCTCATTGTTCAATGACGTTCTTAGAATATTTCTCTTAAAGAAATTTTCAAGGGTTGTTGTCTATTGTTCAGTTATCAAGGTTCCTGTCGTTCTCTCTCAAGCGACAGCTTTAATATTTTATCAAATCCGTTTCGCTTTGTCAAGAACTTTTTTATTTTTCTTTTTCTTTCGCTTCCCCTCACGAGTCAGCTTAACCATAGTACCACTTGCATTGCCATCTGTCAACCATTTTTTACAAGTTTTTTTTACTTTTCTCGCAGTCCGCTTGCCGGCACTATATCTGGTGTTTTTACATGATATTGTCCTACTATTTACCCCTATTTTACTGTGCAGATTTTCCAATCGCTTTCAGCTCATATCTGAGGTTTAAAAAACTACCGGAAAGATCCAGTAGTTTTTATGGATAATATCGAGCGGAGAAGGAGGGATTTGAACCCTCGCGCCGCTACTAACGACCTACTCCCTTTCCAGGGGAGCCCCTTCGGCCAGCTTGGGTACTTCTCCAAAACGGAGAGGGTGGGATTCGAACCCACGCGCCCTTTCGGACAAACGGTTTTCAAGACCGCCTCGTTATGACCACTTCGATACCTCTCCATACATATAGCAAATATTGTCACTGCCTTATGCGACGTGGACTATTCTATCACACATATAAAATCCGTGTCAAGACTTTCTTTTTAAAAATACTTCTGCAATATCAAGATCTTCTGGTGTCGTAATCTTGATATTCTCATAGGAGCCGAAAAACAGCCTGACTGTAATGCCCGGCATCTGTTCTGCCACCATAGCATCATCAGTTACGGTAATTACTTTCTGCTCCATAAGCATAGCATACGCCTTCTTAATAAGCTTTGCGTCAAAGACCTGGGGGGTCTGCACGATCCACACACTGCTCCGATCAGGTGTCTGGGTTACCATATTATCACCATCAGCGATTTTGACTGTATCTTTAGACGGCATCCCCGCCACGCAGGCATGGTACTCCGACACGCACTCATATGCCCGTTCTATCATTTCTCCGTCGACAAACGGACGTGCACCGTCATGAATATATACATACCCGTCCTTTACCTCCTGAAGCCCGTTCCAGACAGAATTATACCTCTCAACGCCTCCGGAAATAATTTTATGTACCTTGGAAAACTCATATTTTTCTACAATCTCCTGCCGGCAATATTCTTCTTCCCCCGCGCCGCATACAAGAATAATCTCATCAATCCGTCGGGAATCTTCAAATGCGCGCAGAGAATAATAAAGCACAGGTTTTCCTCCCATGAGCAGATACTGCTTATGCACTTTTGTTCCCATCCTTTTCCCGCTTCCTGCAGCAAGCACGATTGCGGTACAGTATTTTTTCTCGTCCATATTTTTATCTTTCCCCAAGCTTAAGATTCGGCACCGCGTTTAAATCCCATCCGTGCCGTGTTCCTGCAAGATACTCATAGAACGCCGCAGCTCCGATCATAGCCGCATTGTCCGTGCAGTAGATTGGAGACGGATGATAAAACTTCACGCCTTTTTCCTCACACGCCTTTTTCATAGCCGCACGAAGGGCTGTGTTGGATGCCACGCCTCCGGCAATGGCAAATTTGTACATGCCGTAATCTACCACTGCTTTCATTGAGTTCTCTACCAGCACTTCTACCACCGCTTTCTGGAAAGAAGCCGCGATATCCGCCGGGTCAAAACTCTCGCCTTTCATTTTACAGCCATTAATATAATTCAGCACTGCCGACTTCAGACCACTGAAACTGAAGTCATACTCGGCGCCGTCAATATGTGCTTTCGGGAATTTTATGGCATCGGGATTTCCCTCTTTCGCGATCCGGTCAATCTTCGGCCCGCCCGGATAGCCCAGTCCGATCGCACGCGCCACCTTGTCGTATGCTTCTCCTGCAGCGTCATCTCTTGTACGCCCGAGGATCTCATACTTGCCGTTTTCCCGCACGCAGACCAGATGCGTATGTCCGCCTGACGCTACAAGGCACAGGAACGGCGGTTCCAGATCCGGATGTTCTATATAATTTGCCGAAATGTGACCTTCTATATGGTGCACTCCTACGAGCGGCAGATTCCTCGCAAACGCTATAGCCTTTGCCTCTGCAACCCCTACCAAAAGAGCACCTACCAGCCCAGGGCCGTAAGTCACACCTACTGCGTCAATATCATTCAGCGTCACATCCGCCTCTTTTAACGCCTCCTCTATAACCTGATTGATCTTCTCGATATGTTTCCTCGATGCAATCTCGGGAACTACTCCGCCGTACAGCTTATGCAGATCGATCTGAGATGAAATAATATTTGACAGCACCTCTCTGCCGTTGTGAACGACCGCTGCCGCCGTCTCATCACAGGAGCTTTCGATTGCAAGGATATTCAGATCTCTGATTTCTTTCATGTCACGCCTCTCAATCTTCAAACATCAGTTCCGCCGACATTCCGTCTTTTCCCGCTTTTGCTTCCGGGAATATTTTCCGCACATCATCCATATACGGCTCCGCTCTTGTCAGGGAAGGACTGTAGTGCGTCAGCCACATTTCTTTTACCTTGGCCGTACGGGCAAGGTCTGCCGCTTCATAAAACGTCATATGCTTATACTCCGAAGCCTTTGCAGCTTTATCTTTCTCGCCATACATGCCCTCGCAGATAAACAGATCCGACTTCTCTGCATTCCGCCGAATGGACTCTGTGGGACGTGTGTCTGTCGTATATGTCAATTTTATACCCTTCCGGGGAGGACCTAATACCATATCCGGAGTGAAATGCCCGTCTTCGTTGTCAATCGTCTCTCCGCCCTGCAGACGGCTCCAGTATTTCAGCGGGATATCCTGTTCTTTCGCCTTTGCGGCATCGAACTTTCCCGCCCGGTCGATTTCCATAGTATACCCGTAGCAGAGTACATTGTGATTGACGCGGAACGCTTTGACTCGGTAACCGTTCAGCTCAAACGTCTGCTCCGCGCCCTGGATTTCTTTATAAATGATCGGAAACGGAAGTTCCGGTGCGATCACACGAAGGCTGCCCACGACACGCTCCAGCCCTTTCGGTCCGATCATGGTCAGGGGTTCGATCCGGTCCGCATTTCCCATAGTAAGGAGCAGGCCCGGGAGCCCGCTGATATGATCCCCGTGATAATGGGTAAAACAAATCACGTCGATGGGTTTAAAACTCCATCCTTTTTCTTTTATTGCAATTTGGGTGCCCTCACCGCAGTCAATGAGCAGGCTGCTTCCGTTAAAACGGGTCATCAGTGCTGTGAGATAGCGGTAAGGGAGCGGCATCATGCCTCCACACCCCAGCAAACAAACATCTAACATATATTTCCTCTGTCTTATTCCTCTATATCTGCAGGCAGCTGAAAGGAAGAGAGAAGTTTGTCATAGCACGACTCGCACAGATCGAAGCTGTGTTTCTCTCCGTCTTTATCTGAAAAATATCCCCATGCATAATCTACACTGAAGACACCTTCTCTGGGGGTTCCGTCTACGACTCTGATCTCTTTCCCGCACTGATTGCAGACGATCTTATTTATTTCTTTTGTTTCTTTTAATTGATACTGGCGCATACAATCTCCTCCTGCGTCTCTGTCTGTCCGGCCTAAATCGTCGGACGACAGTAAACAGTTTTTTGTTTTTGCTACGCCTACATTATATCGGACCGGCACATCGATTGATACTGGGAACTGCTGCCGCTGTTATGCGTTGATTTCCAGCTGCCTGCTCATAAGGATTGCATCTTCTACCGGGTTTTCATAAAAACGCTGGCGAATGCCGTCTTCCTTGAAACCTGCCGCCTCATAGAGTGCTCTTGCCGCGCTGTTGCCGCAGCGCACATCCAAAAGGATCTTTTTCAATCCTTCTGAACCGCAGACGGATTCCAGCTCCGAGAGCAGCACGCGGCCCACCCCCTGCCTCTGCAGTTCTTTTACCACTGCGATCCGGGCAATCTCAGCTTCATCCGCCGCTGTGTAAGCAAGAAGATACCCTGCCGTCCGCCCTGCTTTGTCCGCCATCAGGCAGATCGTATTCGGCTGTTCCAGAGTCTCCAGTATCGATTTTTCGCTCCATGCATCGGGAAATAACTGATGCTCCATCTCTGCCACCGCAGCGCCATCTTCCATCGTCATCCTGCGCACCTTCGGAACTGCATTCTTCTCCCGTTCCGCTCTCTCACGCTCAGCCTGCGATTTTCTCAGATACTCAGGCTTAAACTCGGCGGCCGCCTCGTACCTGCCCGCCTTATAATAGCGGATCCCGAGGGCTCCTACTGCCGCTGCTCTCTGCCTGTTCATAAAGGACGGAGCAAATGAATATGGCACTTTGAGCCCTTCTGCCAGCATTTCCTTATACACGGGCACGCCATCTCCCAGAAATACAACCCGTCTCCTGTAAACATTCAGATGACGGATCAATTCCTCCACCGGAACTGCCATCTGCATCCTGAGCACCTGAAACACAGGTTCATCATACAAGCTGCTATCGTCGTTTCCCTCTCTTTTCTTATGGGAAAATGAATAGAGTCCGGTATATACCTGCTTTCTCCGTGCGTCCATGATCGGGCATATGATATCCTCACATCCATACAGGCTGTAAGCCATAGCATCCACCGTAGGCACATGGATGAGCGGCTTGTCCAGTGCAAGGCCCAGCCCCTTGGCCGTAGCAGAACCGATCCTCAGCCCAGTAAATGATCCCGGTCCTCCCGCCACTGCAATGGCATCGATTTCCTTCAGATCCGCATCGACCATCCTTACCATTTCATCGATCATGGGAAGCAGTGTCTGCGAATGTGTCTTTTTATAATTTGTCGTATATTCAGCGATCGTCTGGTCATCCTCCACGATCGCCACCGTGGCCGTCAGCCCTGAGCTATCTATCGCCAATACTCTCATAGTCTGTCCCGCTTTCTGTAATCTCGTTCTCCACATGATCTGCAGAGCATCTTACCGCGAATCCGATTCGCTTATCGTGATCTTCCGGTAGTCAAATCCCTGTTCCAGATCCTTTTCGATTAAAATATCCGTCCGTTTCTCCGGAAGGATTTCTTCTATGAGGTTCGCCCACTCGATCAGGGAAACACCGTCTCCCATAATATAATCCTCGAACCCGACTTCTTCCATCTCTTCTACATCACCGATTCGGTACACGTCAAAATGATAGAAGGGAAGTCTTCCCCCTTCATATACCTGTACGATCGTAAATGTTGGACTGTTGACCGGCTCTTCGATGGCAAGCCCCGTTGCCAGCCCCTGCGTAAATACTGTTTTCCCCACGCCAAGATCCCCGGTCAGGGTAAATACCTGCCCGGGAATCGCATGTTCTCCAAGTCTTTTTCCTAGATTAAATGTCTCTTCAGGGCTTCTCGTCTCCAATACCATAAAGACATCCTCTTTCTTCTGCACCGCAGCTTCAACTAATTAATGGTGGAACAGGCGGATACCTGTAAATGCCATGACCATGCCGTACTTGTTGCATGTGGCAATAACATTGTCGTCTCTCACCGAACCGCCCGGCTGTGCGATATATTTCACACCGCTCTTGTGTGCGCGCTCAATGTTGTCCCCAAACGGGAAGAACGCATCGGAACCGAGGGATACATCCGTCAGCTTATCAAGCCATGCTCTCTTTTCCTCGCGGGTAAATACTTCCGGTTTCTCTGTAAAGATATTTTCCCATGCTCCGTCTGCGAGCACGTCCATATATTCCTCGCCAATGTACAGGTCGATGGCATTATCCCTGTCCGCACGCTTGATGCCGTCCTTGAACGGAAGCCCCATTACCTTCGGGCACTGTCTGAGCCACCAGTTGTCTGCTTTCTGACCTGCAAGACGTGTACAGTGGATACGGGACTGCTGTCCTGCACCGATACCGATCGCCTGTCCGTCCTTTACATAACAGACAGAGTTGGACTGGGTATATTTCAGAGTGATCATGGAAATCGCCAGATCCATCTTTGCTGCGTCTGTCAGTTCTTTATTATCTGTTACCACATTAGAGAAGAAGTCTTTGTCTATATTGAGTTCATTTCTTCCCTGCTCAAATGTGATGCCGTACACTTCCTTGTGCTCCAGCGGAGCCGGCACATAGTCCGGATCGATCTGAATCACATTGTAATTTCCTTTTTTCTTCTGTTTTAAAAGTTCCAGCGCTTCCGGCTCGTAGCCCGGTGCGATCACACCATCGGATACTTCTCTCTTAATGAGTCTTGCGGTGTCCACATCACATACATCAGAGAGCGCGATAAAGTCTCCGAAGGAAGACATGCGGTCTGCACCTCTTGCTCTCGCATATGCACTGGCAAGCGGAGAGAGATCCCCCAGATCATCCACCCAATAGATTTTCGCAAGAGTCTCTGTCAGCGGAAGTCCTACTGCCGCGCCGGCCGGAGATACGTGCTTAAATGACGTAGCCGCCGGAAGTCCGGTCGCTTTCTTGAGCTCGGACACAAGCTGCCAGCCGTTGAACGCATCAAGAAAATTGATATAGCCAGGGCGTCCGCACAGCACTGTGATCGGCAGCTCACTCCCGTCGCTCATATAGATCTTTGACGGTTTCTGGTTCGGGTTACATCCATATTTCAGTTCTAATTCTTTCATCTTTTCATCCGCTCCTTTATGGTTATCACAATCACTGATTCTTGTTTACGATCTTTGTCTCATAGTTTCCTGTCTCTATATCGATATAGCGGACAAAAAGCGATACCTTGTTGTCCTCATTTAAGCTGTTCCACAGAAGATCAGTGAACTCTTCCATATCATCAGATATACCGATCAGCTTCGGTTCCCCTTCAAAGCTGGGAAGCGGATCACCGTCGCACATATATGTGTGGATAAAGCGCCCCTCGCCTGCAGCCGGATTTTCATAAGCAAACGTATAACGGTTGCAGCCCTCCGGACTTCCGTTATTGCTCTTTAAGATGGACATAGCATAATTATAGGTACCGTTCTCTATATGCATAATTCCGGAAATGCGTGGCGTATAGTTCGGTCTGTCAGGTTCAAACTCTCTTGAGCGAAGAGTCTGCTCAAACGTAAGCTGCTTGTCCATCCCCGCATAAATCGTATCCGTCTGATCACCGTTCGTCACAATCGTCTTATTGCCCAGTACTCTGACCGGTGCATAGATAATCAGACTCGGATCCGTCAGTCTTGACGGGTCAAACGCCTGTGTACGGATTCCTTCTCCGTCCTCCACAAATATACGATTCCGGCTGTTTTCACTGCGTCCCATGATAAAATAGGCTGTAACAGCTTTCTTCCCATCCGGAGTCTTCCCGATAATGATTCCTCTTCCAGGATAAGAATTATTCTTAAGCTCCTCTTCAATTGACAGCATCTTCATCTAACTGCATCTCCTTTCATTCTTTATCTTCTTCCTCCTCGGACGCATGCCGCTGCTTCTTCCTTCCGCCGCGTTCTTCATCGTCCTCCTCTGTTTCAACAGCAGGTTCTATCTTCAGTCTGACTCTTGTGATCCGATTATCTCTAACCTCTTCCACAGTAAAGATCAGATTTTCTTCTTTAATCACATCTCTGTCTTCTTTTGCCGGTATATGCCCCAGTTTCTCGATCAGATACCCTGAAAGTGTATCATAATTCTCAGTCTCCAGTTTCAGATTCAGCTCTTCATTTAGATCATCGATCAAAAGTCCACCGTCAAGAAGGTATTCCGTTTCATTAACAGCTTCTATCTCCGGTATGACCTCCTCATACTCTTCGTTGATGTCTCCCATAATCTCTTCAACAAGATCTTCTATCGTCACAATACCGGAAAAGCCACCGTATTCATCCACCAGTATAGCCATATGACGTCTGGATTCCTGCATGGTCCGGAACAGTTCATCCGCCTCTTTCGTCTCAGGTACAAAAAACGGCTCGTGCAACATTCCTCTTATATCCATCTGTTCGGGGCTGTTTTTTCTCAGCTCAATCATCACATCCTTAACATGAAGAACACCGATAATATTATCTATATTTTCCTCATAGACCGGTATCCTGTTATGTCTCGTCTCAAGGATTTCATCAATTAGTTCCTCAAACGGTTCGCTAATGTCAATGGTGACTACATCACGTCTGGGCACCATGATTTCCCTCGCTGTCCTATCATCAAACGCAAACACCGAATCAATCATTTCGCGCTCATCATCATCAAATGTACCGCTCTCATTTCCCATTTTGAGGAGAGCTTTGATTTCTTCTTCCGTGACAGCCTCCTCCTGATCCTCCGTCTTCATATGAAGGATCCTGAGTACCAGCTTCGTTGAGAAAGACAGCAGCTTGATAAACGGTGAGAGTATAATCGAAATATAATGGATAGGCATGACAGTCAGCATGCTGAACGCCTCTGCCTTTTGAAGTGCAATCCTCTTGGGTACCAGCTCTCCGAACACAAGGTTAAAGAACATAAGCACCAGAGTCACACCGTTATGTGCGATCTGCGAACTGTAAGGAATACCCGCTCCATGCAGCCATTCTGCCAGCACCGGCGAAATGCCCGCTGCCGCGGATGCTGATGAGTAAAATCCGGCAAATGTGATCGCCACCTGGATCGTGGAAAGGAATTTTGTTGAGTCTTCGAACAATCCTTCAATCACCTTTGCCTTTTTATTTCCCTCTTCTGCAAGGCCCCGTATCCTGTTCTTATTGACGGATACGACCGCCATCTCGGCTCCGGCAAAAAAAGCATTCATCAAAGTAAAAAACAACAACAGTAACAAGTCAAACAAAATAGTGTTCCCCGCAGGGTCCGCGTCCATAAAAAAATCCTCCTAACAAAAATATTATGATGTCAGGGCCCTTGGCCCGCCCCAATATGAGTATAAAAACGGGATATATATCCCACGATATGCGAATATTGGGTGGGATTGTGAGAGTGCATAGCACGGAACAATCCGCAGGCATCATAGTTGGGGGCTCTGCCCCCAACATCTTATCAGGAGAAGTATATCATGTGTATGCTGTTTGCGCAAGATGTAGCTCAACCGGCTTCAATTTCCGTCACGCCTCCGTCTCCTTCTTGTTCTCCACATGCTCTGCTATAAACTTCTGCATTTCCCCTGCCGGGATTCCGAGTGCGAAAGCAAATTCACTATACAGCGCATGTTCGAGAAGCATCTGATACTTCCGGTCCAGACTTGTAATACTTCCCCTGCTCTTTGTTCTCTTGTAAGTTGTCTTAAGAACTTTCACCCAGTTTTCCGGACAATAGTCCGCTATACAGTTCTTGTATTCCTGTTCGCGAAACTTCTCATTCCGCACCTGAAGCTCTTCAATATCCGGCATACGACGTATCAGGGCAAGGGCCTCATCCCGGCTCACCGGGCGCCGGATATTTGTTTCGTCTTCCGCCGGTACATATGCCTTATCCCCTGCATTCTCCACAGACTGCAGCGTATAATACTGTTTACTGTTGTCCACAAAAGAAAAATCAAGCGTTCCGATATCTTCCACCTTATACAATCCCCTGCACTTATAGACTACCGCATCTCCTCTGCTGAGCATCCAATTCCTCCTTCTTTCTGTATTATATATGATGCCAGGGGCAAAAGGTCTAACCCCACGCGAACTTGCTCATAAGTGGGTGAAAACCTTGGCACCCGCCCGATATGAGCACGAAAGCGGAATGTATATCCCACGATATGCGAATATTGGGTAGGGTGCTGCGCGTCAGTGACGCGCGTTTAGCACCGAACGAAACGGAGTGCAGATGTGGCAGTACACAGCACGGAACAATCCGTAGGCATCATAGTTGAGAGCTTTTGTTCCCAACATCTTATATATAAGTTTTGCCAGGTTTCTTAGAGCATAATCAAAGAAAGACCGGTACAACGCTGTAACGGCCTTTCTTTGGTCTCACTATGATACATTTTAACATATTTTCACCAGTAATGTAAGAGTTTTCGTCATAATCTCTTGATTTTTGTTACTATTTTACAGGACACATCGCCTGCTATACCGTTCACTTTTACCCGAAGAAAATGTTTACAACAGACGGAACTACTGCGCCGATCACCATCAGGACGGCTGCAAGCAGTGAAATAATCCTTACGACTCGAATTCTTCTATCCAACGACCGGGCAGGGATCTCTATATCCGCAGCATCCGAATTAGCGTCAGAAGGCATTGTCAGGACCGCGACAATTTCTTTTGCCCTGTCCTCATCTTTTTCATTGACATAAATGTCGTTCCCAAACATTGATGTTCCCATATAAATATTCATATAATCCCCGCTGCCTTTGGACTCGGAATAAGCCGGAATCCCGCGGTCATTGAGCGTTTCCGTAATCATGTCTGCATCCACACGGTCCGCACATGAAAAAATTTTTACGGGTTTCATTCCTTCCATATTCGTCTCCCCTATATGCATTTTCTGGTCTCATTGTACCTTATCTCAGAAAATTAGTAAAGTCGCAAAACATTTTTTGTTGTTAATACAACAGATTTTTAAACAAATTTATTATATTCTAAAATAGAAGACGAAAGAGGAAGG
>DWXI01000234.1 GCA_019119265.1 Candidatus Mediterraneibacter intestinigallinarum | reverse complement strand
TCTTTCGGTATTTCATCAGAGTCTTTTTTGAGAGATACATATTCTCTTTCGGCCGGCTGCAGATCGGCATCCAGGTCAAAATCCTCATCTTCAGTAAAATCTGTTTCGTTTTCATCGAGATCATCGGAATTATTTTTGCAGATGTATGCAATGGCGAGTCCGATCGCTGTTCCGATGACAGCAAAGATACCAAACCATTTTAATAATTTTTTCAATGTAAGATCTCCTTTCTGCCAGAAGATGTACCCTTCAATATTATGAAAAGAAAACATCCCGAATATGCCTTTTATTGTAATACTTTTTTCTTTTAATTACAATAGCCTATAAATGAAAATAACATTTTACAGAATGCCAAATCTATAGTATAATTCTAAAGGCGGTTATTAAACAGGTGCCGCTGTCAATAATATATCGGCTAACACGATACGCAGGAGGAATAAAAATGGTAAAAGCAGTAGTTGGTGCAAACTGGGGCGATGAAGGAAAGGGCAAAATAACAGATATGCTCGGAAAAGAGTCCGATATCATCGTACGTTTTCAGGGTGGTGCGAACGCAGGCCACACGATCGTGAACGATTATGGCAAATTTGCGCTGCATACACTGCCGTCCGGGGTTTTTTACGGACATACGACAAGTATTATCGGAAATGGGGTAGCGCTTGACGTTCCCAAGTTATTCAATGAGATTCAGTCCATTGTTGACCGCGGTGTACCGAAGCCGAAGATCCTTGTCTCCGACAGGGCACAGATGGTAATGTCTTATCACAAGAATTTTGATGCTTATGAGGAGGAACGCCTTGGAGGCAAATCATTCGGTTCTACAAAGTCTGGAATTGCGCCGTTTTATTCAGATAAGTATTCCAAGATCGGCTTCCAGGTGAGCGAACTGTTTGACGATGATCTGCTCAAAGAAAAAGTTGTACGTGTCGCTGAACAGAAAAACGTGCTGCTGGAGCATCTTTACCATAAACCTCTGATCGATCCTGATGAATTATATAAAGAACTGATCAGCTACAAAGAGATGGTAGAGCCATATGTATGCAATGTATCTCTGTATTTATACAACGCGATCAAGGAAGGAAAGAACATCCTGCTGGAAGGGCAGCTTGGATCATTGAAGGATCCGGATCACGGCATCTACCCGATGGTTACATCTTCTTCAACACTTGCAGCATACGGCGCAATAGGCGCGGGTATTCCGCCTTATGAGATCAAACAGATCATTACGGTCTGCAAAGCATATTCCAGTGCGGTTGGAGCAGGTGCTTTTGTGAGCGAGATCTTTGGCGATGAAGCGGAAGAACTGAGGAACCGTGGCGGCGACGGAGGCGAATATGGCGCAACTACCGGTCGCCCGAGACGTGTTGGATGGTTTGACTGTGTGGCTTCCAAATACGGATGCAGGATGCAGGGTACGACAGACGTTGCCTTTACAGTACTTGACGTGCTTGGCTATCTTGACGAGATACCGGTTTGCGTGGGCTATGAGATCAACGGTGAAGTAACGACGGAGTTCCCGGTCACGCATCTTCTTGGAAAGGCTAAACCGGTATTTAAGAAACTTCCCGGTTGGAAGACTGATATCCGTGGTATCAGAAAATATGAAGATCTTCCGGAAAACTGCCGGAATTATATTGAGTTTGTGGAAAAGGAGATCGGATATCCGATTACAATGATCAGTAACGGTCCGGGCAGGGATGACATCATCTACCGCAGCCGTTAAATAAAACAAAATATAAAATCTGCCGAAGCATATCGAAAGAATATCGTTTGTTGTGCGTCGGCAGATTTTTTAGTCATATTACCTCCGGATGAATCATATAATATAAAGCTGAGATTAAAAAAGGAGGTATTTTTATGCGTCAGAACAGCAGTGAAACGGCAGGGAATATGATATCGATGGAAGAATACCTGAAAAAGAGACAAGCGATAACACCGCCTGCCGCAAGGCAGCAGACGGAGAGAACAGAAGAACCGGAGACGGCTTTGAAACTGGCGGAACTTTTATATGTCTGAGTGATCATCTTTCTGATCATAATTGTGATCTTTTAAAAGGCGAGCAACCAGTATAAATGCGTATAACAAAACCGGAACCAGTATCGTTGCCGCAACGGAAGCTTTGAACAGCCCCGATGCCGCAGGAGAATCAATGAGCGCAAAAATGAGGGTGGCTGCATACATGCAGACGAGAAGGACCGCTCCGGTCAATGCAAGGATCTGTTTTATTTTTTTCATAGTTTTACTCCTGACTGAACTGTTTTATACAAATATAGTATAACCAAAATAACGGTTTACGGCAAACAGAAATTGGTATATAATAATTGGCGATGGATTTTCAGATCACAGATAAAGGAGTAGTATACAATGAGTGAAAAAAGTTTATTAGACCAGTGGCGCGGTATGGCATATGATCAGACTCTGTCAAAAGATCAGCTTGAGAAGTTCTGGGCGAACTATTTTCTGATTGAGAAAGAGATTTATGAGAAGCTGCTCGCGGATCCAGATACGGTTGTAAAAGGTACGGTGAAAGAACTGGCGGAAAAATACGGACAGGACGTCATGACGATGGTCGGATTCCTCGATGGGATCAATGACAGTCTCGTGACACCGAACCCGATCGAGACCATGACAGAGGATACAGAGGTAAGCCTTGGATTCGACAAAGAGAAACTGTACAAAAACATGGTAGATGCGAAGGCTGACTGGCTGTATGAGCTGCCACAGTGGGAGTCTATCTTTGATGAAGAGACAAGAAAGCGTCTCTACAGAGAGCAGAAAGCATCCGGTACGATCCGCAAGCCGAAGAAGATCGGCAGAAACGATCCCTGCCCGTGCGGCAGCGGCAAAAAATATAAGAAGTGCTGCGGAAGAAACGTGTAAATGAAATATTATTTTCTGATCACAGGCATTTTGTGTATTTTATATTATCTGATGCTTGTATGGCATTCACAGAAGCTTAGATCGACTTTCGCAGTCTTCTGGCTGTTTGTCGGCGGCGCGCATCTTGTAATCGGATGTGCGCCGCTTCCTGTATACGTGTATACCTTTTTGACAGCTGTATGCGGAGTATGCTGGCTCTGTCTGATCACAGTTGAGATTAAGATATTTTCCGGTATGTATTCCGGGTGCGACCAGAGAGCTGACTGTATTATCATACTGGGGGCGCAGGTGAAAGGGAAAAAGATCACCGATTCTCTTAAACGGCGTCTGGATAAGGCAATCCTGTATCTGAGAAAGTTTCCGGATACAAAAGTTATTGTCTCCGGAGGACAGGGAAAGGGAGAAGATATAACGGAAGCGGATGCGATGGCGGATTATCTGATTCGTTTCGGAATAGATGAAAAAAAGATCATCAGGGAAGACCGGTCCGTTTCTACAAGGGAGAATCTTAGATTCAGCAGACAATTTACAGATCCGGAGCAGGGTATCACAGGTATTGTGACAAACGGATTCCATATGTATCGGGCGTGTCTGATCGCAAAACAGGAAGGATATCGGAATATATACAAGATTCCGGCCAGTTCAAACCCGGTGTTTCAGCTTAATTATCTTATGAGAGAGTTTTTCGCGGTTATCCATGCATGGCTGAAGATGAAATAATGAGGAAAGAAAAATGAAAAACGGACAAGTATTAAATAAAATGGAACATTATATACTGAATAATGGAGTAGAAATACCTGCCGTGGCATTTGGCACATACAAAGCGGCTGACGGGAAAAGCGCAGATGTGATCCGCACTGCGATCGAGGCGGGATACAGGTATTTTGATACGGCGTCGTTCTACGGAACTGAGACATATCTGGCGGAGGCTGTCAGAGAGAGTGGAATTTCCAGAGATGAAATCTTTATCGCCAGCAAACTCTGGAAGACAGAGATGGGATACGACAATGTCAAAAAAGCGTTCAGGAGAACGTTGGAAAATCTGGAGACGGATTATCTGGATCTGTATCTGATCCACTGGCCGCTTCCGGAACCGGGATATAAAGAGTGGAAACAGCTTGATAAAGAGACATGGAGAGCTATGGAGGAACTGTACCAGGAAGGTAAGATCCGTCCCATCGGACTGAGCAATTTTCTGCCTCATCATATCGAAAATATTCTGGAAGACTGTACGGTCAGACCGGCTGTGGATCAGATTGAGTACCATCCTGGTTACAGCCAGGAAGCTGTTGTACAGTACTGCAAGGAAAGAGACATTCTTGTGCAGGCCTGGAGCCCGATTGGCAGACAGAGAGTGCTGACAGAGGGGCTGGTGCAGGAACTGGCCGAAAAGTATGGTGTATCTCCGGCCAGGATTTGTCTTAAGTTTGCAGTCCAGAGAGAAATCATTCCCCTGCCAAAATCTTCTTCAATGGAGAGGATGAAAGAAAATCTGGATCTCTATTCCTTCGAAATGGAGCAGGAAGATATCTGGAGACTCGCTACAATGCCTCAGGCCGGATGGTCGGGAGAGCATCCGGACCGGGAACGCGTTACGATATGATTGTAACGTATATTTTATGATAAAAAAGGGAATAATGATCCTGAATCTGAAGAAAGAGGAGGTATCATTATGCCGGAATTAAAATGTACAGTACAGACATGCGTACACAATCAGCAGTATCTCTGCGCTCTGGACAAGATCCAGGTAGGCGGAGAGAATGCAAAGAATCCTCAGGAGACATGCTGTGACAGTTTTCAGGAGAGAAAGGACGGAAGTTATTCCAACTCGATGAACTCCATGACTGAGGCATCTGACCGTTCAGCTATCGACTGCAAGGCGACAAACTGTATGTACAATGAACAGTGTAAATGTCATGCAGGA
>DWXI01000233.1 GCA_019119265.1 Candidatus Mediterraneibacter intestinigallinarum | reverse complement strand
AACCAGGCCTCTTTTACCATTTTTTTCTTATTAGTCCTCTTCAACTTTCATCACCTTCTTTCTCAACAACATAATGAATGCGAAAATAAATACGAACAGGATGATCGAGATTGCTGCCGCTTTCCCAAAATCATGGGTTGCAAACGCCATATCATACAGATACACGCCGAGAACATCAACCTGTTTTGTGAGCAGATAAACTTCTGTGTAAATGTAGAACACCCAGATTGTTCTCAGACTGACTACTGTAACCAGCGTAGGTTTGATGGCAGGATAAGTGATTGCCTTAAACTTCTCCCAGTTCGTAGCTCCATCGATATCAGCCGCTTCATACAACGTATTGTCCATGGACTGCAAAATAGCAGTAAATGAAATATACGCATACGGGAAAAATTTCCATATTGCAAAAAGCGCTACAAGGATAAACGCGCTCGCCGGCTGGTCGAACCACAGCGGCGCCTCATCAGTAAGATGAAGCAAATCCACCACTACATAGTTGATGATTCCGTAAATATTATTAAACATGTAGCGCCATGTAAAGATCAGACATACAGACGGAACCACATATGACAATATGATGATAGAATTTACCAGCTTTTTGCCGAAAAATTTTCTGTTTAAGAACACCGACAGCAAAAGGCCCAATACAGTACTGATCACTGTCACGATGATAGTAAACAGGAAAGTAACCAGGACAGAACTGTAAAATGATGAGTCAGTAAACACATCAATAAAATTTTTTAATCCGACAAACTCTGAGGGCATATTCGGATTTAACGGAACATCCTGAAAGCTGATCACTATATTATAGACAAGCGGGTATCCGATTAAAAGGACCAGCAGAATCAAACTGGGCGCCAAAAGCGCATAAGCAAACTTTGTCTGGCTTCCCCCTAATTTCTTTGTCTTCTTATTCATTCTCTAATCTTCCTTTACTTTGAAAGAAGAGGGCCCCAAAAGCCCTCTTCTCCGGCTTTTTTATTCACTCATCAGCTCTTCTACTGATGCCTGTGCGGTTTCAAGCTCTGCGTCGATATCTGCATCCTGAATTACAACGTTGTTGATCATCTTGCTGAGGATACCTGTATTTGTGATATCTCCCATCTCTGTGAAATTCTTTCCGTCAACCACACCGAACAGCTGCAGATTGTCAACTGCATTTGCGATAGCATCGTTAAGATGTACGAATGACTGTCTTGCTTCAAGATCTGTGTATTCCGGCATCTCGTCAACTTCTGCAAGTACCGGCTGCAGTCCGCCAGGAGCCATATTCAGCCATTCAACGTTATTTTCTGGCTCAAGGAGGAAGCTTACAAACTTCTTAGCTGCCTCTGTCTTGGCTTCATCCCCATTTGCTGAAATTCCAAGTACTGTGATACATCCGTATGCTGCCTGAGAATCCCTCTGCGGAAGTACAAGCTGAAGATCCTCTGCAAAGCCTGCTGCTTCTACATTTCCAAGAATGTATGTGGAATACATACACATCGGAGCATTTTTCGCAACAAATGCGTCGTTTACATCAGCAACTTCTGTTGAACCCGGCATAGATTAGGAAGCCAGCTCTTTGTAATACTCAAGAGCTTCTTTCATCTCCGGTGTGTTGACTGTAACGTTCTTGTCTCCGTCAAATACATTTGCGCTGTTAGAAAGTGCAAACTGTGAGAACACCTGCTCTGTAAACGCACTGTCAGATGTCGGAAGTGCGATACCGTACATTCTGTTGTCCGGATCGTAGAATGCCTTTGCTACCTCAAGTACATCTTCCCATGTCTCCGGAACATCAAGGCCTTTTTCTTCCAGCATCGGTACATTTACCCAGATTCCCTGTACCCAGCTTGCAAGCGGTACGCCTACATAACTGGAACCGTCCTCTGTCTTTGTAACAGAAAGGGCTCCGTCATAAAATGCGTCCTCTCCGATAGAATCAACGACCTCTTTTACAGCGTCTGTATCTGTAAACTGGTTCGCTACACTTGTCTTAGCCTGGTCCTGACTGTACTCAACGATATCAGCCAGCTGTCCGCTTCCGCCCTGGGCAGTAATCTTGGAGTCATAATCGTCTTCATTTACCGGAATAGACTCTACTGTAATGTCCGGGTTTTCTTCTTCGAACTTATCGATCAGAGCCTGGACCGCATCCTGGCGCTCCTGCTCAACCTGCTGATGCATGAACTGGATCTCGACTGTTCCGTCAGAAGATCCTCCCTCGCTGCTGCCGCCTCCGCCGCAGCCGCTCATCATCGCTGCCATCATTGTTGCGATTACGATCGCCGATACCACTTTTCTTTTCATAGTTTCCTCTCCTTTTTTATTTTTTATTGAGAACAGGATCTCACTCCTGTTGCTACCTGTTTAACTTTACCCATGCACACTCCCATGGATTTAACCGGACAGCTCCTGATACATCCTGTCCGCTGATCAGATCTCTGCCTTCCATTTCCGGAAGCTCGATACTCTGTATAGCATCTGAAACATTCACCAAAACATACACCTTTGCGCCGGTTTCTCTGTTTTCTCTTATGAGCGACAGTACTTCAGGCTTCAGTTTCAGCACTTTCTGTTCCGCCAGAGGTGAAAATGCACTCTCTTTCCTGCGGATGTCAAGACGCTTTATCATTGCCTCAAAAATTGTCTTTCGGTTACTTGTCTCTGTCAGCTGTTTTCGTATATAAGAAAGTTCCAGTTTCTCCCGGTTGATCCTTCTCGGGATTCCGGAAGTAGTCTTACCGTAATAGTCGTTCCTTGATCCGAGCAGACTGTGTATATAAATCCCCGGCACTCCCTGGAGAGAGAAAAGGATAGTCTCCGCAGCCAGGAACTTTGCGATCCTCTCTTCGTCAGACGCATCCGGTCCTGCCAATGCATCCTGGTAATTGATATTCAACTCATACGGGCTCTTTGTACCGTCTCCGTTGTCCTTATAGGAAACCTCACCGCCGTTTGTCAGAGCCGCATCTACCAGAAGCTTCACCTCGTCCTTGTCCAGCAGGCCCTCCACAGGTCTCACTCCGATCCCGTCATGCGAACTCAGGAAATTAAAATATGTAACTTTGTCATTTGGCAGCTGAAGCGTCTTCAGCCAGTCTGACATAACCTCTGCATTCCCCTTGATCAGCGAGTACATCACCAGCGGCGGAAGCGGGAACTGATAGACAAGATCCGCCTCATCTCCGTCTGTTCCAAAGTAGCTGATGTTATCCTTATGAGGCACGTTAGTCTCTGTAATGATCCTTGTTCCCGGAAAATATTCATGAAGGATATCTTTCATCATCTTGATGATCTCATGTGTCTGCGGCAGATGCATGCAGCTCGTGCCCAATTCTTTCCACATAAAGCCTATCGCATCCAGACGTATGTATTTTGCGCCTTTATCTGCATACATCAGAAGGATATCCACAATCTCAGCCAGCACCTCCGGACATCCGAAATTCAGATCGATCTGATCTTCGCTGAAGGTTGTCCATACATATTTTTCTCCTTCTTTTGTCTCCACTTTTGTCAGCAAAGGCAAAGCTCTCGGACGTGTCACCGCACTGTAATCCGCATTCGGATCACAGGTAATAAAGTAATCTGTATACGGCTTTTCGCCGTTCAGATATCCCTGAAACCATCTGCTGCTCCTGGATATGTGATTGATCACTGCATCGAACATCAGACCGTATTTTTCCGAAAGTTTTTCGATATCTTTCCATCCGCCCAGTTCCGGATTGATCTTCCGGTAATCGACAACTGAAAATCCGTCATCGGATGTATAAGGATACATCGGAAGCAGATGAACATTCTTTATGGAGTCTTTCACAAACCCTTGCAGAAATTCATTCAACACTTCAAGTCCGCATCTGCCCCGGTCAGTAATCGTATCTCCATATGTGATCAGAATACTGTCTTCCTCGGAAAATGTTTTCATATCTTCCTGAGACTCCTGATACCTTTCCAGCTTTTCTTTTAACAATTTCAGTGTCTGTTCTTCTTTTCCTTTATCCTGATATATGATTTTCAGCCGTTCCCTTATCTTTGCTACCAATTGTTCTTTCATCGTTTTCCCCTTCAAAATGACAACGTTGTCATTTTG
>DWXI01000232.1 GCA_019119265.1 Candidatus Mediterraneibacter intestinigallinarum | reverse complement strand
AATATATTTAATAAACACAGCGATCGTGTGAAGATGGCAAATCTTGCACAGATTGTTAACGTACTCCAGGCTGTTCTGCTTACTGAGGGGGATAAAATGATTAAGACGCCTACATATCATGTCTTTGACATCTATAAAGAGCATCAGGATTCGAATCTTGTGGAGAGCAGTATTGAGATAGAGATGATTGGGGTGGAAGAAAAGTGGAAGGTACCGAATCTGACAGAATCTGTCTCAGAAACAGCGGATGGAACACTCCATCTTACTATAACAAATCTTTCTGTCGATCAAAGTTTTGATATAGATACTACGATTATTGATAGAAGTGTAAAAACAGTAAAAGGAGAAATTGTTACGGAGGAAATACACGCAAAAAATACTTTTGAAGAACCGGAGTGTGTTACAGTAAAAAAATATGATGGAACACAGATTACGGAAAAGGGAATTCGGTTTACGATTCCGGCGTGCAGTGTCCTGCATCTGGAAGTGAGGTAGAATGGTTGTGGGGAGTGAGCAGCATCGATTATGCAGAAAATGTCTATTAAAAGATATGTCTGAAAAAGAATTTTTTCACAATATGTATCGCTATATTTCCAATCTTCCAGAAGATGATAAAGTTTCCAATTCGGAATATGAGCGCAGATTGAAAAAATGCGGAGAATGTACGAATTTGTTGAATGGTATATGTAGGATCTGCGGATGCTTTGTTGAGATGCGTGCAGCGATAGCTGTTAAACATTGTCCTAACAGTGTTCCTAAATGGTAGAATTTTCTACAAGTATAAAATAGGGTGAAATCCTCTAGTCTTACATGTCTTGAAAATAGTAAAAACAAAATAGGAGTGGATGTAAAAATTACTCTACTCCTATTTTTTTTATTGATATCGGTAAAGGACAACTGGTGATATGCTCTAACGTATCTCGGCTAAATCATAAAGTAGATAAAAGAAATTGTTGAGGTACTAAAGTCAAATAATGTTGATATGAAAAGATGTATCGACTGAAAAGTATAGTGATAAAAATATTTTTCTAAGATGATATTCAATTTATTTAGAAATCAAATTTAAATGTTTGGAAGTCTATGGTCAAGTTTATAGTAGCTTGATAGAGATAGTGGTTTACTCTAAAGGTTGATAAGAGGAATATTAGGATATGCGCTGTTTACAGGGGATTCTTATATTATAGCTGCCTGTATAGGTGAAAGTAGCCCGGTAAACTCCGGGAACAAGTTTCAGAGCATATAGAAGTTATATTGTTTTTAAAGGAAAAAAACAGTACAACTTCTTATTTTATGCCAAAAATACACTAAAATATTTAGATATATTGCGAATTGTATTGGAAGTTGTTATATTATATAGTTTATTTAGAATGTGGTGAACGAATAAGAAGAACAGAGAAAGGAACTGGCGGATGCAAAAAAAATATGAGCGTATTGTGGACTGGGTCCGGAAGGAAATCGAGAGTGGAAGATTAAGCCGGGGTGATAAGCTGCCTTCTGAAAATGAGATGATGGAACAGTTCGACGTCAGCCGGCAGACTGTCCGCCGCGCTATGGGGGATCTTGCAGAGAACGGGATCGTTGAAGGGAGAAGGGGCAGTGGAACCTATGTGACCGTGAACACGCGGCGGTATACGGGGAAAGAGATAAGGATTGCTGTTATGCTGACTTATGTGGATACATATATCTTTCCCTCGATCATAAAGGGGATTGAGTCTGTGCTTTCCAGAGAGGGATGTACCCTTCAGATTTCCATGACGGATAATGCGGTGGAAAAGGAAAGGATGCTTCTGCGGGAATTCATCCGCACCCGGTCCGTAGACGGGATTATCGCAGAGACGGTGAAGAGTGCACTGCCCAATCCGAACCTGAAACTGTACAGAGAGCTTGAAGGTCTGGGAATACCGGTCATGTTTGTCAACAGTTATTATAAGGAACTGGATATTCCACATGTCAGTATGGACGATCAGAAAGCAGGATATCTTGCGGCAAAGCATCTTACGGAATGCGGACATAGCCGGATAGGCGGCATATTCAAAGCGGATGACGGGCAGGGGCATCTCAGGTATGCGGGCTATACCGATGCGCTCATGGAGCAGGACATCAGGATACGTGGAGATCAGGTCATATGGATCGATTCGGAGGAGTTAAGGTCCATGGAGGAGGAGAGCGCCAAGTTTTTAAAACGACTGGAAGGGTGTACGGCCTGTGTCTGTTACAACGATGAGACAGCATATAAGCTGGTCAGCATTTTCCAGAAGGCCGGGCTGCGCGTGCCGGAGGATCTGTCCATCGTGGGGATAGATAATTCAGAACTTGCCAGGTTATGCCCCGTTCCTCTGACTTCCGTGGAGAACCCGGTGGAGAGGCTGGGGAAGAGTGTGGCGGAGAAGATCATTGCCGGGATACTGAGGAAGGAAGAGATGGAGACGGAGGAATTCGATCCGGAGCTTGTGATACGCAGCTCCGTGCGGGTGGTCCATGAGATTTAGAAAGACAGGATAAGGAGGAGAACAGTTATGCTTGAACGGTTAAAGAAAGAGGTTTATGAGGCGAATATGCTTCTGCCCAAATACAGCCTTGTGACATTTACATGGGGTAATGTAAGCGGAATCGACCGCGAAAGAGGTCTGTTTGTTATTAAGCCAAGCGGAGTGGAGTATGACAGGCTGACGCCCGACGATATGGTCGTTGTGGATCTGAATGGAAATAAAGTCGAGGGAAGATATAATCCTTCCTCAGATACACCGACCCATACAGTGCTTTACAACAGGTTTCCACGGATCGGGGGAGTCGTACACACCCATTCGTCATGGGCGACGAGCTGGGCTCAGGCGGGAAGAGATATTCCCTGCTATGGCACTACACATGCAGATTATATCTACGGCGAGATTCCATGCGTGAGAAATCTTACAAAAGAGGAAATCAAGGAGGCGTATGAGAAAAATACAGGCGTTCTGATCGCGGATGAGTTTGAGAGACTGAACAAAGACTATATCGCGGTTCCCGCAGTTCTCTGCAAGAATCACGGCGTATTTACCTGGGGAAAGGACGCCTGTGAGGCAGTGCACAATGCTGTCGTTACGGAGGAAGTGGCTAAGATGGCTGCACGCTGCGAGTTCATCAACCCGGATGTAAGGCCTGCGCCTCAGGAACTCCAGGATAAGCATTACTATAGAAAACACGGCGCAAACGCATATTACGGGCAGCCGGGGGAGAAATAGCGGCGCCGGGTACAGAACACGATTCATTTTGCATGAGGAGGATACAAAGATGTTAAAAAGAAAAGAGTACAAATTCTGGTTCTGCACAGGATCACAGGATCTTTATGGAGACGAATGTCTTGCCCACGTGGCGGAGCACTCCAGGATCATTGTGCAGAAGCTCAACGAGTCGGGGAATCTTCCCTATGAGGTTATATTGAAGCCGACGCTGATTACAAATGAGCTGATCAGAAAGACCTTTAATGAAGCGAACATGGACGTGACATGTGCAGGCGTTATCACATGGATGCACACATTTTCGCCGGCGAAATCATGGATTCTCGGGCTTCAGGAGTACAGGAAACCTCTGCTTCACCTGCATACTCAGTTTAATCGTGAAATTCCATATGACACGATAGACATGAATTTTATGAACGAGAATCAGTCTGCACACGGCGGCCGTGAGTATGGTCATATCCTTACCCGAATGGGCATTGAGCGCAAGGTGATCGTGGGATACTGGGAAGATGAGGAAATGCAGAAGAAGATTGCATCCTGGATGCGCACGGCGGTGGGGATCATAGAGAGCAGCCATGTCCGTGTTATGAGAGTTGCCGACAACATGAGAAATGTGGCGGTCACAGACGGTGATAAAGTTGAGGCGCAGATCAAGTTCGGCTGGGAAGTGGATGCTTATCCGGTCAATGAGATCGCAGAAGCTGTAGAGGCTGTATCTGAGAGCGATGTAAAAGCCCTGACAGATGAATATTATGATACATACAATATTCTGCTCGAGGGAAGAGAACCAGAAGAGTTCCGTCGTCACGTGGCCGTACAGGCGCAGATTGAGATAGGATTCGAGAGGTTCCTTGAGGAGAAGAACTATCAGGCGATCGTTACGCATTTCGGCGACCTGGGAAGCCTGAAACAGCTTCCGGGCCTTGCCATTCAGAGACTGATGCAGAAGGGCTACGGCTTCGGAGCAGAAGGAGACTGGAAGACGGCGGCCATAGTCCGCATCATGAAGATCATGACAGAGGGGATGAAAGACGCCAGGGGAACGTCTTTTATGGAAGACTATACATATAACCTGGTTCCGGGCAAAGAAGGAATTCTCCAGGCTCATATGCTGGAAGTTTGCCCGACGATCTCCGATGGCCCGATCAGTATTAAAGTACAGCCGCTTTCCATGGGTGACAGAGAAGATCCGGCAAGACTTGTGTTCACAGCGAAGACAGGACCGGCTGTGGCAACTTCGCTGATCGATCTCGGCGACCGGTTCCGTCTGATCATCAATGATGTGAACTGCAGAAAGACAGAGAAACCGATGCCGAAGCTCCCGGTTGCAACAGCATTCTGGACACCGGAGCCGAACCTTCAGACAGGAGCTGAAAGCTGGATTCTCTGCGGAGGTGCGCATCACACGGCGTTTTCCTATGACCTGACAAGCGAGCAGATGGGAGACTGGGCGGCAGCCATGGGCATCGAGGCCGTTTACATTGACAAGGATACTACTATCAGAAATCTTAAGAACGAGCTGAGATGGAACGAGATCGCATACAGGAAATAACAGCGCGGAAATGTTGGAACTGATTTGTCGGTATAGATTGCAAACCTGCCGGAGGAACTGTATAATAACAGCGAAATCTTAAAACATCAGCAAAGGAGTAAAAGAAAATGAGTATCAGAATAGGTATATCAGGTTATGGAAATCTGGGGAGAGGCATCGAGTGTGCTATTAAGCAGAATCCGGACATGGAGCTTGCGGCTGTATTTACCCGCAGAGATCCTGCCGATGTGACGATATTGACAGAAGGAGTTCCGGTATGCCGGGCGGATGAGGCCGGAGCCTGGAAAGACAAGATCGACGTTATGATTCTTTGCGGAGGAAGCGCTACGGATCTTCCGACACAGACTCCGGAGTATGCGCGCATGTTCAATGTCATCGACAGCTTTGACACTCACGCAAAGATCCCGGAGCATTATGCGAATGTGGATGCGGCAGCGAAAGAATCCGGCAAGATCGGAATTATCTCCGTGGGCTGGGATCCGGGAATGTTTTCTTTGAACAGACTGTATGCAAATGCGATACTGCCGGACGGAAAGGATTATACTTTCTGGGGCAAGGGTGTGAGTCAGGGGCATTCTGACGCGATCCGTAGAGTCGAGGGTGTTAAGGATGCAAAGCAGTATACAATCCCTGTAGATGCGGCGCTTGAAGCTGTCAGAAACGGGGAAAATCCGGATCTTACCACGAGACAGAAACACACAAGAGAGTGCTTTGTCGTCCTTGAGGAAGGCGCGGATGCTGCCAAAGTCGAGACAGAAATCAAGACCATGCCCAACTATTTTTCAGACTATGATACAACAGTACATTTTATCAGTGAGGAGGAGCTGAAGAGAGATCACAGTGGTATTCCCCATGGCGGTTTTGTGCTGAGAAGCGGAAAGACCGGGTGGAATGGCGAGAACAGCCATCTCATTGAATACAGCCTGAAGCTGGATTCCAATCCGGAGTTCACTTCCTCGGTTCTGATCGCGTATGCACGGGCAGCATACCGTCTGTTCTCAGAAGGGCAGTGCGGATGCAGGACAGTGTTCGATATCCCGCCGGCATATTTAAGTGAAAAGAGCGGTGAAGAACTTCGGAAGATGATGCTGTAGGGCGCGGATCCGCCAAACGCGGAATATCTATAGAAGGAGGAGCGCGCAAATGCGAAGCAAAGAAGAAATCAGAGAAATGATAAGCGCCGGGCAGGCGATACTTGGAATTGAACTTGGATCCACCAGGATTAAGTCGGTGCTCATCGATGTGGACAAGTCGCCTGTGGCTTCCGGCAGTTACAACTGGGAGAACCAGTATGTGGATCACATCTGGACATATGATATCGGCGAGATATGGAGAGGGGTGCAGGGCAGCTATCAGGATCTTGTGAAAAATGTCCGGGAAGAATACGGAGTCACGGTCACGAACCTGGCGGCAGCAGGCGTCAGCGCCATGATGCACGGTTATCTGGCGTTCGATGAGAATGATGAACTGCTCGTACCGTTCCGGACATGGAGAAACACGATCACGGGCCAGGCGTCGGCGGAATTGTCTGAGCTCTTCGCATATCATATCCCTCAGCGCTGGAGCATTGCCCATCTGTATCAGGCAGTCTTAAACGGCGAAGAACATGTGGGAAAAGTGCGTTTCTTCACAACTCTTGCGGGATATATACACTGGAAGCTGACCGGGCGGAAAGTGCTCGGAAGCGGCGATGCCGCCGGGATGTTTCCAATCAATATCGAGGAGAAATCCTACGACGGCAGGATGTTGGATCAGTTCGATGAACTGGTGGCGGGCAAAGGACTTCCCCGGAAGATCCGCGAGCTTCTTCCGAAAGTGCTTCTTGCAGGTGAAAGTGCAGGATGTCTGACAGAAGAGGGCGCAAAGCTCCTCGATCCTTCCGGTAATCTGTCGGCAGGCGTTCCCATGTGCCCTCCTGAGGGCGATGCGGGCACCGGTATGACAGCCACAAACAGCGTTGCCGTACGAACCGGAAATGTATCTGCAGGAACAAGTGTATTTGCTATGGCGGTTCTTGAGAGAGAGCTGACAAAACCATACGAAGAGATAGACCTTGTGACAACGCCTGCCGGAGATCTGGTGGCAATGGTCCACTGCAACAACTGTACCTCCGATCTGAATGCATGGGTAGGACTGTTCAAAGAATTTGCCGAGAGCTTCGGTATCGATGTGGATATGAACAAGCTGTTCGAAACCCTATACAATAAAGCGCTCGAAGGCGACGCCGACTGCGGCGGCCTGCTTGCATACAACTATTTTTCGGGCGAACATATTACAGGATTTGACGAGGGGCGCCCCCTCTTCGTGCGCTCCCCTGAGAGTAAATTCAACCTGGAAAACTTCATGAGAGTCAATCTGTACACCTCTCTCGGCGCCCTGAAGACAGGCATGGACATTCTGCTCAAGAAAGAGAATGTCAAACTTGACCGCATGATGGGTCACGGAGGCCTGTTCAAGACAAAAGGCGTCGGCCAGAGGATCCTTGCCGGAGCGATCAATACTCCTGTATACGTTATGGAAACAGCAGGCGAAGGCGGCGCATGGGGAATCGCTCTGCTGGCAGATTACATGGTGCGAAAAGAAGACGGCGAGAGCCTGGCTGATTATCTCAATAATAAAGTATTCCGCGATTCAAAAGGCTCGGGAATGAATCCGGTGCCGGAAGATGTGGCAGGATATGAGAAGTTTATGGAGAGGTATGCAAAAGGGCTGGCAATCGAAAGAGCAGCGGTGGATTGTGAAATCTAAATTCCGTATTTGCCGGACTGAATGCCGTTGCGTATAGTGTCCGAAAACGAACGGAGATGAGGCACGGAAATACTCTTTCGAGATGACCGGCATGTGCTTCAGGCTCCGCTCCGTAATTCGGAAAAACTAAAGGATCAGAAAGCTGATTAAAACCAAAGCCTGAAAATGAAGAACTCGGCTCCGCCTCAAACACTTCATTTTCAGACTTAACATCATCTTTCTGATCCTTAACTTTTTCTTTCGAATTACTTCGAAGTCGCCTTCCTCACATACTGGTCACCTCTTTTTTAGTCTTCCTGCGCCTCATCTCCCTCCGTTTTCTGCTTTATCGGATCCGGCAGTCATTCCAACAAATATGAAAGACAAAAGAACGGGTTGAAATGAGGATGTAGTCGAGAAAGGTATGAAGAAAGAGCAAAAAATTACGTTCATCTTGCTTGTTATTTATTTGATCATTTTAACCTGAATTATTTTACTTAAGACCCAGTTTTCTGTAAGTTTCGTGATTATCGGGGAGACACTTCCAATCGGATGAACGCAGAAAATCAGTCGGATACAGCCCTTTTGATGAACCTATCAGGACGGGCGGAGCCGGAAGCATTCCCTCCCCTGCCCGTTCCGAATATGTGAGTCAATCCACTGTATCCGATTGATTTTCGGACGATTTATCATAAGATGTCTCTCCGACAAACATGAATTTACAACAACTCCTCAAAGGTATCATAAAACGTCGGGTACGATACATCTACGCACTTGCTGTCCAGTATTTTTGTTTTTCCTTCTGCTGCCAGCGCTGCAATGCTGAACGCCATTGCAATTCGGTGGTCGAGCAGGGTGTGGATGGAGGCACCTTTTAGTTTTCCTCCGGCGATGATCATGCCGTCGGAAGTTGGCGTTACATTGCACCCCATTGCTTTCAGATTATCGCAGACAGTCTCGATACGGTCTGTCTCTTTAACTTTCAGTTCAGCGGCGTCTTTTATAGTGGTTGTTCCTTCCGCCACAGCGGCCATGACAGCGATGATCGGGATTTCGTCGATAAGTGTGGGGATGATATCGCCCTGTATGGTGATGCCGTGGAGCTTGCTTGTGCGCACAAGGATATCGGCGATCTTTTCGCCGCCTTCGATGCGCTCGTTGAGAAGGGTGATGTCTCCCCCCATGTCCTCACATACTTTGAGGATGCCGGCACGGGTTGGATTGATCCCTACATTTTCAATCAGAATCTCGGAATCCGGTACGATCAGTCCTGCGACAATAAAGTATGCGGCGGAAGAGATGTCTCCGGGTACGGTGATTTTCTGACCGTACAGTTCCTTGCAGGGAGAGATGGAAGCGGTCGCTTTTGTGCTTCCCAGTTCATGTGTGGAACGGATATCCGCACCGAACTCTTTCAACATGAGTTCTGTGTGATTCCTGGAAAGCGACGGCTCAGTGACGGAAGTCTTTCCGTCTGCGTACAGTCCGGCCAAGAGGATGCAGGATTTTACCTGTGCCGAAGCTACCGGAGAGTCGTAGTGTATTCCATGAAGATTTCCGGGAGAAATATACAGCGGAGCGCATCCGTTTCGGAGGATGCTTGATATATTGGCGCCCATCTGAGTCAGAGGGTCGATGATTCTTTTCATCGGGCGGGAATTGAGCGATTCATCTCCGGATAGTTTTGATTCAAAGGACTGTCCTGCCAGGATGCCGGACAGGAGCCTGGTGGTTGTGCCGCTGTTTCCTACATCAAGGATGTTTGAGGGAGATGACAGACCGTGTAATCCTTTGCCGCGCACCAGGACGGTGTTTGCCTTTTCCTCGATGTCTATGCCGAGAGTGCGAAAACAACGAATCGTTGCGAGACAGTCTGCCCCTTCCAGAAAGTTGTGTATTTCCGTAATTCCGCTGGCGATGGATCCGAACATCACGCAACGGTGGGATATGGATTTATCGCCGGGAACGGATATTTTTCCTTTCAGTCCTGTGATACTGCATAATTCCATTTGATTTATCCTTTCTATCAGATTTCGTAGATGATATAATGATGTTTCTGTAAAAGGGCTGCCGCTTTCAACGATGAGTCCTCGTCATAGAACTCGATTTTTAGGGCGCCTTCTTCAAATTCCCTGTTATGAATGATGCCAATATTCTTGATATTGATATTATTGCTGGCGAGGATTGTTGCAATGGTTGCGATTCCACCTGCTTCATCAATGATATCACAGTAAAATGCAAACTGTTTCTTGATCGGTCCGGCAGAGCTGTTCGGCATGGAATCACGGTAATCGCGGGAAGTCTCGAACAACGAGTAAAGTGCGGACTCATTTCCGGTATCCACCAGTTGTTTTGCTTTTTCGAGAGAATCAATATATCCTGCCAGGATACGGGAAATGTTTGAACGGTTCTTCAGACATACCTGCTGCCACATTACAGGGGAGGAGGACGCAATTCTTGTGATGTCCTTAAATCCTCCCGCTGCCAGCGCTTTCATCAGCTCGTCCTTTGTGTCAGTGTCGCGCACGTAGTTCACAAGAGTTGAGGCGATGATATGCGGAAGATGACTGATAGTGCCTGTGACGAAATCGTGTTCCCTATAGTTCAGCACGATGGGGATTGCTTTCAAGGAAGCGATGAGGTTTCGATAAGCCTTTGTCTTTTCCGCGGACACTTTTTCCGACGGGGTCAGTACATAGTAGGCGTTTTCAATAAGGTGTGCCTTTGAGTTGACGAATCCGCTCTTTTCAGAGCCGGCCATAGGATGTCCTCCGATGAAGTTCTCTTCCATGCCCAGGGCGGCGATCTCCTCGTGGATGGAAGTTTTTACGCTGCCCACGTCCGTCAGAATACAGTCCGGGGTTATGAGCTCTTTTAACTGCGACAGATACGCTGTGTTGTATGATACGGGAGCGCAAAGAAAGATATAGCTGCACTCTCTGAAATTATCGTCGATGGAAGAGCAGGCTGTCTGTATGATATCCTCCTGAACGGCGAGCGCAAGAGTCTCCCGATTTTTGTCAAATGCGATGATTTCGTAATCGGGGTAATATTTGCGGAGAGCTTTGGCGACGGAGCCGCCGATCAGCCCGAGACCGATAAATCCAATCTTAGTAGAAGCCATGATAAGCCGTATTCCTTTCATTAAAATAGTGAAAAGTAAAGAAT
This sequence comes from Candidatus Mediterraneibacter intestinigallinarum, assembly GCA_019119265.1. Classification (GTDB taxonomy): domain Bacteria; phylum Bacillota; class Clostridia; order Lachnospirales; family Lachnospiraceae; genus Mediterraneibacter; species Mediterraneibacter intestinigallinarum. The sequence goes on along the minus strand of DWXI01000232.1, from coordinate 15,299 downwards.
TTCACGTTCACAGAGATATCTTAGCACTTTGCATTGTAAAAGTAAACGATAAATAATATATGTGAAATATGGATAAAATAGTTGTAATCATTATAAAATTTTAGTACAATATACCCATGATGTGCCTGCCAGATCAATTTTGGAACAGGCAGAATAACTACATAACAAGGAGGCAGCAGCATGAAGGTTTACAGAACGGACGAAATAAGAAACGTGGTATTGCTCGGTCATGGCGGAAGCGGAAAGACCAGTCTTGTCGAGGCAATGCTGTACGTGTCAGGAGCGACGAACCGTATGGGTAAGATATCAGAGTCCAATACGGTAAGCGATTTCGATAAAGAGGAGCAGAAACGTGGATTTTCAATCAGCACAAGTCTGGTTCCGATCGAGTGGGAGAAAGCGAAGATCAACATTCTCGATACACCGGGATACTTCGATTTTGTCGGTGAAGTGGAAGAAGCGGTCAGCGCAGCGGATGCAGCAGTTATCGTCGTGTCCGGCAAGGCAGGCGTGCAGGTTGGAACGGAGAAGGCGTGGGAGCTTTGTGATAAGTATAACCTTCCTAGAATGATTTATGTAACGGAGATGGACGTGGACGATGCAAGTTTCCGTCAGGTGGTAGAGGATCTCACAGCACGTTATGGAAAGAAGATCGCTCCTCATTTCCAGCCGATCCGTGAGAATGAGAAACTTGTAGGATATATTAACGTGATCAAGAACGCAGGACGCAGATATACAGGAATCGGCCAGAGGGAAGAGTGCGAAATTCCGGATTATTGTAAACCGAATCTTGAGATTCTCAGGGATTCTCTTATGGAAGCAGTGGCTGAGACGAGCGAGGAATTTATGGAACGCTATTTTAATGGAGAAGAGTTCTCGATTGAGGAAATACGTGCCGCTATGCGTACGGAAGTAATGGATGGCGATATCGTTCCGGTGGCCATGGGTTCCAATGTCCAGGCACAGGGCGTGGCAAATCTTCTGTCTGATATCGTGCGCTTCTTCCCGAGCCCGGACAAAAGGACATGTGCGGGCATTAACCGTACTACAAATGATATCTTTGAGGCAAATTATGATTTCTCAAAGGCAAAGACAGCTTATGTATTTAAAACAATGGTAGATCCGTTCATCGGAAAATATTCCTTTATTAAAGTTTGCTCCGGTGTGCTCAAAGGAGACGATGTTCTTTATAATGCGGATACGGAAGCCGAGGAAAAACCAGGCAAACTCTATACGATGTGTGGAAATAAGCCGTCGGAAGTCAGCGAATTGTTTGCGGGAGATATAGGAGCTATCGCAAAACTGGCAAACACACGTACAGGTGATACGCTTTCTACGAAGGCTAATCAGGTGTCCTATGCGAAGACAGATTATTCGGTACCTTATACATATATGAAATACACGGTGAAGAATAAAGGTGATGAGGACAAAGTATCACAGGCTCTGGCAAGAATGACAGCCGAAGATGTGACCCTCAGAGTTGTAAATGACAGCGAGAACAGACAGTCTCTTCTTTATGGCATGGGTGACCAGCATCTTGAGATTACAGCAAGCAAGCTGGCTGCAAGATATAAAGTTGAGATCACGCTGGATACACCGAAGGTTGCTTTCCGCGAGACAATCCGAAAAAATTCCGATGTGGATATGAAGTATAAGAAACAGACCGGCGGTCACGGACAGTACGGGCATGTCAAGATGAAATTTGAGCCGTCAGGCGATCTGGATACGCCGTACATTTTTGAAGAGTGCGTTGTAGGCGGCGCAGTTCCGAAGAACTACTTCCCGGCGGTGGAAAAAGGCCTTCAGGAATCTGTGGTTAAGGGTCCTCTTGCCGGATATCCGGTTGTGGGCGTGAAAGCAATTCTTTATGATGGATCATATCACCCGGTAGATTCTTCGGAGATGGCGTTCAAAACGGCTACGTCACAGGCGTTTAAGAAAGGATTTATGGAAGCGTCGCCGGTACTTCTTGAGCCTATCGCTTCGATCAAGGTTACAGTGCCGGATGATTATACAGGTGACGTGATGGGGGATCTGAACAAGAGACGCGGACGTGTGCTCGGAATGAATCCGATTACAGGCGGCAAGCAGGTGATCGAGGCAGACATCCCGATGACAGGGCTGTTCGGATATTGTACGACACTGCGCTCCATGACCGGCGGACGCGGAACATATGAATATACATTCGCCAGATATGAGCAGGCACCGTCCGATGTGCAGGAGAGAGAAATCGCCGCGAGAGCATCAGAGGACTAGTCAAAGAAATATATTTCCGGAAATACGGAAGATATCAAAAGGGAGACAGGGGATTGGAGAGCAATCCTCTGTCTCCTTTTCTGTCGGGAGAAATAAAGTCTCTGCTGTCAAAGTAAGGGAAAAATTACTTTCACCCGTATTATTCCATCTTCATATTCCGCTGCAATCTTTCCTCCCATCTGTTCAATCAGAGCCTTTGCGATAGAGAGCCCGAGTCCTGTTGACTCTGCTGAAGCGGTCTCCACAGTGTAGAAACGGTCAAAGAGGCGTCCGACTTTGATTCCATCAAGCTGGGATGCATGATTTGCGAAAGTGATTTCGCCATCTTCAGTTAAGGTGATGATAAGATCTCCGTCACTGTATTTGACTGCATTATTGATAATGTTACCGAAGATACGGGAGAGGGCGTTGCGGTTAAGCATCCGGCTTATTTTCTGTTCCGGTATGGTTATTTCAGGCGTGATATGTTTCTGTTTCAGAGAGGCATAAAGGGCTGAGATGCTGTCCTCCAGACAACGGTTGAGGACTACCGGCTCATCCGGCGTTCCGCCTGATACGGTAGTAAATACCGAATAGCGGAAAAGCTCTTCCGTGAGCTGTCGCATATTTTCTGTACGGCCCCGGATGATCTTCAGATAACGGCTGACTGTATCGGACGTTCTCTCCCGGTCGAGAAGATCCAGATAACCGCAGATAGCGGTCAGGGGTGTGCGCAGATCATGAGAAATGCTAGTGACAGCGTTTTTCAGATCCTTGTCGCCTTGCTGACAGCGGCGGCGATCCTCCTGAAGAAGCAGAAGTTCTTTATTGATGCTGTCAGCTAGTTTTCTCATATGTTGGTCACGACTGGAAATATCGATCAGGGCGTTGGTATCTGATGATACCCGGTCGGCAAAGGCGTCAGCGATTTCATCTGCTGATTTTTTCAGCAGACAGATCTTAATGATCAGTATGAAAATGATGAGTATCAATATGCCGATCAGGCAGCAAAGCCAGAATACCATGTTAAGTCCTCCGTTACAGACAGTCCGCAGCCTTTACTGTTACGTGTAAACTGTCTATTTTATATCTTTCCTCTTAAATACAAACATCCCGACTCCGGTAGATACGATAATGATGCTTGCAGAGTAAGCGGCGAGCAGTCCGGGAGACTGAGACATTCCGCCGGCCTGTGTGATATTGACCGCTTGACCTGTGGGGATGAAATCATTGAAGAACTGATATATTTCCCGTTCTGTTCCTCGCAGGTAATCAGGATTGGGTTCATTTTCTAATACTTCGACTTCGCCAGAGTCCGTCATGACAGAATAACCAGGATATACTTCGGGTTCGCTCAGCTTGTTCATAATGTAGATCGACATAACCAGCAGGAAGCAGGCGGCCAGAATATTGACGACCGCGGTCAGAGCCTTGTTCTGGCACAGCATTGCGGTCAGGACGCACAATGCAGTAAATGCGATGGACATAACAAAACTGCACAGAATTAGTATCATAATGCCTTTCAAAATATCGGTATCGATAGTATAGAGAGGCAGTGCGACGGCAAATACACCTATGAGGTAGCAAGTGCAAAATACCAGTCCGGCAATAGAGCAGACAATAAGATTGGACAGGTAGATGCGGCTTCTTGTGTGTCCGATGATCATTTTATTCCGTATGGTTCCGTCGCTGTATTCGGTACCGACGAAAAGGCTTACAAAGGCAGGGATAAGAAAAACAACTACAAGTGCGTAGCTAAACAGGATATTTGTGATCTGGGGCTCATTCTCTCCATATTCCTGCATGGCAATATAGTGCATTGCCGCCATGAATACGCCTAATAAAAACATCCCGATTATACAGATCCAGAAAAATTTATTCTTCTTCAATTTCGCGAAGTCCGCGGATAACAGTCTACTCATTTCGATTTCCTCCTCCGATCAGATTGACATAATAGCTCTCAAGGCTTTCTTCGCGCTCATCTAGAGAGATGATGTCACATCCCTGATCTGCAAGGGCTAGCGCAAGCTGTGATATATTGATTTTGGCGAAGATGTCCGCCATTGTATCGGAGAGGATACTGTATTCCAGATTCATTTCATCGAGTACTCGTGAGAGGGCACGGACGTCGGATGCCTGTACGCGGATACATTTGCGGCAGGCAGCGTCCAGTTCGGCGGCGCTCATTTCTTTTACCATGTGCCCGCTGTCGATGAAACCGTAGTGGGTGGCGAGGCGGGAGAGCTCATCCAGAATGTGGCTGGATATGAGAAAGGTGATCCCTTTCTCCCGGTTCAGCTTCAGGATCAGTTCCCGTACCTCGATGATACCCTGCGGGTCCAGCCCGTTGACAGGTTCGTCGAGGATGAGAAAGTCAGGATTCCCTGCCAGTGCGATCGCTATGCCGAGCCGCTGTTTCATGCCGAGAGAGAAGTGCTTCGCTTTCTTCTTGCCTGTGTTTTCAAGCCCGACAAGCCGGAGCAGTTCCGGGATGCTGTCAAAGGACGGCAGACCGATGATGCGGTACTGCTCTTTCAGGTTATCCTCGGCTGTCATGTCCTGATAGATAGATGGAGTCTCTACTACCGCGCCCATTCTACGGCGGCATCTGGCGATGCCGGGATCGTTGTTTTCAGTTCCGTAGATGGCATAGCTTCCGGCGGAAGGCTCCTGAAGTCCGCAGACAAGGCGGATAAATGTAGTCTTTCCTGCGCCGTTCTTTCCCACAAATCCGTAGATGGCTCCCTTGGGAACATGGATGGAGAAGTCGTTAAGTGCCTTGAAGTTCTTATAGCGTTTACCCAGTGACCGGGCTGTCAGAATATAATCCATAATTTCAGCCTCCTTAATGTTACTATCTTTATCTGACACTGTGCATTCTATCGTGTGGTGGTTAAGAAAGCGGTTAAGGAAACAGTAAAGAAATAGTTAAGATTACAGTTCTTCGTTCAGCTTAAAGCCAATTCCCCAGACAGCTTCGATATAGTCTTTCCCGTCGACAGCTTTCAGCTTTTTTCTGAGATTGCTGATATGGACTTTCAGGGAGCTTTCAGTACAGTCGGGCGTATCTTCACTGATCCGGTCCAGTATTACAGATTTCGTGATGACCTGTGACGGATTTGCCATGAGTAATTTTAGTATGGCATATTCGGTCTGTGTCAGTCTGACCGGTGCATCCGCGACTGTTACGGCACGGGTATCTGTATTCATACGGATCGCATCGAAAGAGAGGATTCCGGATGATTTCCGGCCGGTGCTTTTCCTGAGCTGTACAGTGATGCGTGCCAGAAGTTCGGAAGTGTCAAAGGGCTTAGTAATATAATCTGCCGCCCCGCCCAGAAGGAGATCCACTTTATCGGAGACTTCAGCTTTTGCGCTTACAATGATCACAGGGATATCTTCGATGAGCGGAAGAAGCTCCTCGCCGCTTAAACCCGGCAGCATCAGATCCAGCAGGATGAGATCCGGACGGCGGGAAGAAAGATACAGGAGCGCTTCCGTACCGGAGTAGGCGCGCCCCACAGCATAGTTTTCCTTTGTGAGAAGTTCTTCCAGCATATCGCCGATATATACATCATCATCTACGATCAGTATTGTTTTCAAGATGGTTACCTCCGTATCCGTATATGTATAGTCACGGTCTATTTTAGACAGAAAGAGGGGAAAATTCAAGAAGGAAGCAAAATTATCCAAAAAGAGATAAATGTGTATAAATGGATGAATAGAGGATATATTTTGGATGAAATGTGGATAAAAGAAGTTGGCATATAGATCCCTATGCTGTATAATAAGGACACGAAAAGATCCTGTGGTGAGGATCGGGCCTCGGGAAGCTTTCTACAGAAGCAGAAAGGAGAAGTGTGCTTATGACGATCAGGGAAATGCAGGAGAGAAAGAAGGAACTCGGCCTTACTTATGCACAGATAGCGGAGCGGTCAGGTCTGCCGGTGGGAACGGTTCAGAAAGTACTCGGCGGGATCACGCTGACGCCCAGATATGATACGATCATGGCTCTGGAGAGTGTGCTGGGTGAGGAGCAGCCTGTGGCAGTGAGAGAGTCAGCCAGACCGTATAATGTAAAGAAGCAGGGAGAATACACACTGGAGGATTACTATCAGTTCCCGGACGATGTGCGTCTGGAGCTGATCGACGGCGTGATCTACTACATGTCCTCCCCGACGTCCGCCCATCAGCTCATCGGTGGCTACATATACAGCAGGCTGCTTCAGCACGTGCTGAATAATGGCGGGAAATGTATGCCGATGATCGCGCCAATGGATGTGCAGCTTGACTGTGATGAAAAAACGATGGTAGAGCCGGATGTGCTCATCGTGTGCGACAGGGACAAGATTATCAACCGGTGTGTGTACGGTGCCCCGGATTTTATTATCGAGATACTGTCAAAGTCTACAAAAAAGAAAGATTCCGTGATCAAGCTGAATAAATATCTGAACGCAGGCGTGCGGGAATACTGGATGATCGATCCCACGAAAAAGAAGGTTATCGTATATGATTTTGAGCATGATGAATATCCGGTGATCTACGGCTTTGATGCAAAGGTTCCGGTCGGAATCTGGAACGGGGAGCTGGAGATCGACTTCTCGGAAGTATACGATCATGTGAAATTTCTCTATGAGAGGGCGAAAGAATAGGGATAATAAAATTAAAGAAGTATAAACAATTCTAAAATAAGTGATAAAGTCACTGACAAAACCAGGTTCTTCTGTTAAAATGCAAACGTAACATAAAACAGACATTTTCATTTTGGTGATTCATTCGCAGGAGGTATGGTTTATGTCTTTGGAATATTATTATAGATTGGTTAACAGTGGTATCGGTAAGAAAGTGAAAGAAGTCTTAAACGGGCTGATTCCCGGACTGATCCCGGAGCCGGTGCCGGTAAGAGTACCGGTGAGGCAGCCGGAGAGAAGAAACAGGGATTTCCGGAATGGAAGATAAACGAACAAGAATAAACAATGGAAACCAGAGCCGCATCGGGTGAGAAAATACCGGTGCGGCATTGTTTTTTCTATGATCTGTTTTTCTGTTGAAATGCAGTTGAAACAGATGTATGATTTTGTTGAAATAATGAAAAACAGACAAAAATTACAATGTCTTTTGATTTTTATCAGCGCATGCATGATGAAAAGGAAATTTACAGTGAGCGTGGTGTATCTGTATGGCAAATATATTCTTATGTCAGCATACGGAAAGATGGCAGAATTAAGAAGGATAACGATTATACTGTTTGGTGTGTGTGGAAAAGCGTTAAAAGCGAAATAAGGAGTTGGAATGTGAAGATGAAAACAGGGAAAAAGATAAGAGCGATATGGTGCTCTCTGCTGCTTGCCTTTTTGCTTGCAGCCTGCGGCAGCCCGGACGTGGACACCGCGTACAGTGGTAATACCGCCGACAATAGTTCAGACAGCAGTTCCTCAGTGCAGACTGCTGACACAGTGGAAGAAGTGCCGGAGTACAGCGGGGAGCCGTATGTGGAGATCAATGACAACCAGCCGGAGTTCGAGGACTACGAACTTACGACAGTGCCATTTGAAGAGTACAGTGAACTGGATGAGATGGGAAGATGCGGCGAAGCGGAGGCATGCGTGGGAGAAGAGACCATGCCCACGGAAGAACGGGAGAGCATCAGCAGCGTAGAGCCCACCGGCTGGGAGAATGAAAAGTACGACAATGTAGACGGCGGATATGTGTACAACCGCTGCCACCTGATCGGATTCCAGCTCACCGGAGAGAATGCCAATGAGGAAAATCTCATTACAGGAACCCGCTATATGAACACGGAAGGAATGCTGCCTTTTGAAAATATGATTGCCGATTATATCCATGAGACGGACAATCATGTGTTGTACCGGGTGACGCCCGTTTTCGAGGGAGAGGATCTGGTCGCTTCGGGCGTACAGATGGAGGCTGAGTCGGTAGAGGACGACGGGGCCGGAATCTGTTTCAATGTATATGTATATAATGTACAGCCGCAGATTACGATCAATTACGCCACAGGAGAGAACTGGGAGAGCTCAGAATCCGAAAACGGACAATCGGTGCAGGGCAGTGATTCTCCATCTCAGGAAAACAAATCGCAGTCAGAGGAACACACCTATATAATGAATGAGAATACAGACAAATTTCATGCGCCGGACTGTTCCAGCGTGGACGATATCAAAGAGAAAAATAAAAGAGAGATCACGGGCACACGGGATGAACTGATTGAGGAAGGATATGAACCGTGCGGGATCTGTAAGCCCTGATTATGTGAGGAGACATTTCTATATTCTGGGAAGAGTGATAGAATAATAAGTATAGAGGGAAAGAAATCTCGAAAAGGAAGGGCTGAGTATGGAGAAATATAAGAGAATATTTGTCATTGTCATGGATTCCCTCGGCGTGGGAGCTATGTCGGATTCCCCGGAATTCGGGGATGTGGGCGTTAATACACTGGGGCATATCTCACAGTCGGTGGACAGTTTCTACATGCCTAATCTTCAGAAAATGGGCATGGCGAACCTGACGCCTTTAAAACAGGTAGAGCCGGTGGAGAAGAGCCTTGGGTATTACGCAAAGCTGAACGAGAAGAGCCGGGGCAAGGATACAATGACAGGACACTGGGAAATGATGGGACTTGAAGTCACAAAGCCGTTTAAGACATTTACAGAGCACGGGTTCCCGCCGGAGCTGATCGCGGAGCTGGAGAAGAGGACAGGACATAAAGTGATCGGAAACAAGAGTGCCAGCGGAACAGAAATCTTAGATGAACTCGGCGAGGAAGAGATTGCTACAGGGCATATGATTGTCTATACGTCGGCAGATTCTGTCCTGCAGATCTGTGGAAATGAAGAGACGTTCGGTCTGGATGAACTGTACCGCTGCTGTGAGATTGCAAGAGAGATTACCATGAAAGATGAATGGCGCGTAGGACGCGTCATCGCCCGCCCTTATGTGGGCAAGAAAAAAGGCGAGTTCAAGCGCACAAGTAACCGCCATGACTATGCACTGAAACCGTTCGGAAAGACCGCTCTCAACGCTCTGCAGGATGCCGGGCTGGACGTGATCTCGGTAGGAAAGATCCGGGATATCTTCGACGGCGAGGGTATCACCGGGGCGTATAAGTCTAAAAGCTCTGTCCACGGCATGGAGCAGACGATCGAGCTGGCACAGAAAGATTTCCACGGTCTGTGCTTTGTCAATCTGGTAGACTTCGATGCACTGTGGGGACACAGAAGAAATCCCCAGGGCTATGCGGAAGAAATCGAGAAGTTCGATGTAAATCTGGGGAATCTCCTGCCGTTTCTGAAAGACGATGACCTGCTGATTATCACGGCAGACCACGGGAATGATCCGACCTATACAGGAACAGACCACACAAGAGAAAAAGTGCCGTTCCTCGCATATTCTCCTTCAATGACCGGCAACGGTGAACTCCCGGAGACGGATACTTTCGCTGTGATCGGTGCGACAGTAGCGGATAACTTCAGTGTGAAGATGCCGGAGGGAACGATCGGGGAATCGCTGATGGAGAAACTGAGGTAGTCCGTGTGGAAGAAAGCAATTTTGAAAAAATCGGATTTATAAATTACAGAGTTTTGATAAAGTTTGGGCAGCCTGCAGGTGAATGCGATTCAACCGCAGGCTCATCGCTATATGCTCGGCATACTTTTATCTCCGAGACTTGAAACCGGGGTGAAGATATATCAGTTGGAACATGAATTTGACATACCGATGGAAAATGATATGGGAGAGGAGTTGAACCAAATGTGTAATCTGAGCGATTATGTGGAAGAACTTGGGATTGAAAAAGGAATAGAAAAACATCTTAGTCAGCAGGTAAAGAAGAAACTTGCCAAAGGCAAATCGGTTGGAGAAATCGCTGATGAGCTGGAAGAAGATGAAGAGACTATTCGAAGGATACTAAAAAATATCGAATAAATATAATTCCAGAAAAGGGATTATTTTTATACTCAAAAAGAAAGAAAAATTCTTGACAAATGATGTTTCTCACAGTATACTATACAAGTGGCTTGCGGAGAGCGGGCCATGATACAGGGGATTGGTCAAATGGTATGATAGGGGTCTCCAAAACCTTTGGTGGGAGTTCGATTCTCTCATCCCCTGCTATTGAAAAGCCTTGGAAATAGCGTAAAATCGCTGTTTTCAAGGCTTTTGTTTTTGTGTGACTGGAGTGAGGAATCTGAAATTATGATGATAGGAATTATAGAAGATGACCGCCTTTTAAATCAGGCGCTGAAGAAAATGCTTACAGACAAGGGATATGACACAACCTGCGCGCATTCCCGAGAGGAAGCACTGGCTCTGTCTGCTGACCGCATCGATTTGTTCCTGATCGACATCGGACTTCCGGACGGAGATGGATTGAAATTATATCGGGAACTAAAAGCCGAAAAAGATGTACCGGCGATTTTTCTGACCGCCAGAGATGAGGAACAAGATATGCTGGAGGCTTTTGACACCGGGGCGGATGATTATGTGGTAAAGCCCTTTTCCATGAAGGTGCTTTTGAAACGGATCGAAGTGGTACTTAAGAGAAATAAAGAGGGCGATGTCCTTACCTGCGGAGACATTACTCTATATCCAGGGAAAAAGCAGGTATTTTCTGACGGTGAAGAAATTACCCTGACAGCAAAGGAATATCAGCTGTTGGAATTTTTTATGGCTAATCAGAATCAGGTGTTGACAAAGGAGAACATTCTGGATCGGATCTGGGGCATTGACGGAGAGTTCGTGGAGGAAAATACATTAAGCGTTACGATCAGCCGGCTGAAGAAAAAGCTGGGTCGAGAGCAGTCACATATCAGAAATGTTTTCGGCCTGGGCTACCGAATGGGGGAATAAAACGATGGATATTGCAGCATGGATTGCTTTCATGATCGGAATTGCAGCAGGTGGAAGTATCATATATATCCGTCAGAGAAAACTTCGCATGGAAGAGCTGGAGAAAGCGGCGGCGATGACGGAAGATATTCTGGCAGGCCGCAAGCTCCGTACTACTGCTCCGGGCGATGAGCTATTGATTGCGCGGATAGAAAATCAGCTTGTGCGTATACAGGAGATGCTGGATGGCAGAAGAAAAGAGGCGGAAAAAAGCAGGGATGAAATCCAGAAACTGATCTCGGAAATCGCACACCAGATGCGGACACCTCTGACCAATATTGAAAGTTACACCGGTTTCCTAAAGGATATGGCAGAAATAACTGAGCCAAAGACAAGAGAAGGAGAACAGGAAAGTAATGCAGAGATCAGTTTGCAGTATGTAACGGCTCTGGAGGAAAGTGAGAGGAAACTGCATTTTCTGGTAGACAGCTTCGTAAAGATGGCTCGTCTGGAACAACATATCATTCAGATCCGCAAAAATGAGAGGAATCTGCTGAAGACGATCCAGAACACATTTGGGCAAATCCAGAACAGAGCGGAGAAAAAACAAATCCGGTTCCATATTACCATGCCGGAACAGGCCGTCTGTATTCATGATTCCAACTGGCTGGGCGAGGCCGTCTTCAATGTCCTTGACAACGCAGTGAAATACAGTGAATCAGGCGGCACGGTGGAGGTTTCTCTGAAGCAGAATGAAATGTATCTGAAACTTCAGGTGCGGGATTACGGGATCGGCATAGATGCGGGGGAAGAAAACCAGATCTTCCGCAGATTTTACAGAGGCAGACGTGTGACAGGGCAGGAAGGGTTCGGGATCGGGCTTTACCTTGCAAGAGAGATCATAAATCTCCACGGCGGTTTTATACTCTCAAAGAGAATGAATCCCGGGCTTCTGATTGAAATGAATCTTCCTGTATGAGGCTGCTTTGCGAAGGCTGTCAGGAATTTGTAAGATTTACTGTTTATACTAAAGAAAAACAGCTATAGGAGATTTAGATATGGATATGATAAATGCAGTAAATCTGAAGAAATATTATGTCACTGACACCTACGAAGTCCATGCTTTGGACGGTGTGTCACTGACAGCAGAGGAAGGTGAATTCCTCGCAGTAGTCGGAACCTCGGGCAGTGGAAAGACCACTCTCCTGAATATGCTGGGCGGGCTGGATGTCCCCGATTTCGGCGGAGTCTGGATCCGTGGGATCAGCCTGAAAGATCTGGACAGAGAGGAGCGTACAGTATTTCGGAGACGGAATATCGGGTTTGTATTTCAGCAGTATAATCTGATCCCGTCTCTCAGTGTCTATGAAAATATTGTTCTTCCTCTCAGGTTGGACGGACAGTGCATAGATGAACCATTTTTTGAAGAAATCACGGATCTTCTCGGCCTGACGGATAAGTTAGACAGGCTCCCCGGCACTCTTTCCGGCGGTCAGCAGCAGAGAACCGCGATCGCAAGAGCGATGCTGGCGAAACCGGCAGTCCTGCTGGCAGACGAACCCACAGGGAATCTGGACTCCGTTATCGGAATGGAAGTAACAGGTCTTCTGAGATCCTGCGCCTTTCGATTCCACCAGACAGTAATCGTTGTCACCCATCAGGAGGAAGTAGCCCAGATGGCTGACCGGATCATCCGGATGTCAGACGGACGAATCTGTGACACTGCCGCGGGTTTCACGCAGGAGGTGTAGGTTATGAAGAGAAGAAACTACACTCCCAATGATAACCGAAATGTGATCCGTATGCTTGCTGTTTCATTTGCCGGATCGGCGAAAGGGAGAAACCGGATCCTTTTTATGACGGTGGTTTTGAGCATTATCACCCTGACAATGGTGTTCGGTATTTCCCGGGGAAAGATCCGTTCGGAAGAGTTAAGTATGATACGGGAGAATGGAACGGCTGCGTCCGGAGTTGTGGAAAGCGGAAGTGCGTCCCAATATGCATCACTTAAATCCCTGGATTATATAAAACAGACGGGCAGATGTTTTACCGTGGGAGCGGCGACGGCTGCAGAAAAGGATTCCGGTGCTGAGAGTGAAAAGACCACGGTCTGTACGATCAGATGGGCAGATCCGGATGCATGGAAGGATCTGCTTCGTCCAGCCTATACAAAGATTCGGGGAAGTTATCCTGAAAAAGAGTCTGAGATCATGCTTTCCGAAAAGGCGCTGAAAGCTCTGGGAATTACCAGGCCTCAGGAGGGCATGGAGATCCCTCTCAATGTTTCCATCGGAATTTTTCAGAGTTCGGAAGAAACATTTTCCCTGAGCGGCTGGTTTACTGATCACAGTAATGAGGCTGCTCCGGGTTATATTTCAGAGAAAAAGCTGGAGACCTGGGGCATTCATCCTGATGATGAGGCAGATCTGGTCTTCCGTCAGTCAGACCGGCTTGGCTGGCAGGAAACAGAAGAACGGCTGTATGAAGACCTGCCTATGAAGGATCAGTATCAGAAAATCACGGTAACCGATACGGCGGGATATCAGGCAGTGGCGGGCATGACGGGCGGTTATGGCATGGCGGTTCTCGGAGCTGTTATTACTTTGTGCGGCGTCTTCTTCCTGTGCCATAATGTGCTTCAGATCTCAATGGCAGGGGATATCCGGAAACTCGGACTCTTAAACACGATCGGCGCGACGCAAAGACAGCTTTCCAAAATCTACTACAGTCAGATCCGGCGGATCCTCGTTCTCGGAACAGCGGCCGGTGCGGCTTTGTCTGCCATTTTGCTGGCGGGAGTTATCCCGGCAATCCTGAACAGTCAGTATTTCAGAGAAACAGAAGGCGCTGAAGGGTTTTGTCTTTTCCATCCGGTCATCCTCTTATTATCCGTCCTCTTTACGGACGGGATCCTTCTAGCAGCGTCAGCCGGAGTGATCGTAAGAACAGTAAGGATGTCCTGTGTGGAAAGTACCGGATATACAGGAACGCAGGGCAAAAAACGATCTCACAAGGAAAGAAAGCCGGTTTTTACGAAAAGAAAACGGACCTCTGCCGGGGAAATGTGTTATCTGGCGTGGAGAAATATTTCCGGTCACAGGAAATGGTTTATCCTGACCGTGCTTTCCCTTTTCCTTGGTCTGGAAGCTTTTCTTGGAGCTGTTGTGATTACAGCAGGAAGCGACTATGTACATGTCATTGAACAGCGTCCGGATTTCCTGATCGCAGGTCAGTTCAGCACTTCCGGACGTGAGCAGGGATATGGAGAGGAATATCAGACGCGGGATGCAGGTCAGGATCCCATGTTGACAGAAGGAGACTGTTTTGATCTCCTGTATGATAATGATTATGACGAATTCTCTCCAATATCTCCGGAGGTCAGAAAAGAACTGATGGAGATAGATGGAGTTGATCCGGACAAGTCTTATATCATGGAAGGGGCTTATCTTTACACTGTGATCTCTAAAAAGGGAATCTGTCCGCTGGAGCAGGAAACTCTCGCAGAGGATGCTGAAGATGATGAAATGATCGAAGGATGGGATCCGGATACGATCCAGATCCTGAAGGAGGATGAGATTGAATCTCTGAAAAAATATGTGGAATCAAACAGCCTTCCCGTTGACATGGATCCTCTTGAAAACGGCACCGGAGTTCTGCTCCTTCATGATCATGCACTGTCAGCCGCGCAGGAAAAGCTGGCGGAAGAAAGTATAGGGGAGCCGGTCTATTTTAAAACGATGCTGTCACGGGAAGACAGGATCCGGTGGAACAACATGACAGCTCAGGAACGGACAGAACAGGAAGAAGCAGGGAATTTTCAAATGAAACAGTCGGAGGACTTTACTTTATGCGGGTATCTTGATAACCGAAGGGAAGATTTCCCGCAGATCCGGCAGACCTGGCACGGTTCAGAAGGAGGTCTGTATTTCCTGATCAGCGAAAAGGGATTCCAAAGGATTCCCACAGAGAAAAAAACTCTATACATGGAGCTGAACGTGGATCATGCGAAAGAACCTTCTGTGAAAACCTCGATACAGAAGATTATTTCCGAAGAAAACCAGCGCCGGAGCCGGATTACGGGAACGGCATTTGATGAAGGAACCGGAGAAGCCGGGATCTTTTGCATCAGCAAGTCTGATCTGATGACTGAGGCGGCCTCTGAGATCCAGAGAAACAGGCTGATCCTTGGCAGTATCAGTGCTGTCCTTTTACTGGCAGGC
>DWXI01000020.1 GCA_019119265.1 Candidatus Mediterraneibacter intestinigallinarum | reverse complement strand
TTTTAACACTTGCGCCATTGTTTATCGGATTATACTTTTTCAAAGTGTCTAATGGGCTATTAGGAATTTTAGCTTTAATCTGCTTTATCTTTGCAATAGGTTTTTTTGTGCTATTTGTAATGGCAGATAAGCCGAATTATAGAGGAACAATAATTGCATTTGAAGGGCTATGGCAGAGATTATCCCTTTTGAGTATGTATCTTCCTATTGCCGCACTTTGTATTTTTCAGAAATAGCAATCTATAATCAGTGCCCCAATCTTCTCATTCGTTGAGACAGGTCGGGGCACTTGTCTATGAAGTCACTTTTTGGGGAAAATCATTCCTAACGCTAAATAATGTTAAGCTTATATAGGGCAGAATGCTTAGAGGCCCGGTTTGTTGACTTTGTTCCGGCGCCCGATATAATGAAGGTAGGCAATTCGAAATTCATAGTGGAGAGAAAATCATGAGGATTATAATCTGTGATGACGATCCGGTCTTTCTCAATGAGATGAGCGGGCGTATTCGAACATATTTTGAAAAACAGGACAGAGATGTAACGGTAAAGACCGTTCTGGATGGGAAGGAACTGCTCCGAATGCTGAGAAATCATCCGGCAGACGCTGTATTTCTCGACATTGATATGCCAGGGATAAATGGGTTTGAGACTGCCGGCGCTGTAAAAAAGCAGTATCCAGACTGTATACTTGTATTTAGCAGCTGTCATAACGAGTTGGTGTATGATTCTTTTGAATATGAGCCTTTCTGGTTTCTTTGCAAGAGTAATGCAGAAGAGAAGACAGGGATGGTTCTTGATAAAATAGTCCTAAAATTAAATGCAGGACGAAGGGAGTATGCTGTCAGAACAAAAGACAGGATTATACGGGTGCGGTACAGCGACCTGCTCTATGCAGAAGTGGAGAAACATAAAGTGCGGCTTCACCTGCAGGATGATGCGGTGGAGTTCCGGGGACGGCTTGCCGATACAGCAGGAGAACTGGAACAGCATGGTTTTGTGCGGATCAATAGCGGCTGTGTGGTGAATCTGGAGTGGATCAGCCGGATTCAGAACAGTGATCTTTTGCTGAAAAACGGAGAAATCCTTGCTGTGAGCAGAGGATGCAAAAAGCAGGTGAAAGATGCATTTTACAATTATCTGGAAAGGACGTAGGAAGAAGAATGACAGCGCAGGTGTTTTTATTAGGAACTGGGATCGACCAGAGGGAAATTGCAGGGATGCAGACAGGTCTTGACATTCTGCAGATTGGTATAGCCGTTTTTCAGGCTGGAATTTGCTTGATACAGGCTGTTGTGATTGTCTGGATTCTTACAAAATTATACGGCAGGAGACATGACGGTATCAGGGGGATGGCTGGAAGCGCTGTTGCCACAGCGTTGCTGTTTATTTTTTTTGGCGTAGAGCAAAGCGGCTCTGTTTCAATAAACGGAGTTTTGTCGCTGTTGGTCCCTATTTTTATTACAATGATATATGCCATTTTGGAGCTTCGGCGAACCTGGAAACGGAAACTGACGGGAGTGTTTGCGGTTACTGTGCTAATTCCATTTATATCTGTTATGATCTCCAGTTTTGCCCTTGCAGTGCTGATTACGATATTTCCGGAGATACGTGAGAATCCTGGATTAGTCACATTCGCCTCTTCAGCGGGGATTCTGGTTATTTATCTGACCGGCTGCCTTGTAGCTTACAGTGGTATAAAGCGAAGTGAGATGCGGAAAATGGAACAGGAGCTTCAGCGGCAGAAGTATGAAGCACAGGAACGGGATATGGACGAGATTCGCGAACTATATGCACATCTGCAGAAAGCCAAGCATGATGCTAAGCATCATATTAAATTACTTGAGTCTCTTCTGGAAACCGGAAGAGTGGAAGAGGCGTATGCCTATTTAAAGGAGTATTCGTCTTCTGAACAGCTCCTGAAGATGGATAAGGTGTGCAGCAGGAATATGGTAGTGAATTATCTGATCAGCATGAAATCTGCGCGGATGCAGGAAGCGGGGATTCATTTTACCTGCAGTATTTGTGACCAGATTACGGGGGTGAGCGATGTAGATCTCAATATCCTGCTGGGTAATCTGTTTGACAATGCGATCGAGGCATGTGAAAGGAGAAACGACATCAGAGAAATCTCGTTGACTATAAAGCGAAGAGGAGCTTATCTGGTGATCATCATGGAAAATACAGCAGGGGAAAATGTGTCATTCGCAGAGACGGCGAAACCGGATAAAGTAAATCATGGTTACGGACTGTCCTCAATGGAGGAAATAGCAGAACGTTATGGCGGAAGAGTGCATAGGGAACAGGTGGCATCAGAAAGTAATGATAATCGGGATAGGAAAGTGAATATGGTCCGGGTAAGTGTCATACTGGATACAAATTGGGACGCTTCCGATACAAAATAGGCCAAATCCTTGAATCAGGTATCCGAAACGCATAGGATTGTAATAGAATAATGCGGGCGGAGGATTGAAAGATATGGGGACGAAGCAAATCCAGTGTGATGGAGTGAGCCTTTCCTATGAAAGGGGAAAAGAAGCTCTCCAAGGCATTACATTTTCTATGGAAAGCGGAACAAATCTAGGACTGATCGGACCGATCGGCTCTGGGAAAACTACGCTTCTTCGTATATTAGCCGGAATATTGGAGGCAGATGGAAGGATAGAGATGCCCACATTCGAGCCAGCCGGCTATATGCCTGCATCGGGTGGTCTGATCAATGAGCTGACAGTACGGGAAAATCTGGATATCTGGCGCCGGGCCTTCCATACATCCAAAACGGAGTTCGATATGTTGCTCAAAATACTGGGGATTTCCAGAATTATTGACCGAAAGACTGGGACCTTGTCTTCCGGTCTTAAGAAGCTCGTGCTGTTTGCCTGTACGGTGGTTGGAAAGTCCTCGGTTATTCTTCTGGATGAACCCTTTGTCCATCTGGATATAGAAAGCTGCATGAAAGTACAGAAAGTGATTACGGAGTACCTAGCGGAAAGCACGGTTATCATATCTTCACATAACTTGGAATATCTGGAAGGGATCACAGACAGCCTGTTGATTCTAAAAACAGGTAGTCAGATATTCCATGGTACTCCGGAGCAGCTCCGGCAGCAGTACAGTAAAGATGCTGAGAAAGACTTAAAAGAGTTATATCTGGAAGCGGTAAAGGTGTCTGACTATGGACGCAGAGAAGGAGAGATGTGAAAATGAGGACAAAACAATTGTGTTCTGCGTTATTGCGTGAAATCCGGCTGATGCTGATATTCTGGCGGATGGAACTTGGGATTATGATTCTTTCACCGGTCATTTTTTCCCTGATACCATACATAAGGGAGTTCCGCGGGCTGTCCAATCTGGATCCGGAGGTTCTGGCATATGCAGGATTGAGTGCAACTGCGGTATATCTCGTATACT
>DWXI01000231.1 GCA_019119265.1 Candidatus Mediterraneibacter intestinigallinarum | reverse complement strand
CGGATTTTCCGGTTCGGGCAAAGGAACACTCATGAAAGAACTGCTGACCCGGTATCCGGATACATATGCGCTCTCAATCTCGGCGACGACACGTTCACCGAGAGAGGGAGAAGTGGATGGCAGAGAATATTTTTTTGTGTCGAAAGATGAATTTGAAAAAATGATTGCCAAAGGCGAACTGATAGAGTATGCTAAGTACGTGGAAAATTATTACGGTACACCGCGTGATTATGTGGAGAAGAAGCTGGATGAAGGTAAGGATGTGATCCTTGAGATCGAGATCCAGGGAGCGCTCAATGTAAAGAAGATGTTTCCTGATACCCTGCTTCTGTTTGTCACGCCTCCGAGCGCAGAAGAGCTGAAGAAGCGTCTTGTGGGCAGAGGTACTGAGACGATGGATGTGATCGAATCCCGTATGGACCGCGCCTGCGAGGAAGCGCAAGGAATGGAAAATTATGATTATCTGATCGTCAATGACAGCCTGGACAGATGCGTTGAAGAGATGCATTCCATTATCCAGGGCGAACACCGCAGAAGTTCACGCAACTGCGAATTCATGAAAGAGATAAAACAAGACCTTGAAAGAATGAAACACTGAAAGTAAACTATTATGCTGTAAAAAGCACAGCTTAATTAAGGAAAGGAGAATGTTAGGTTATGCTGCACCCGTCTTATACAGATTTAATGAAAGTGGTAAACAAAGATGTCGAGGAGGGCGATACAAAGGTTGTCAACAGCCGGTATTCCATTGTTATGGCGACATCAAAAAGAGCGAGACAGCTCATAGCAGGTGATCTGCCTCTGGTAGATGCAAAAGAAGGAGATAAGCCGCTCTCCATTGCGATCGACGAACTCAATCAGGGAAAACTGAAAATCCTGGCCGAGAATGCAGAAGAAGAGGAATAGGTTCAGACAGGGCAGATGCACATGTGGTATCTGCCTTTTTTGCGAATGCGAAAACTATGACCGGAGGTTGATATATGAAGATATTGTTTATCTCTCTCGGGTGCGATAAGAACCTGGTAGATACAGAGGTGATGCTGGGTCTGCTTGCCTCGAGAGGATATGAGATGACAGACGACGAGACACAGGCTGACGTTATTGTAATCAACACCTGCTGTTTTATCCATGACGCGAAAGAAGAGAGTATCCAGAATATCCTGGAGATGGCGGAGTATAAAAAACAGGGAAAGATCAAGGCGCTTATCGTGACGGGATGTCTTGCCCAGCGGTATCGGCAGGAGATCATAGATGAGATACCAGAGGTGGATGAAGTGCTTGGAACGACAGCGTACGATAAGATATTGGATGCTGTTGACGCGGCGCTTGAGGGGAAACATTCTGTTATGCTCTCGGATCTGGATGCGCTGCCCCTGCCGGATACAAAACGGCTTGTGACTACAGGCGGACATTTCGCGTATCTGAAGATCGCGGAAGGGTGTGATAAGCACTGCACTTACTGCATTATCCCGAAGATCCGTGGGAATTTCCGCAGCGTTCCCATGGAGCGTTTGCTGAAGGAAGCACAGGAGCTTGCAGACCAGGGCGTGAAAGAGCTGATTCTTGTGGCCCAGGAGACGACATTGTATGGGAAAGATCTCTATGGAGAAAAATCTCTCCACATTTTATTGAAAAATCTCTGTAAAATTTCCGGAATCCGCTGGATACGTATTCTTTACTGCTATCCGGAAGAGATCACGGATGAATTGATCCAGGTGATGAAAGAAGAACCGAAGATCTGCCATTATCTCGATCTTCCTATCCAGCATGCCAATGATACGATACTTGGCAGAATGGGGCGAAGGACTTCAAAGCAGGAGCTTGTGGATATCATAAGAAAATTGAGAAGCGAGATCCCGGATATCTGTCTGCGCACAACGCTGATTACCGGATTTCCGGGAGAAACAGAAGAACAGCATAAGGAACTGATGGGATTCGTTGACGAGATTGAGTTTGACCGGCTTGGAGTGTTCACGTATTCTCCTGAGGAAGACACGCCGGCAGCAGAGATGCCCGAACAGATTGACGAGGAAGTGAAGCTGGACCGTCAGGCTGAGCTGATGGAACTTCAGCAGGAGATCGCTTTCGACAACGCACAGGACATGGTGGGGCGCGAAGTGCTAGTGATGATCGAAGGAAAAGTAGCCGATGAAAACGCATATGTAGGGCGTACCTACAGGGATGCCCCAAATGTGGACGGACTCATTTTTATTAACACGGACGAGGAACTGTTATCCGGTGACTTCGCAAGGGTAAAAGTGACCGGAGCCATAGATTATGATCTGATAGGAGAATTATTATGAATCTGCCAAATAAACTGACTGTTCTTAGAGTTATCATGGTGCCGTTTTTTGTGTTTTTTATGCTGACCGATGCAGGCGGGGCTGCAAACAAGTGGATTGCTCTTGCCCTCTTTGTCATTGCAAGCCTGACTGATATGCTGGATGGGAAGATCGCCCGCAAATACAATCTTGTGACGAACTTCGGGAAGTTCATGGATCCTCTGGCGGACAAGCTGCTTGTCTGCTCGGCCATGATCTGCCTCATCCCGTCAGGCAAACTGAATACAGCTATCGTTATCGTTATTATTGCCAGAGAGTTTATTATCAGCGGTTTCCGTCTCGTGGCTTCCGACAGCGGGATCGTGATCGCGGCGAGCTACTGGGGAAAATTCAAGACTGTATTCCAGATGGCGATGATCATCGTGCTGATCGCGGATTTCGGCGGCGTGTTCGATATTATTGGTGAGATCCTGGTCTGGATCGCTCTGGCGCTTACAGTGATTTCATTAATCGATTATATATGGAAGAACCGGCAGGTACTCACACACGGCGGGATGTAAGGCTGTTGTAACAGTTCAGCCCGCGCCATTCGTAAAACCGCACTTCGTGCTTATTGCGGCTGCCGCCGCTGTTTTACTCATTGACGGGCGCTCAGCTCATGAAGCAACGCGCTCGGAAAATCATGCGAGCATGATTTTCTTTCCCGGTCAGCTTCATGGCTGAACTGTTACAATTTTGTGAAAAACTTGTCAGCCTGAGATTGACGAACGATGTAAATTATGAGAGAATAAACCATATATGGGGCAGACGAAAGGTACCGCATCAGGCAGCGGAAAGTCTCGCGTCATATGCGAAGAAAATCATACATATTGAAAGGAGTTTTAACATGATTTATTCACATGAAGTAGAAATGATGTGTCCGGTGGCTCAGGGCGCGAATCACGGACCAGCTCCGATCCCGGAAGAGGCGAAATGGGTAAAAGCAAAAGAGATCAAAGATATCTCCGGTTTTACACACGGCGTAGGCTGGTGTGCACCTCAGCAGGGAGCATGTAAACTGACACTGAATGTAAAAGAGGGCGTCATTCAGGAAGCGCTGGTAGAGACACTTGGATGTTCAGGAATGACACATTCCGCTGCTATGGCATCTGAGATCCTTCCTGGAAAGACAATCTTAGAGGCACTGAACACAGACCTTGTCTGTGATGCGATCAATACAGCAATGAGAGAACTGTTCCTTCAGATCGTATACGGAAGAACACAGAGTGCATTCTCCGAAGACGGACTTGCAATCGGTGCAGGACTGGAAGACCTTGGAAAAGGACTTCGTTCTCAGGTTGGTACAATGTACGGAACACTTGCAAAAGGTCCTCGTTACCTTGAGATGGCAGAGGGTTATGTAACAGGAATCGCTCTTGATGACAACAACGAGATCATCGGATACCAGTTCGTAAACCTCGGAAAATTCACAGATTTCGTTAAGAACGGCGATACACCGAACGATGCTTGGGAGAAAGCAAAAGGACAGTACGGCCGTGTTGATGATGCAGTGAAGATCATCGATCCGCGTAAAGAGTAATCGCAGATCTTTAAATGAAAATCTCAACAATGGTAAATAAATCAGGAGGATATATAAATGGCTTTATTTGAATCATATGAAAGAAGAATTGATAAAATCAATGAAGTTTTAAACAGCTACGGTATCGCTTCTCTGGAAGAGGCAGAGAAGATCACAAAGGATGCCGGACTGGACGTTTACAATCAGATCAAAGGCATCCAGCCGATCTGCTTTGAAAATGCATGCTGGGCTTACATCACAGGTGCAGCGATCGCGATCAAGAAAGACTGCAGAAACGCTGCTGATGCAGCAGCTGCAATCGGAGAAGGACTTCAGGCATTCTGTATTCCGGGATCCGTTGCTGACCAGCGTAAAGTAGGTCTTGGACACGGAAACCTCGGAAAGATGCTCCTTGAAGAGTCAACGGACTGCTTCTGCTTCCTTGCAGGACACGAGTCATTCGCAGCAGCTGAGGGCGCTATCGGTATCGCAGAGAAAGCAAACAAAGTTCGTAAAAAACCACTCCGTGTTATCCTGAACGGTCTTGGAAAAGATGCAGCTAAGATCATCTCCAGGATCAACGGATTCACATATGTACAGACAGAGTACGATTACTTCACAGGCGAGCTCAAAGAAGTTTCCCGTACAGCTTATTCTGACGGACTCCGCTCCAAAGTTAACTGCTACGGTGCAAACGACGTGCGCGAGGGTGTAGCTATCATGTGGAAAGAGGGCGTTGACGTATCCATCACAGGTAACTCAACAAACCCGACACGTTTCCAGCATCCGGTAGCAGGTACATACAAGAAAGAGTGTGTAGATGCAGGAAAGAAATACTTCTCCGTTGCATCCGGCGGTGGTACAGGACGTACACTTCATCCGGACAACATGGCAGCAGGACCGGCTTCCTATGGTATGACAGATACAATGGGACGTATGCACTCCGATGCACAGTTCGCAGGTTCCTCTTCAGTACCGGCTCACGTTGAGATGATGGGTCTGATCGGTGCAGGAAACAACCCGATGGTTGGTATGACTGTTGCAGTTGCAGTTTCCATCGAGGAAGCAGCAAAGGCCGGCAAATTTTAAATCATAAATCTGTTATAATAAGGCCTGCCAGGTATTTATATTTCCTGGCGGGTCTTTTTTAGGGGGATTCAGGATATGCTGTCAGTATTTCGGAAAGAAAACACAGGGGATGAATATAGCGGTTATCTGTTATGGATTCTGATAGCCGTTGAACTCTTTATGTCGTTTTCATTCCTGGGGTATGTACATATAAAGCCTATTTCTATTACTTTTGTCTATATACCGGTTCTTATAGCCGGATGTATCCTGGGAGCGAAGGAATCGGCTCTTGTAGGTGCTGTCTTCGGGCTTGCATCTATGTGGAAGGCATCGGCGTTTTATGTGGGAGCAGGAGATGCTGTTTTTTCACCGGTGATGAGCGGGAAACCGGTTGAGAGCATAATACTGAGCGTAGGTATAAGGACTATGTTCGGCCTGCTCATTGGCCTGCTGTACCAAAGGGCAAGAAAATTCAGATATCCTCTTGTATCCATAATTCTGGTGACTTCATTGGGAAGGACTTTACATACATTTCTTGTATATCTGTGCATGCAGATATTTTTTCCTGAAGCCGGATTCACAGCAGCGGATACACTGGAAGATATTATGAGATGGGATTATATTCCTTTCCTGCTGGCAGCGGATACTATTGTTGTTTTCTGCTATATTTTCGTAAGATCGAAATATGTAAAGGATCTTTTTCGTCGTATAAGGACTGTAGATCAGGTGAATGCTGTCGTTTCACATTACAGACCAGGATTGACAGTAATGCTTGTCCTGGTACTTCTGGCATCTGT
>DWXI01000230.1 GCA_019119265.1 Candidatus Mediterraneibacter intestinigallinarum | reverse complement strand
ACTGCCACCTTAATATCAAGAGGTATATCGGCGACCATTTTTTCCACCTTGTTAGCAAGTCCGATCAGATCAATCTTCGTCCTCCCGCACGTCGGACATGACACGACTTCTATCCCGCCTTTTTTCAGTCCAAGCGTCTTCAGTACGAGCTTAGCCGTCCTGATTTCTTCCACCGGATCCCCTGTCAGCGATACTCTGATCGTATTTCCTATCCCTTCGTGAAGAATAATCCCAAGCCCCACAGAAGACTTGATATTTCCCGAATATACGGTTCCTGATTCTGTAATACCTACATGCAGCGGATAGGAACACTCTTTTGCAATCAGCTCATGAGCTTTCACACACATCAGTACATCAGAAGACTTGATACTCACTACCAGGTTGTCATATCCCATATTTTCAATCATATGCACTTTATCAAGCGCACTTTCAACAATTCCTTCTGCCGTCACACCACCGTATTTTTCGAGAAGATGCTTTTCCAGCGAACCGCTGTTTACGCCCACCCGAATAGGAATTCCATATTCTTTCGCCTTATCCACCACGGCTTGCACCTTGTCTTCAGATCCAATATTGCCCGGATTGATCCTGATCTTGTCCGCCCCGTTTTCAATCGCTGCAATGGCAAGTCTGTAGTCAAAGTGAATATCCGCCACCAGTGGGATATGGATCTGCTTTTTTATCTCTTTCAGAGCTTCTGCCGCCTCACTGGTGGGCACAGCGCAACGGATGATCTCACATCCTGCGGCTTCCAGCCTCAATATCTGTTCCACAGTAGCCGCCACATCTTCCGTCTTTGTATTCGTCATGGACTGGATCGCAACAGGATTGGTGCCGCCGATCTTAACATCTCCGATCCTGATCTCTTTTGTCTGTTCTCTTAACATATGTTTTCTCCCTTATTTATATTTACGCGGATACAGGAAACACACTTATCAGAACCCAAATTTCTGATTATAACAGGAGAGCCCCGCGGGCGGAACTCTCCTGCTCATACCTACTCGCGTATAAATACGAGCTGGTCTCCATATTCTCGTTCTGTCAGTGTAAGCGTATCCTGCTCCACATTATAATCATATGTGCCCTCCAGGATGCCTTCCGCATATTCCGTTCCTTCCGAGCGGACTGTAAGGATCTTTGTCTTTGTGTCCACACTGCATACCGCCGTATACACTTCCTTTCCTTCTCCCGGATCAAGCGTCAGTTCTCCATTATCTCTGATTATCAGTACAGCTCCTGAATCATCACTGACCCATGCGCCCTCGAGAGGATTGGCCGTAAAAAGCTTTACAATAAAAAATACGGCTATGATAATGATAAGAACAGAAGATACTGTAAGAACGGTTCTCCAGAGCGTACTTCTTTTTTCTTCGTTATTCCCCAAAATCATAAGATCCACCCCTTTTCTTTCTGCTTTCATTATACGGAATACGTCCATTGCTGTCAACGTTCCAAAGCAGGGGCTTACTTCCTTCTGAGAAAATCAAACAGCACCTTCATCTCTTCTTCCGTACCCACCGTAATCCTCAGATACTGGCTGATTCTCTCGCTATCCCAGTGACGGACATAGATATGTTCTGCTTTCAGCTCTTCAAACAATTTTCCTGCATCATATTCCGGATGTCTTGCAAAGATAAAGTTTGCTTTTGAGTCTGTCAGGACAAATCCCAGAGACTTGAGCTCTTCTTTTGCCCATTCCCGCGTCCTTACTATCTTGCGGACATTCTCTTCAAAATATTCTCTATCCCTTACCGCTGCTGCGCCGCAGACCAGCGCCGCTCTGCTCATTGTATAAGAGTTAAAAGAATACTTCACATCATTCAGACAGCGGATCAACTCCGGATTCGCGATCGCATAGCCAATCCGCATTCCTGCCATGCTGCGCGCCTTAGAGAATGTCTGTGTAACGATCAGGTTATCATAACGGCCGATCAGTTCGATTGCCGAACGGCCGGCAAAATCTACATAAGCCTCATCAACGATCACGATGGAATCCCTGTTGTGTTCCAAAATGTCCTCGATAAAATCCAGTTCTTCATAGATTGCCGTCGGGGCATTCGGATTCGGGAAGATGACACCGCCGTTTTCCCGGTAATAATCCTCTTTTACAATATGGAAATCCTCATTTAACTTCGGGCACTCATAGGGTATCCGATAGAGTTGCGCCCATACCTTGTAAAAGGAGTATGTGATATCAGGAAACAGGATCGGCTTATCTGAATTAAAAAACGTCAAAAAACACAGAGAAAGCACATCATCTGAGCCAACACCCGCAAACACCTGATCTTCTCCCACATGATACTGCTCTGCGAGAGCTTTTACGAGCACACTGGATGCCGGATCCGGATACAGACGGAATGCATCTGTATCCAGTGCGGCCAGCGCTTTCTTCACTTCCGGCGATGGCGGATAAGGATTCTCATTTGTGTTCAGCTTGACAACCTGCTCCTGAGGCTGTTCCCCAGGAACATAGGGCTCTACCTGGCGTATATTTCTAAGAAGTTCATCTCTGATTTTCATAGTATTCTCCTGCACTTATTTGTATTCTTTTGCCAGCTCTGCGAATTTCGGCAGGGAATTGACGATTGTCTCATAAGCTACGCAATATGCAATCCTCACATATCCCGGACATGCAAAAGAGCTTCCCGGAACGATAAGGATATTATATTTTTTCGCTGCTGCACAGAATTCTTTCTCATCAGCAATCGGCGACTTCACAAACAGATAGAATGCACCTTCCGGTTTAATGCACTCAAACCCGAGTTCTTTCAGCCCGTTGTAAAGAGTCTCTCTGTTTCTGTCATAGAAAGAGATGTCTGTTTTCTCATCCAGACATGCCTTTACGACCTTCTGCTGGAGTGTCGGTGCATTGACAAATCCGAGGATACGGGTTGCCACATTTGCAGCGGCGATCAGATTCTCACTGTCAGCAGCCTCATCCGGGATCACAAGATATCCGATACGCTCGCCCGGCAGGGAAAGTGATTTGCTGTAAGAGTATCCTACAACTGTATTTGCATAATATTTTGTGAGATACGGTACTTCTACTCCGTCATAGGCAAGCTCTCTGTAAGGCTCATCAGAGATCAGATAGATGTCTGTGCCATACTCTTTCTGCTTTTTCTCCATGATGGCAGCCATCTTTTTGATCGTATCTTCAGAGTACACGACGCCTGTCGGGTTATTCGGTGTGTTGACGATCACGGCGCGGGTCTTAGGAGTAAGTTTCTCCTCGAACTCATCCAGCTTCGGCTGAAAATCTTTCGTATTCGGAGACACTTCCACAAGTACGCCGTCATAATTGTTCACATAGCTTCTGTACTCACCGAAATATGGGGCGAAAACAACAACCTCGTCTTCAGGATTCAGGAGCGCTTTCAGGATGACATTTAGTCCGCCCGCGGCGCCTACTGTCATTGTAATATTCTTAGCGCTAAATCCTGTTCCGAAACGTTTATTCAGCGAATCCGCCACAGCCTGACGCACATCTTCATACCCTGCATTGCTGTTCGTATACCCGTGCAGCACGACCGGATCTTCTTCATTCAGAAGCCCTATGATTGCCTTTTTTACCGCATCAGGCGCCGGTACGTTCGGATTACCGAGGCTGAAATCAAATACATTATCGGCTCCGTAAATCTTTGCCAGTCTGTTTCCCTCCTCAAACATTGCGCGGATTGCAGAACTGTTTGCCACCATGTTTTCCATTTTCTTAGATATCATTAATCTCACTCCGTTTCTTTTACTATTCCTTTTTCTTCAAGAAATGCCGGTTTATATGATAATTTAGCCTTTCTCAAGCCTTCCGCCCCGGTATCTTCTTCTCTGTTCACATATTTATAATCCATACATTCATGCTGCACAAACTGTTGGTTGATCATAGGATAAGCCCCTTCCACATCAGCAAATGCTTTCTCAATATGCACCACAAAGGTGTCATCGCACAAAGGCTCGCCTACCGTAAACGCCACGATCTTTCCTCCCGCTTTCAGGACGCCTCCTGTCAGATCCAGTTCTTTATATAAACGGAGGGAGTTCAGTGTAACACACATCTCCGAGTTCTTCTCCGGATCATCTTCACATCCGTTCTGATTTCTCCATTTC
>DWXI01000229.1 GCA_019119265.1 Candidatus Mediterraneibacter intestinigallinarum | reverse complement strand
TTAAGGTGGCAGTTATGGGATGTGTAGTAAACGGTCCCGGTGAGGCGAGAGAGGCAGATATAGGTATTGCAGGAGGTATTGGCGAAGGACTTCTGATTAAAAAGGGCGAGATCATCAGGAAAGTAAAAGAGGAAGAACTTCTGGAGACTCTCCGTCAGGAGCTGTTGAACTGGAACGAATAAACAGGAGCTGATAAATTGGAACAGGTCAGAAATGATAAAGCATTTTTCTATGTATTTCCCACTTTGAAGGTGGAGGATGATATCCAGATCCTTTTTGCTGATGTGGAAGTTAAGAAGATCACGACGAATTCGCGGCGTGATTTTCTTCATGTGCATATCTATAGCCGACATCTGATCCAGAAAAAGCAGATTTGGCAGATGGAACGGAGAATCAAAGATCAGTTGTTCGGGAAAGTAGCGGTGGATGTACGCATTGAAGAGGAGTATGCGCTTTCCGGACAGTATACTCCGGAGTCACTTATAAACGAGTACCGGGAAAGTATCATCCTGGAACTGAAAGAGAGCAGCATACTGGCAGCCAATATGTTCGCCCAGGCACAGATCCGCTTTGACGAAGGCAATGTTGTATGCCTGGAACTTCTGGATACGATCGTGTCGGAGGGCCGAAAGGAAGAAATACTGGCCCATCTGAAACATATTTTTGAACATCGTTTTCATATACAGGCGGATATACGTGTAACATATCGGGAACCGGTCGGGTCAGGAAACCGGGAATATGATGAGCAGAGGGTACAGCAGGAGATAAATGCCATCTTTGAACGACGCGCAAGACAAAAAGGAGAGACTGTGTCTGCGGGAAACAGCGACGCCGACACTTCCGGGTCTGCTGATAAAACGAAAACAGGAGATAAATACTCCGGCAAAGAGGGAGAGGAGAAGAAGTCATCAGGGAACTCACCTTCAGGAGTTACATACGGCAGACGGTCCGGAAGAAAAGGAGATTTCAAAAATAAAGACTTTTATCGTCCTGTCAAGCAGGGGGATGATCCGAGTCTGATCTACGGCAGGAGTTTCGATGATGAACCGATCACGCTGGATCAGGTAGTGACAGAAATGGGAGAAATTACGATTCACGGCAAGATCATCAACTTCGATACACGGGAGATCCGAAATGAAAAGACTATCATCATGTTTGCGGTAACGGACTTTACAGATACGATCACTGTGAAGATGTTTACCAGGAATGACCAGCTTCCGGAACTGCTCGGCGAACTTAAAAAAGGAGCTTTTGTAAAGATCAAAGGCGTTACGACCATAGATAAGTTCGATGGAGAATTGACAATTGGTTCGGTTACCGGAATCAAGAAGATCGGGGATTTTACGGTCTCAAGAGAGGATCTGAGCCCGATCAAGCGTGTAGAACTCCACTGTCATACAAAGATGAGCGATATGGATGGAGTGTCCGAGGTGAAGGATATCGTAAAACGCGCCCATGACTGGGGGCATCCTGCGATTGCGATCACGGATCACGGCGTTACCCAGGCGTTCCCTGATGCAAACCACTATATTGAGACACTGGACAAGGATGATCCTTTTAAAGTAATCTATGGCGTAGAAGGATATGTAGTAGACGACATGACGGATATTGCCGTAAATGCGGGAAATCAGACGCTGGATGACACATATATCGTATTTGATATTGAGACTACGGGCTTCAGCTCAATTCGAGACCGGATTATAGAAATAGGCGCAGTGAAAGTTGTAAACGGTAAGATCGTGGACAGGTTCAGCACTTTTGTAAATCCGCAGAGGCCGATTCCGTTTGAAATTACGAATCTGACAAGCATTACTGATGAGATGGTTATGGAATCTCCGGCTATCGACGTGATACTTCCGAAGTTCCTTGAATTTGTGGGAGACGGCGTTCTTGTGGCGCACAATGCCGGATTTGATGTGGGATTTATCGAGCAGAACTGCAGAAATCTGGGCCTGAACGATCATTTTGTTTATGCGGATACTGTTGCCCTTGCCCGTGTGCTTCTGCCTACACTGTCGAAATATAAACTGAACGTTGTGGCGAAAGCATTGAATATTTCGCTTGAAAATCATCACCGTGCGGTGGATGATGCAGGCGCGACTGCCGAGATTTTTGTGAAATTCGTGGAGATGCTGAAGAAAGACAATATTACCACGTTAAAAGAAGTCAACCATTACGGAGACCGAAATGTCAATGCCATCCGCAAGATGCCTACGCATCATATCATTATACTGGCAAAAAATGATATAGGAAGATACAACTTGTATCAGCTGATCACAGAGTCTCATCTTACCTATTATGCTAGACGACCGAGGATTCCGAAAAGTCTGCTGAACGAGCACCGGGAAGGACTTCTGATTGGAAGTGCCTGTGAGGCGGGCGAGTTGTACCAGGCAATCCTGGAGAAGCGTTCTGCCCAGCAGATTGCGAAACTGGCTGACTTCTATGATTACTATGAGATACAGCCCCTCGGCAATAACCGGTTCATGATTGGAAGCGAACGTACGCCGGATGTCAATTCAGATGAAGATCTGAAGAATATCAATCGCGAGATCGTGCAGCTTGGAGAGAAGTTCGGCAAACCTGTCGTTGCTACTTGTGACGTTCATTTTCTGGATCCGGATGATGAAGTTTACCGCAGGATCATCATGGCAGGGAAAGGTTTTGACGATGCGGACGATCAGGCGCCGCTCTACTTGCGTACTACTGAAGAAATGTTGGATGAGTTCGAATATCTGGGCGCTGCCAAGGCACGGGAAATTGTCGTGGACAATCCTGCGAAAATCGCTGGAATGATCGAAAAGATTTCGCCGGTAAATCCTAACAAATGTCCGCCGGTGATCGAAAATTCTGATCAGGAACTGAGGGATATCTGTTATAAGAAAGCCCATGAGATGTACGGAGAAGAGCTGCCGGTACAGGTGTCTGAAAGACTGGAAAAAGAACTGAACTCGATCATCTCCAACGGATATGCCGTTATGTACATCATTGCACAGAAGCTGGTGTGGAAATCAAATGCGGACGGATATCTGGTAGGATCTCGTGGCTCCGTTGGCTCATCTTTTGTAGCGACGATGTCGGGAATTACGGAGGTTAATCCGCTCAGCCCGCACTATTACTGCAAAAAGTGCCATTACAGTGACTTTGAGTCGGAGGAAGTCAGGGCATTCGCGGGAGGCTGCGGGTACGATATGCCGGATAAAAATTGTCCGGTATGTGGTGAGCCGCTTGTAAAAGCGGGATTTGATATTCCTTTCGAAACATTTCTTGGGTTCAAGGGAGACAAAGAACCGGATATTGACCTGAACTTCTCCGGCGACTATCAGGCAAAAGCCCACAAGTATACGGAGGTTCTGTTCGGTGAAGGACATACGTTTAAGGCGGGAACTATCGGAACACTGGCTGACAAGACTGCCTATGGATTTGTGAAAAACTATTATGAAGAGCGGGAGCAGAGAAAACGTCGTTGTGAGATTGAGAGAATCACAGTAGGATGTACCGGAATCCGGCGCAGTACAGGGCAGCATCCCGGAGGTATCGTCGTGCTTCCGCATGGACATGACATAAATGAATTTACCCCTGTGCAGCATCCGGCGAATGATATGGAGTGCGGTATTATCACAACACATTTTGATTATCATTCCATTGATCATAACCTGCTGAAGCTGGATATCCTGGGCCACGATGATCCGACCATGATCCGTACCCTTGAAGATTATATAACGTCAGATGCTATGGATAATGAGTACAACGATGATCATCCCTTTGTTGCGACAGACATTCCGCTGGATGACAAGGAAGTGATCGAGTTATTCCATGGAACAGAAGTGCTGGGTATTAAGCCGGAAGATATTGATGGATGTAAACTGGGCTGTCTGGGTATTCCTGAGTTCGGAACAGATTTCGTTATCCAGATGGTGGAAGATACAAAACCCCAGACTTTGTCCGATCTGATCCGTATTTCCGGTCTGTCACACGGAACGAACGTGTGGCTTGGAAATGCACAGGAACTGGTAAAATCGGGAAAAGCGACGATTTCAACCGCAATCTGTACCCGAGACGATATCATGATCTACCTGATCAATAAAGGCGTGGAAAGCGCGCTGGCGTTTACGATCATGGAGAGCGTACGTAAAGGAAAAGGTCTGAAACCGGAGTGGGAAGAGGCTATGACAGCCCAGGGCGTGCCGGACTGGTATATCTGGTCGTGCAAGAAGATCAGCTATATGTTCCCGAAAGCTCACGCGGCGGCATATGTAATGATGGCGTACCGTATCGCCTATTGTAAGATCAACTATCCTCTGGCATATTATGCGGCATATTTCAGTATCCGTGCGGATGCATTTTCTTATGAAATCATGTGCCAGGGCAAGGAAAAGTTGAACTATTATATGCAGGACTACAAAAAGAGAAGCGATTCGCTCAGCAAGAAAGAGCAGGACGTCATGAAAGACATGAAGATCGTACAGGAAATGTACGCCCGTGGGTTCGAGTTTGTTCCCATCGATCTTTATAAAGCAAAGGCGAAAATGTTCCAGATCGTTGACGGAAAGCTTATGCCTTCCTTTGCCAGTATCGAAGGAATGGGAGACAAAGCGGCTGAGGCAGTGGAAGAGGCGGGAAAAGACGGCCCGTATCTGTCTCTGGATGATTTCCGCCAGCGGACAAAAGTCAGCAAGACCGTTATTGATCTGATGCATGAACTCGGGCTGTTCGGAGATCTTCCTGAGAGTAATCAGCTGTCACTGTTTGACTTTGCATAATGAAAACAGAATTCAAGAGACGATTTTCTGATATAATTATTAGATGGACGCGGTGGATACGCTGTGTTATAATTACTTCAGTGTGTTAATGCAATAACGCAAAAAGATTAATGGAGGATATGTAAATGTACGACTTTGATGAGATCATGACAACGGACTCGGAAATCGCCGGTGCGATCAATGCTGAGATGGAGAGGCAGAATTCTCACATCGAGCTGATCGCATCAGAAAACTGGGTGAGCAAAGCTGTGATGGCAGCGATGGGGAGCCCTCTGACCAATAAATACGCAGAAGGATATCCGGGGAAGAGATATTATGGTGGATGCCAGTGTGTTGATGTGGTCGAAGAACTGGCAAGAGAACGCGCAAAAGAGCTTTTTGGATGTGAGTATGCCAATGTGCAGCCTCATTCCGGGGCGCAGGCAAATATGGCGGTATTTTTT
The DNA here is from genome assembly GCA_019119265.1 of Candidatus Mediterraneibacter intestinigallinarum. Taxonomy (GTDB): domain Bacteria; phylum Bacillota; class Clostridia; order Lachnospirales; family Lachnospiraceae; genus Mediterraneibacter; species Mediterraneibacter intestinigallinarum. The sequence goes on along the minus strand of DWXI01000229.1, from coordinate 4,221 downwards.
GCAATTCTTCAACCCGGAGATACTTACATGGGCATGAATCTGGACCACGGCGGGCATCTGACTCACGGCTCACCGGTTAATATGTCAGGAAAATATTTCAACGTCGTACCTTATGGCGTCAATGACGAAGGCGTGATTGATTATGATAAAGTGCTGGAGATTGCAAAAGAGTGCAAACCTAAAATGATCGTTGCCGGCGCCAGTGCTTATGCACGTACAATAGATTTCAAAAGATTTCGGGAAATCGCGGACGAAGTTGGAGCATATCTGATGGTGGATATGGCTCATATTGCAGGTCTCGTAGCAGCAGGACTTCATCCGAGCCCGATTCCGTACGCACATGTAACGACTACTACGACACACAAAACGCTGAGAGGCCCCCGTGGCGGTATGATTCTCTCCAGCAATGAGATGAACGAGAAGTTCAACTTCAATAAAGCAGTATTTCCGGGAATCCAGGGAGGTCCGCTCATGCATGTGATCGCTGCTAAGGCAGTGTGCTTCAAAGAAGCACTTCAGCCGGAGTTCAAGGAGTATCAACAGCAGATATTAAAGAATGCAAAGGCGCTCTGTGAAGGACTTAAAAAGCGCGGTGTGAAGATCGTATCCGGAGATACGGACAATCACCTGATGCTGGTCGATCTGACAGAGAAGAATGTAAGCGGAAAAGAACTGGAGAAGCGCCTGGACGACGCTCACATCACCTGCAATAAGAACACGATCCCTAATGATCCTCGTTCTCCGTTTGTCACAAGCGGCGTGAGGCTTGGTACTCCTGCGGTGACGACCCGCGGCATGAAAGAAGAGGATATGGACAAGATCGCTGAGATCATCGCTATGGTTATTGAGAGCGAAGACAATGTAGAAGCCGGAAGAAAAATGGCGGCAGAACTGACCGAGAAATATCCGCTTTGTTAGAAATATCAAAAGATTTAAAAAATGCAGAAAGGCATAAAATGCTTTTCTGTATTTTTTTGTACATTTACATTTATTTAACACAAGCCTAAACTGAATTCGATGCAATTTTTTCCTGTATATCTATAATTGTATGTGGAAATGATAGAAGCAGGAAGGTGAAGGCATGATAAAAATTATGAGCATTTTCGGCACTCGCCCGGAAGCTATAAAAATGGCTCCAATAATAAAAGAAATGGAACACTATAAAAATGAGATCGAGAGTATTATATGCGTCACTGCACAGCATAGAGAAATGCTTGATTCAGTTCTCGATACGTTTCATATCCGTCCTGATTATGATTTGAATATCATGAAAAAAGGTCAGACATTGAATTCGATAACCGGAACAATATTGCAGGGGCTTGATCCGGTCTTAAATAAAGAAAACCCGGATATGATACTTGTTCATGGTGATACGACAACGACTTTCGCATCAGCGCTGGCAGCGTTTTATCATAAAATACCAATCGGACATGTGGAAGCAGGATTGAGAACGCACAATCTTTATTCGCCGTACCCTGAAGAAGCGAACAGACAGATGGTCAGTAATATAGCGGAGTTGCATTTTACACCTACTATGTCTAGCCTGAAGAATCTCCTGCAGGAAAATAAAGATCCTGAAAAAATATTTGTCACAGGAAATACGGCGATCGATGCTTTAAAAACAACTGTGAAAGAAGAATATGACAGTCCGGTACTTCAATGGGCGGGAGACAGCAGGATCATGCTTCTTACTGCACACAGAAGAGAAAATCAGGGAGAACCTCTGAGAAGGATATTTACGGCAGTTAATAAAATAACGGAAAAGTATCCGGATGTAAGAGTAATCTATCCCTGTCATATGAATCCGGCAGTTCGAGGAATGGCTCATGAAATATTTGATGGGAATGGGAAAGTGCGTCTCATAGAACCTCTGGAAGTGACAGATTTCCATAATCTTATTAAGAAATCCTATCTTGTATTGACAGACAGTGGAGGAATTCAGGAAGAAGGCCCGAGTCTGGGAAAACCGGTCCTCGTAGTGAGGGAGACGACGGAACGCCCGGAAGGAGTTGAGGCGGGCACATTGAAACTTGTCGGCACTTCCACAGAACGGATCGTAAAAGAAGTAAGCCGTCTTCTGGATGATAAAGAGGAATATGAACGTATGAGCACGGCTGAAAACCCGTATGGGGATGGCAATGCCAGCAAAAGGATCATAAATGCGATCCTGAGATATTTTCAGAACAGGGAGATAGGCATAGATATCCCGGCATAAAAGGAGCTGAGAATGATGAGATATACAACTGTTTTAGGTGTACCGCTTTCTGTTATAAAGAAAAAAGATCTTCTGGATCTGATCGGGGAGACGATTAGATGCAGACGTCAGATTTCACTTGTTGCGGTCAACGCAAGGAAAATCGTAAGAACGGTTCATGAGCCTGAAATGAAAAAGCTGATTATGGGATTTGATGTATTTCTTGCAGACGGCGCTTCAGTAGTAAAAGCTGCCGGCGCTTCAGTAGAGAGGATCACAGGGATCGATCTGATGGAGGATATATGCAGAAATTCGGCAAGGCTTGGCGCCAGGATTTTTTTCTACGGGGCATCGGAAGAAAATAACTGTGCTGCACAAAAACATTTGCGTGAAAAGTATCCGGATATCCAGATAGCAGGATATTGTAATGGATATGATGATGAAGATGTGCTGGAGAAGATCAGAAAATCCGGGGCAAATGTACTTTTTGTGGCAAAGGGAACTCCGCTGCAGGAAAGATGGATCATGGAGTACGGCATACTGACTGGAGTCAATATACTGATGGGTATTGGCGGAGCTCTCGACGTTTGTAGCGGATCTGTCAGAAGAGCGCCTGATCTGGTCCAGAGAGCAGGACTGGAGTGGCTGTATCGCATGCTGAGCGAGCCTAAGCGTTTCGCACAGATTCCTGAACTGATAGAGTTCAGGAGGCTTGTGAATGCGGAAAAAAAGCAGAATTTTCGAAAAATAGATGGAGGCAGAGTATGGAAAGCAAAGAAATTACAGTAGTGGGTCTTGGATATATAGGACTTCCGACGGCTGTGGTAATGGCAGGGGCTGGACACCATGTGAAAGGGTTTGACGTGAGTCCGAGAGTCCGTGACAGTCTGAAAAACGGAAAGATCCACATTGTTGAAGATCATCTTCAGGATGCTTTTGATGAGGTGAGAAAAAACGGATGTTTCACGGTAACAGAGGAGATTTCAGTCTCTGATATATATGTTATTTGTGTACCCACGCCATTTTCCGAGGAAAGCGATGGAAAGGTGGCTGATCTCGCTTATGTTGAATCCGCAGCGGCAGAAGTGGCAAAGGTCTTGAAAAAAGGTGATCTGGTCATCCTGGAATCTACGGTTCCGCCTCATACAACAGCTATGATGACGGATATTCTGACAAAAGAGAGCGGCCTGCTGAAAAATGACTTTTATACGGCACATTGTCCGGAACGTGTACTCCCGGGGAAAATCTTGTATGAGTTAAAGCACAACGACCGGATTATCGGATCGGCTGATCCTGAAGCGGCTGAAATGACAAAATCACTCTATGAAACATTTGTGTCAGGCGGGCATTGCTATGTCTGTGACGATGTGACAGCAGAATTATGCAAACTTGCGGAAAATACATTTCGCGATATCAATATAGCATATGCAAATCAGCTTTCCATGCTCTGCAGGGAAGCGGGAATTGATGTGTTCCGTCTGATTGAACTTGCAAATAAGCATCCGAGGGTGTCCATACTTACTCCCGGACTTGGAGTCGGAGGACACTGTCTGGCGGTGGATCCGTGGTTTATCGTGGAAAAATACGGGGAGAATGCTTCCCTGATCCGGACTGCAAGAGAGATCAATGAGAAAAAACCTCTCTGGGTAAAAGAGCAGGTGCTGAATGATATAGGGTATGATAAGGAGAAAAAGATCGGCATACTTGGGATGGCTTACAAACCGAACATTGATGATATGAGAGAGAGTCCGTCGCTTGTCCTTGCTACGGCATTGAAGAACGACGGATATAATGTGTATGGCTGCGAACCGAACAGTCACGGAGACACGATAAGCGGAATAGAACTTCTACAGCTGGACGAAATGATAGAGTCCTGCGATTATCTTATATTGGCACTTGCACATAATGAATTTAAAGACGATAATATAAAAGCCCGCATAAATGCCAAACCGCATTATGATTGTATTGGATTTTTGAGAGGTCAGACAGAATGATAAGAAAGATACTTATATATGGGGATCTTGATC
>DWXI01000019.1 GCA_019119265.1 Candidatus Mediterraneibacter intestinigallinarum | reverse complement strand
ATGATGGGAACCCGGCTCTCCTTCCGCAGAATCTCACATACGGCAAAGCCATCAATTTTCGGGAGCATTAAATCCAGAAGCACCAGGTCAGGCTTGTTCGCCCGGAACTGTTCGATCCCTTCCATGCCATCAGCGGCCAGAACCACCGTGTAGCCTGCGTCCTCCAGGAACGCCTTGATGATATTCTGAATGGATTCTTCATCCTCTATAATCAAAATCATTTTTGACATCGCTTGCACCTCCAAAGGTAGTGTAACATACGAAGGTGGAGTTTCGGTGGAGTTGGAAAAAGAATTTGCTTTTTTATTATACCATGCCTTTATGAATGTTCTTTTTCCTGCGTCCTTTCCGCCGATGGTTCCAGCAGATAGTCTATATTGGCTTTCACATTCTGCAGCTCCCGCATTTCTTCCCGTATCTGCTTATATTCCGCATAGGCTTTTCTTTTGGCCTCCAGCACTTCGGTATATTCTTCCCGCAGAGCCTTTATGGTAGGCAGTTTCTCCACACCCAGGATGTCAAAGTATTTCTTTGCTGCCTGGTGGATCAGGATGTCGGCCTCGTGCTCAGCCCGGAACTTTTTGCTGTAACCGGATTTTCGGTATTCAATATAGACAGTTCTCGTCTTAGAGTAGTTGACGATCTGTTTTTGTAATTCTCCATTTTGAGACAAACGGCTCTCCATATCCTTGATCTGCGTGGAAAGCTCATTAAACCGGGAAGTCGTGGCCTGGGACTTTGCTTGAAGGTCCTCATAGCTCATATCCCCATGCTCTTTCAGGTAAGCCACGGCTTTCGCAAGCTGCTTCACATTGAATACTTTGGCCCAACGCTCATAACCGGCGCCTTTGCCGGAACGCATTGCGGCGTCAATATCAATCAGCATCCTTACCGAAGAATGGGACCGCTTGGGCTGAACAGAGGGAATATAAGTTCCGGCGATCCTTTCCCGTATGGCCTGTTCCGTGTAGTCACCTTTCAGAGTATTGCAGCGAGTAGGCTTCTTTTGACCGGGAACACGGAAGTTGACAGATTTCCCGCGCCGGGTGACTTCCACGCCGGACGCTTCCAGAATTTTCAGGAAATCCTCAAAGGTGGAGGGGGACTGCTCCAGTGCGGCGTCAATGGCCTGCCGGATCTGGTTCTGAAAGGATAGCGGTTTGTTTCCATCACCCAGCCATTTCCCATAATGGCCGCGGCTGGGCTTGGGATCTTCCACAATGGAAAGACCATGCTCCAGACAGAGTTTATCGCTGATCCGGCGCAAAGCCCATGAGGAACCCCAGAAGTTGCGGAATTTCCGGGTACATTCCAGATTTACCGCACTCACGATGATGTGATTATGGACATGGTGCTTATCTATGTGCGTGCAGACGATAAAAGCGTTGTTTCCCTTCGTCAGTCTCATAGCAAGCTCCTGGCCGATCTGATTGGCTTCCTCCGGCGTCACTTCACCCGGCTTAAACGCCTGCCGAAAATGGTAGGCAATCACGTCATCCGCACCCCGGACTCTGCCGGTCTTGTGGATATACTGCCGCTTGGCTAAGGTAAATTCCGCGTCCGCTGTACGGGTATCACACTCAAAACCATAAATTAGTTTCCCATAGTCAGTTTTCTCTGGATTTTCTACATAATCAATGATGTCCTCGATTGCGGTGGAGAAGGAGCGGCCCTCTCCGATATGCAAAGGCATCAGCCTTGTGGTCGCCATTGCCCACCTCCTTTTGAAATTTTTATATAGCCGGTTGAAAAATGCCGGATGTGGGGTCAACAGACCGCCGCATCCGGCATTTTCTACTTACTCTGTATCTCAAAATAGGTCTTTCTTTGAAAAAATTTTCTTCGATACAAGCATCGAGAAAATCCAAAGAGTGCCACCAATTACCCAAAGCGCAATATACATTGCGCCAGGAACTGCAGAAAACGGCTGAGTAATTGTTACTGGTACTGCAATAGAATTAGCCAAACTCATAAGTACAGGACCAGCAATAACCAACAGCATCGCTAACAACTTTGTTTTTTCATACCCAAATCGATATTGAATAGGAAGAAATATACCCATGCAAATAACTTGAATCCAAAATACAATGACGGCAGAACGTCCAAAATCGATAGCAGCCAGTTCAGGAATAAATTGCATTTCAATCCAAAAGATCACGCAACAATAAAGATAAATCAAAAAGTAGAGCAGATATTTTTCCTCTACCAATTTTCCTCTATTGTAAGGAGTAGCGCAAAGCAGAGCTGTTGCTTTTGGATACTTATTTTCCTTTTCAGAAACAGCAAGATTAAACGCAACAGAGGAGATAAAGACAGCTCCGGGAAGCGCAAATACTTCAAGCATTTCTGGCTGTCGCCAGACTAAAAGCACAGGCAGACCTACCCCAATGAGAATAACAGCAACCACATAATTCTTTGCTATGATACAATCCTTTTTCAATAATTGTAAAATCATATAGGTTCACCCTCCTTTATGTGGGCAAGCATAATATCTTCAACGGTTACTCGTTCAAATACAGCATCAGGGAACATACTTCTTGTTTGTTCTACCTGATTTGTAACACCCGTAAAGCCATATTTCGCTTGCTCAACTTTCAAGAACAGCTTTTTAGTTTCGGCGGGTAATATACCTTTTCCTTTCACGAGCCGATGACTTTCTAACAGCATATCTTTATCTTCTTCAAACAGAATTTTTCCGTTGTCAATCATTACAAGTATATCAGCAGCTTTATCCAAATCAGAAGTATTGTGTGTTGAATAAAATACAGCTTTTCCGCCCTGAGCCATGTATTCTTTCAGTATTTCGATAAACTGTTTTCGTACAAGTGGATCAAGGCCACTTGTAGGTTCGTCCATGATTAGTAACTCTGCATGATGCGACAA
>DWXI01000228.1 GCA_019119265.1 Candidatus Mediterraneibacter intestinigallinarum | reverse complement strand
CAACATTATTTCGAGCATTTGGTGTGTCTGCATATAATAGACTGACATGGCAAATGGAAGCTCATCGCGCAGAATTCCTTTCACTACATCACAGAGAGACCAGAAAAATTCATTACAGCATCCCCGGAATTTTGCCGCTGAAGGCCTCTTGATATAAAACTCCTCGTCTGTCGGAGGGGGCAGCTTGGGAAGATACCCCGCTTTATCTAAAAGCGGAAGGAAAAGCTTGTTCCTGTTTGTTCCGTTTTGCATTGTCTCTACCGTCTCCACACCGATATCAATACGGTTCCCGTCTTCAAACAGCAGCAGCCAGGAATACGTTTCTTCATAGTGGCTGCGCAGGCCAAAGCGGTCGCCGTAACCGAAATCATCATCTTGCTCTTGCTTGAGGATGACTCTTCCAAAGATATCCAGCCAGGACAGGTCTTTACGAAAACTTTCTGTTTCCTTTACCACATACATAATGTCATAATCCTGATATATATCCCGAGGAACATTCGGATTAGCCCTTGATCCCTTCAAATATGCCGCCAGTATGCGTTCGTCAGACTTAGCAGTATTTATAATGATATGAAACATTTCTTTCTCTGTACGCATTTTGTCACCTTATTGATAAATTAGTCATTACTCCTTCTACTTATGGAAGGGCAATTAAGTATGCTCCAAAAATATCACTATCATTGCAATAATCAGATTCCTGTCGGTTTCAGTCTTTTACTGATCTTTCAATAACGCTTATTATATCCTGCCTTTGCTCTTCTGTCAGATCATCATAGTTTTTAGTGTCGATATAAGGCTCTCCATCTCGAACGCCAACTTCGGTGCGCGTGATTCGGATTTCATAGTCTTCATTTATCAGATCAGACATTTCCATCGGCCAGAAATACAGCAGCAATGCTGCAAATACAATTATAATGATTATCCCTGTCGCTAAGACTTTATATGATGGTTTTTTCATGTATTTTCTCCTCATTTATTATCTTGCCGCCTGCTCAGTTGTCTTTCTGATGGTTTATCTCAAAAGACAGATATCTTGTACCCTGAAAAGACAAGTACCCTTTATCCCCTTCGACCAGCATTCCATATTCTGTTCCACTGACTTCAAGCTCTATCCTGTCGCCGCTCTCTACTTGAAATGTCACATAATATGTAGTAGACGAAGTCGCATGCATGCCATAATCCCCATTTGAATGATGATGATATGACACATCCGTCCGTTTAGCTACGATCACTGCTGAAACCGTAAGTCTCGGAGAATGGTTATTCTTATTCCATGTGCTGATTCCACGTACAGCAGCCACAATAAAAGTGCCAACTATTATAATGAATATAATAGCAAACATAATTTCAAATAATCCGAAACCCATATCGAATCCGCTAATCATAGTATTCTCTCCTCATTTAACCTGTATAAGCATCATCCACGCTGTTTTTAAAATTCTGTTTTTCAAGCCACTCTTTCTCTTCCTCTGTTTCCGGGATATCAATTCTTTCAATTTTAAAAATCACAGGTCTCGTGCCGTCATTACAGCACGCGATCATCATTCTGTCGTCATTTGTCCAATTGCGCATAATAGAACCGCCCTGCAGAGCGGCATACACATACCTGCTGATCGCATCCCATGCTTCACCGCAGAACTTGCCGTTCATTAAATGATAAAAGTCGTCCTGTTCGCTTGTCCTTTTTAAAACAAATGTATCTCCTGGCTTGAAGAATGGACATGGGCCTGATTTTGGATCGGCAAGATATTTTTCCTGATAATCGGTAAATACTTTTGTCTCCAATACTGTTATCTTACATTCATGCTGCATAAATGATTACCTCCGCAAATCAGTTTTCTAAATTTTCTCATGGTCAACTATAAAAGTCAATGAACTATACAAATATAGATTCTGTTTCCACACGCCTGTAATTATGTTATACTAATCCTGTTGAAAAAGGAAAGGAAGATGATTAACATGACATACACAGAAGAAAAAAATAAGGACTGCTCTCTTGAAAATATTACCATAACCTATTGCGACCGTCTTGTTCAGATCACCTGTGACGATGCGCTGAAAAACTATCTGGAAGCTCCGGGAAACGGCGCTCTGCAGCTCAGTGCACACATATTGGCGGAATATAAAAAACGCCGGGAATCCGAACTGAATATCAGTCAGGATTCCCTGGCGATTGAAATACTTGCACATGTATATTCCGATTCTTTTGCAGAGGCCGTTTCTGCTGCCGGCAGCCATCTCCCGGCCGTTCTCGGCCGTGCCGTGCACAAATTGATGAAACAGGTGATGCTCCATACGGAAATCATCGATTGCGGTGAATCCGCGGTCGACAATAACCGGTGGATCTGGGATGGTCTGATGCCATTTAAAAATATTATTTACGGGATCCTCGGCGACCGTGCATAGCTTTGCGCTTTTTCCAGACATTGTATAAGATATCCTTCAGTACCAGCATTGCGTCCTGCTCACTGAACTGATACTCTTCTTCTAATTCATCCAGCATTATACTTAATCTGTGAGCATAATTGGGAATATTTACTTTGTTCTGATATTGAAGCAGAACAGGATACTTCTTTCCCCATGCGCTTGTCCAGTCGATTTTTTCTTCTGTCTCTTCACTCGTCCTGTCAATCGCTTTCTGAACTTCTGTTACATCTAGATCGAAATCAATCAATTCGTCTAAGGATAAATGATACAGCACCGCCATTTTTTTCGCCTGCCGGATATCCGGAATTGTTTCATCTGTTTCCCATTTTGACACAGTCTGTCTGCTTACTCCCAGTTTTCCTGCCACATCTTCTTGGGAAAGACCGCATTTTTTCTCGCATGAAATAAACGATTGCCTAAATTCATTGGCTCTCCTCCTTGTCACGTTATACTCTTAGTATAAAGTTTGATCGGAGCGGAGTCTACCAAGAATAATAGACAAATAAGCGCGTTATGTTTACATGTATACTCTATTTTAAAGTTCCTGTTATTCCTATAATGTTCATATATCTCCCATTATCAGTATGAATCATCTTTCTGTCTCCAACAGCATATGGATTATCAGTATTCAGCCAGTCATTCCACGCCTGCTGAAAGCATCCCATTTCCCACATGTTCAAACGGTCCAGCTCATTCTCAAATTTTGACCGCCACCACTCTATAGAATGCCACATTTCCAAAGCTTCTGCTTCCCAATATGGCTTCATCTCTTCCGGAACATTATCTTTCACTTCATATTTCATGCCTGGGAAAGCAACCGCTGTAATGCCGTTCTTTTTTAATACAGGGCGTACTTTCTCAGGAAAAAACGTATCATTATTTCCTACATAGTGATATGCATCCACGCTGATTACGGCGTCAAAATATTCATTTGCAAACGGCATGTCAAGAGCATCCGCATGGATAGGGATAACCAAATTTTCAACTCCTGCCTCCTGAAATCGTTTATAATTGTCCGATGCAGAAATCCACAGATCTAACGCAAAAACCTGTACTCCGTATTCTTTTGCAAGAAAAATAGAAGTTAATCCGTTCCCGCATCCCAAATCCAAAACTCTCATGTTTGATCTTAAAGGAATTTTATCCAACAATTCTTCCAAAATTTTCATTGAATTCGGTCCCATCATATTTGATCTTATAAATTCTTTGTCATATTTCTCTGTTCTGGGAAACTCCATGTTCATATTCTCCTTAAGCCTAATATTTTTCCTGGTTTGTAACAATCGGCTTTCCATCTCTATCAAGCAGCGGCGTAAATCCTGCCGCATTTCCGTTCATATGAAATACATAATTGACACCTGTTTCTGTGTCCACCCAGATTTCAACTACATCAATTATCCCCTGCTGATATACTTTCTTGAATCGTTCCATAAATAATCCTCCTCAACCTTATTATTACTTACTTTTAGCAATATCCCCACGAGAGCAATTGCCACTCGCCATCGTCTGTACGCACGAGCCACCATTGGAAATCATTATATTCTGTATCCTCATTCCACTGTCCAGGAGCATTTGCAGAGGTGTGAAAATCCGTTTCAAACTTGATGCATTGTGTAAAATCTTCTGCTACATGATTTGCTTCCGCCAGCTCTCTCAGCCATCCGAGATTGTCAGGATCACATTCCTCGTCCGAAGAATAGGAAATGCTTTGCAGCTCAAATTCTCTCCATTCTCCGGTGTTAAATTCGTCCTTTATGACCTCTATCGCCTCATCCATATCCTCCTCTGAATAAATCGAAGAAGTACCGTAGTTTATTTTTGCATTTGAAACAGTGTCATTTTGACATCCGGTCACGCCGCAGATACACGCAAGTAATAACAAAAGTGAAATTATCTTCTTCATTATTAAGGCCTCCTTAACCACATATTGTTTTGCCAGTTCTATTATATTGAATAATCTCATATATCTCTCACACTTTCAATTTTTTTGCCTTTTCCTGCGCTGAATTATCCAATTTTTCATAGACATAGTTTCCTGCTTTCCAATTATTCAGATTATGAAGTCTTGCTCCATGATCACCATGCTCCGGGTCATCAAACAGCGCTCGCAACTTTTGACAGGGCATCTCTGAGCATTCTCCACAGTGTTCCAGCCTTTTTTCTATGCAGCATTTTGCTTTATCACACTCGCCCCAAAACATAATTCCTTTATTGGCTTTACAACCTTTACAGCCGATTTTATCTTTCCATTCGCATACTCCGCAATATGTACCGCAAAAGGCTATCATTTTTCTATCTATCATCAAACAATCCTCCATCCTGAGAGAATTCAATCATAAGATGCTCTCTTCATTTAGCTAACTACATACCTGCTTTTTACAGATCTTCTGCTGCCGGAAATCCATAAGCGCTCTTCGCGCTTTTCACCGCGCGGATGATGGCTTCACTCATCACTTCTGCCGCCATCGTTCCTGTCAGATCCATATCTGCTGAGACATTTCCGACTGATACCGCATAGATACTGTCTCCGTCTGCTGATGTGTGTACCGGCCGAATAGAACGGGCATATCCGTCGTGTGCCATACCTGCGATTTTGCAAAGGCGCGTCTTGTCAAACGCTGCATTCGTGATAACAACTCCGATTGTTGTATTCCCTGTGAATTTATTTTCTACTGCCCGGGTATCCGCATACATCAGATCTGCTGTATCACGAAAAGACCGACGATTCTCCGCCAGAAGTCCGGCAACTTTTTCCCCGGTCCTCCAGTCAAAAATATCACCCAGGGCATTTACAGCCACAACAGCAGCAATCTGCAGTTCACCAATCTGAACAGCATAACTTCCGATTCCTGATTTCATACAGAATTCCATTCCAGCAAATTTACCTACCGTCGCACCGCAGCCTGCACCATAATTTCCATTCCGATAGTTACCTCCATTTTCTGAATTCATACATGCCGCATATCCCATTTCCTTATCCGGCCGGATATAAGGATCTCCCACTGTAAGATCAAACAGATCAGACTGGCATACAAGAGGAACCTTTATTGGCAAACCGACGTCAAACCCGATGTTTCTCTCCTCAAGATACTGCATCACTCCATCCGCCGCATTCAGCCCGAAAGCGCTGCCACCGGCAAGTACAATCCCATGAATCACCTGTGCAGCGGCAAGTGGATCGAGAAGTTCTGATTCACGAGAAGCCGGACCGCCTCCCCGGACATCCAGTCCTGCCGCCATCCCCTGTTCGGACAAAAACACGGTGCACCCGGTTCCTGCGGCTGCATTTTCTGCCTGGCCAATCCTTATTCCTTTGATTTCCTTTAAACTAATCTCACGTTTTCTGATCATCGTACACGATTCCTCTCCACTTAACTATGGCTTTGCATATTTGTCGTATTTTGAGTTCCAGTTCTGCAATATCCTTCCGAACTATTTTCGTCTATTATAACATCCCGGTATTCCTCTGTCATTTTATTTTTCAAAAGCCTTGTTTGTGATAAGTGCCGGAATATCTATCTCGTATTCATTTTCTCCATTCACGCACGCGTCAAACGAATACACGGGCTGATAATAATTCTTGGAGTCTACAATATATTTCATGGTCACCTCCCCAAGATCTAATGCTTTTATCTCATCTCCGTCCTGACCAAAATAACGGAAATCTCCGTTTTGTATTTGTTCCATTGCTTCATTTTCGGACAAAACAGGATACTCCTTATACTTCTTACATGAAAGGATATGATTACTGATTTCTCCAATCTTTCCCCCTTCATAAAGCGTACAGTATAGCGAGCCATCATAAAAAAGACCGCCTTCACTTTGCTGGGAAACAACAAATTCATAGCCTGGAGAATCACCTGTCAATTCCCGAAACACCGCTCCTTCCAGCACAGTAATCCCATATGCTGACAAAGCTTTTCTGACTGTTGCTTCATCCGCTCCCGCAACTGGCTCAGGACAGGATTCCCCATCAGCGTCATCCCCGAATGTAACCGCATAATCCATATAATTCATCATTCCGCCTGCATAGTCTATCCACAGAGAATTCTGTTCTGTGCTATAATAAACGGCCGTCTCATCATATAGATCT
>DWXI01000227.1 GCA_019119265.1 Candidatus Mediterraneibacter intestinigallinarum | reverse complement strand
GAGTCCGCAACGCGGCTATGCTGACAAATGTCAGTGACATTTATGAAAAGAACAAAGAATACGAGAAAAGTTATAATGTGCTGAATCTTGCGTATCACCGCGCCGAGGGCAGCAGGAAGATTATCAGCAAGCTCTGTACATTAGCTCTGAAGACCGGAAATGTAGATGAAGCGATCGATTTTTATGATGATTTTATGCAAATCGCACCGAAGGATCCGAATCAGTATATCCTGAGATATCAGATTCTTCGTGCACAGCGGGCGCCTATTGAGCAGCAGATCGAGGCCCTGGAGGAGTACAAGAAGTCGGAGTATATTGAAGAGTGGGCGTATGAACTGGCTAAGTTATATCAGGAAGCCGGAATGACAGCAGAATGCCTGGAAGAGTGCGATGATCTGATTCTCTGGTTCAGCGAAGGTCAATATGTATATAAAGCTATGGAGCTGAAGATGCAGTATAAGCCGCTGACACCTTCCCAGCAGGAAAAATATGATAAGAGATATGAGAAGCTTTCTGCCGAGACGGAGGAAATGCCTGATATAGCGACATATGCCGGGGAGGCTGAACAGGAAGAAGATGCAAATGCTGAAGACGTTGTTGATGATACGGCGGATAATGAAGATGTCAGGACAGCGGATATTGTAAACATGGAAGACACTACTGATGCGGATGGGGTGGAAGTTTCTGTGGCGGATACAGAAAGTGAAAATGATTCTGCAGCTGTTGAAATTACGGAAGAAAATACGGTTAAGAAGAAAAAGATCGGTAATACTATGCCGCTGGACGAGGCGCTTAGACAGTTGCTCCATCCTGAAAGAACCACAACAGATGGAGATATGGAAGATGAACCTGAATTAGATGATCTGGAACAGGCGATTGGAGAGATTGAGTCTGTTGCCGATATGGATATTGTAAATGAGATTGCGGTGAAAAAGAAAAAAGCCTCTTCGGCAGGGGAGATGACGGAAATCATACCTGATGAGGATGAACAGATCGAAGGACAGATGAATCTTGAGGATATTCTCACTGATTGGGAAGGAGAGCCGGATAGTGATGCTGCAGAAGATCTGGAAGAGGGTGGAGTTGAAAACCTGACAGCGGATGAGGCAGAAGAACTGTTCGAGGGCGCAGGAGAAGATTTAATAGAGGAGGCTGCGGAAGTGCTGCCGGAGGAAGTTGCAGAAGAGCTGCCTGATGATGCGGTGGAAGAACTGCCGGATGATGCAACGGAAGAGTTGCCTGATGATGCGATGAAAGAACTGCTCGAGAAAGGAACGGAAGCGGTCATGGAGGGAGATGACCCGACGGAGACAGAGGCGGAAGAAATCGTGGAATCGGAGCCGGAATCCGAAGAGGCGGTTGATCTGACAGATACTGATAAAAACGAAGGGGAAAATAACGGGGAGACTATGGAAGATAATATTACGAAAAAGACGGAACCAATTCTTCCGCCGGATATTCAACGGTTGATTGATGAGATTGAAGGGGTAATTCCGCCACAGGAAGAGACGGAACCCAAACCGGTTAAAAGGACACTGAAGAAGAATAATGTGCCTCTTGAAAATATGGGAAAAGTTGCAGATTCACTTCGGATAGATGATGCGGATCTGGAAGAAGATGAAGAGTATTTCGGGGAGGAAGCCGAAGATCTGGACGAGGACGAAGAGTACTTCGAAGAGGAAGCTGAAGATTTGGACGAGGACGAAGAGTACTTCGAAGAGGAAGCTGAAGACCTGGACGAGGATGAAGAGTACTTCGAGGAGGAAGCTGAAGACCTGGACGAGGACGAAGAGTATTTCGAAGAAGATGCCGAAGATGAGATAGATTTTGACGAAGAGTTCAGAGTAAATCCGGAGCATGCTGATATACCGGACGACCGGGAGATTCCGGATGATGATGACGACAATATGGATATTCTTTCTTCGACGAAACCGCTCAGCCGGAAAGAGACGGCTAAAATGATCGCGACCGGTAAGACGGCTCCGCTTCCGCTGGACGAAATATCGGATGCACTGTCGATGACAGATACTGGATTCATTGTCCATGGTCGTTATGATCTTGAGATGCAGAGCGGTATCGGAACCAGAGCGGGCCTGACGGAAGAGCAGAAGAAACTGTTTTCGTATTTTGTGCCGGTACGCGGTATGAGTGAACAGCTCGTAGATGTTCTTGAACAGGATAAGAACTGTACCAACAGACAGGGAACTTCGAGGACGGGAAATCTTCTGATCGTTGGAAATAAGGGAAATGGAAAGACAGTACTTGCCGTGGATGTTGTAAAAGCGATCCAGAAACAGCGTAATATCCGTCAGGGTAAAGTGGCGATCGTGACAGGAGATTCTCTGAATAAGAAAAAGATAAGCGATATTTTTGATAAATTGTACGGCGGAGCGCTTATTATCGAGAAAGCCGGAAAAATGAATGAGAGGACGGTTGCCCGTCTGAATAAGGCTATGGAGAAAGACACGGGAGAATTGCTCATCGTTCTGGAGGAACAGAGAAAACCGATCGACAGACTTCTGTCTTCGAATCGTGAATTCCGTAGGAAATTTACATCGCGTCTAGAAGTGCCGATCTTTATCAATGATGAACTTGTTACTTTTGGACAGACTTATGCGCAGGAAAATGGATATAGGATAGATGAAATGGGAATTCTTGCGCTGTACAGTAAGATTGATTCACTTCAGAGAGAGGATCATGCGGTTACTGTGGCAGAGGTAAAAGGAATTATGGACGATGCGATTCAGCATTCACAGAAAGCCTCTGCAAAGAAACTTGTAAAACGTGTTTTCGGGAAAAATACAGATGAATCAGACAGGATCCTGCTGTCAGAAAATGATTTTAATATTTAAGATAGAAGGATATGTACTGATAATAGACAGGCGGCTGAAAAAGGCCGCCTCTTTTTTCAGTTTGCATACGGCTTGGCTCTTTCTTTTTCTGACACTATAAAGTATAATATATGTATTATTATAAAAATGAGCGATGAGGTGGCTTTTATGAAAAAGGGAAAAAGCACAAAGAAAAAACTGGAACCTTTTGAGATTGGGGAACTGGATCAATACCTGTTCGGTCAGGGAAACCATTATGAGATTTACGAAAAGATGGGAGCTCATAAGGTAATCTACAAAGGGCGGGAAGGGGTATATTTTGCTGTATGGGCGCCGAATGCCCGCAGGGTTGCTGTTGTAGGAGATTTTAACGGCTGGGATTTTGAAGCAAATTATATGGAACGTCAGGAGCCGGTCGGCATCTATACCTGTTTTGTGCCAGGAGTAAAAGAGGGGGACCTATACAAATTTTGTATTGAAACTCAGCAGGGGAAACGTATTTTTAAGGCGGATCCGTTTGCTAATTATGCGGAGCTGAGACCGGGAACCGCTTCCCGTGTGACAGATATTTCGCATTTGAAGTGGACGGACAGTGCATGGATGAAACGCCGCGAAACGTGGGATCACAGAGAAAATCCCATGTCAATCTATGAGGTGCATCTCGGATCGTGGATGCGGCATCCCGGCAGAGATGATGAGGGATTTTATACGTACAGAGAGTTTGCTGATGCGATTGTGAAATATGTAAAAGATATGGGGTATACGCATGTGGAACTGATGGGAATGGCCGAGCATCCTTTTGATGGTTCCTGGGGCTATCAGGTAACGGGATATTACGCGCCGACTTCCAGGTATGGAACTCCGGAGGACTTCGCTTATATGATCGACCATCTGCATCGGAATAATATCGGCGTTATTCTTGACTGGGTGCCTGCGCATTTTCCGAGAGATGCCCATGGCCTGGCTGATTTTGACGGAACGCCGACCTATGAATATGCTGATCCGAGGAAAGGAGAACATCCGGATTGGGGAACGAAGATTTTTGACTATGGCAAACCTGAAGTTAAGAATTTCCTTATTGCAAATGCACTGTTCTGGATCGAGCATTATCATGTAGACGGTCTTCGTGTGGATGCGGTGGCTTCTATGCTGTATCTGGATTACGGAAAGCAGGACGGACAATGGGTAGCTAATAAATACGGAGGAAATGAGAATCTTGAAGCCATTGAGTTTTTCAAACATCTGAATTCAGTGGTGCTTGGAAGAAATAAAGGTGCCGTGATGATCGCGGAAGAATCGACTGCATGGCCGAAGGTGACAGGAGCGCCGGAAGATGACGGACTTGGCTTCAGCCTGAAGTGGAATATGGGGTGGATGCATGACTTTACAGAGTATATGAAACTTGATCCGTACTTCAGGAAGAATGCGCATCATATGATGACGTTTGCCAGCTCCTATGCCTACAGTGAAAATTATATTCTTGTTCTCTCCCATGACGAGGTGGTGCATCTCAAGTGTTCTATGCTCAATAAGATGCCCGGACTTGGATTTGATAAATATGCAAATCTGAAGGTGGGCTATGCGTTTATGACGGGGCATCCGGGAAAGAAACTGCTTTTTATGGGCCAGGAATTCGCGCAACTACGAGAGTGGAGTGAAGAGCGTGAACTGGACTGGTTCCTTCTGGCGGAACCGGAACATCAGGCAATTCAGAACTGGTACAGAGATTTGCTTCATTTGTATAAGAAGAATAAAGCGCTGTATGAGTTGGATTCTTATCCGGAGGGATTTGAGTGGATCAACGCGGACGATATTTTCCGCAGTATTTACAGCTTTGAGAGACATTCAAGAGACAATAAGAAGAATCTGCTGTTTGTATGCAATTTTACACCGATGGAACGACCGGATTACCGCGTGGGCGTGACGCGGAGAAAGCAGCTGAAACTTGTTCTCAACAGTGATGAGAAGAAATACGGCGGAAAGGGCGTTGAAAGACCTCTGATTTATAAACCGGTGAAGCAGGAGTGTGACGGTAAGAAATATTCAATCGCATATCCGCTGCCGGCATATGGGGTTGCAGTGTTTGAATTCTGACGGAAAAATATATTTTTGCAGAAAATGCATATTTGACAAAAAATAACTGAAAATAAAGCCATGGTTCGACGCTTTTAAAGGAAATCGATCCATGGCTTTTAAAAATGTATAAAAATTATTATAAAATCAAAAAAATATTCATAAAAATATATAAAAATTTTAATGGAGATGATATAATAAACCACGTACACACAAAAAATGGAAGGAGAGATTTAAATGGACAATCAATTGGCACTACTGACACTATGCGGCTCCATTATCGCGCTTTTGTTTGTGGCAAGCAGGGCGCAGAAGGTACTCCGTTTCCCGGAAGGAAACGATACCATGAAAAAGATTTCCGCATCCATCCATAGGGGAGCAATGGCCTATTTACGGCGCCAGTATAAGATCCTGATCGGATTTTTTGCTATTATGTTTATCATCCTTTTTGTGATGGCGGCACTCGGGCTTTTGACATGGTTCGTTCCTTTTGCATTTGTGACCGGAGGGTTTTTCTCAGGACTGTCGGGATTTGTGGGAATGCAGATCGCTACGAGAGCGAATGCAAGAACTGCGGCAGCGTGTCAGAAAAGTCTGAACAAAGGTCTGAATGTGGCATTTTCGGCCGGATCTGTTATGGGATTTACGGTGGTCGGACTTGGACTTCTGGATATCTCAATCTGGTATCTTCTGCTGAAACTTGTATTTAAGCTTTCAATCGAGGATATTACAAGTACAATGCTTACATTTGGTATGGGTGCGTCTTCGATGGCGTTGTTTGCCCGTGTAGGTGGAGGTATTTACACAAAAGCAGCGGACGTCGGAGCTGACCTTGTAGGAAAGGTAGAGGCGGGGATCCCTGAGGACGATCCTAGAAATCCGGCCGTTATCGCAGATAATGTAGGAGATAACGTAGGCGACGTTGCCGGAATGGGCGCAGATCTCTATGAGTCCTATGTGGGATCGATTTTGTCAGCATGTGCCCTTGGGGTTATTGCGTTTAATAAGATTGCTGAGGTGGATAGAGTAAACGCAGTGATCATTCCTATGGTGCTGGCTGCGGTTGGAGTGCTTGCATCTATTTTAGGATCACTTCTCGTGAAGACGGGTGAGAATACAGATCAGAGTACGCTTTTGAAAGCACTGAGACGTGGTACGAATACGAGTGCGATCATTATTGCGGTTGTGGCGTTTCCGCTCGTGTGGTTTATTCTTGGGAAAAATTATATAGGATTCTATTTCGCGATCCTTGCCGGTCTGCTTGCCGGTGTACTGATTGGATTCTTTACAGAATATTTTACGTCGGATACTTATAAACCGACGCAGAATCTGGCTGATAAATCAGAGACAGGTTCTGCGACCATCATCATTGGGGGATTAAGTCTCGGAATGCTTTCCACAGCAGTTCCGATCATCATTATCGCGATCTGTGTTATGGCAGCATATGCATTTTCCGGCGGATTTATTGAGTCCACGAGAGGTCTTTACGGTATTGCATTGGCAGCAGTGGGAATGCTTTCAACATTGGGAATTACTCTTGCAACAGACGCTTATGGCCCGATCGCTGATAATGCCGGCGGTATTGCCGAGATGGCAGGTCTGGATGCAGAAGTAAGAAAACGTACGGATGCTCTGGACTCCCTTGGAAATACAACGGCTGCAACAGGTAAGGGATTTGCCATCGGATCTGCGGCACTTACAGCGCTTGCTCTGATTGCTTCTTACGTAGAGAAGGTACAGGAAGTAGGCGGATCGGATATCGTGCTTGATATGAGCGTTATGAATCCGACAGTTCTGGTCGGCATCTTCATCGGAGCGTGCCTGCCATTTGTATTTGCGGCGCTTACAATGGATTCCGTCGGACGTGCGGCACAGAGTATTGTAGTTGAGGTGCGCCGTCAGTTCAAGGAAATCAAAGGGTTGATGGAAGGAAAAGCGGATGCAGATTATGAGAGATGTGTTGATATCTGTACGAAGGCTTCTCTTCATGAGATGATCCTGCCTACGCTGCTTGCGATCATCACTCCTGTTGTGACAGGACTTATCCTTGGATACAACGGTGTGATCGGACTTCTGACCGGTTCGACTGCAACAGGATTCTTGATGGCGATTTTCATGGCGAACGCGGGCGGAGCATGGGATAATGCGAAGAAATACATTGAAGGCGGCACCCATGGAGGAAAAGGCAGCGAATGCCATAAAGCAGCTGTTGTCGGCGATACGGTCGGCGATCCGTTTAAAGATACGTCGGGACCGTCTATCAATATTCTGATCAAGCTGCTGTCAATGGTATCGATTGTATTTGCAGCGCTGGTTGTGAATTATCATATCTTCTAAGCGAGAAGACAGATAGAGCCCCGAATGGGAAAATGAAAATCCGTCAGCGGAAAAAGCTGGCGGATTTTTTATGCAATAAGCCGGGCAAGCGGTCACTGTGTTTGTATGAGTGGCCATTTGACGGACAATGTTGCCGGGAGCCGGCGTGGTGTTTTATAGGAATGAATCAATTTTTGGCTGGAACAATCTCAAGCCAGTATCCGTCCGGATCTGAGATAAAGTAGATTCCCATGTTCGGATTTTCAAAACAGATACATCCCATTTCTTTATGTCTGGCATATGCGGCATCGAAGTCATCAACCTCAAATGCAAGATGGATCTCATTATCGCCAAGGTTATACGGGCGATCCATATCCCGGAGCCAAGTGAGCTCAAGAAGATGCGGTGTGACGCCGTCTCCCAGGTATACGAGCTTGAAACTGCCATCATCGGCATCCTTTGTGCGCGTTACAGTAAGGTCGAGCGCTTCTTTGTAAAATGTAAGAGATTTGTCCAGGTCGTAGACGTTCAGATTGTTGTGGGCGAATGTAAATTTCATATGTTTGTCTCCTTATTGATTAAAATTTGAGTCTGCCGGTTGGCAGATATGGTACAAATTCATAGTATCAAAAGGACAGATGTTTTTCAATAAACGGACAATAAGATAAAAAGATGGATAAAGATAATGAAAAAGTTGATTAGGATTACTGATAGCTAAACAGGGCATTACTTTCCGGTTCTCTGCATACATTGTAAAAAGAATGTTTGCAGGGGGATTTTTTTGAAAGATTACATTGAGGAAAGAGCCGTGGAGATTGCTGATTATATTATAGAGAATAACGCGACTGTGAGGCAGACGGCGAAGCAGTTTCGGATCAGTAAGAGTACGGTACATAAAGATGTCACCGAACGACTTCTTCAGATCAACCCATCCCTTGCCAGGGAAGCGAGGAAGGTATTGGACATGAATAAGTCGGAGCGGCATATTCGGGGCGGGATGGCTACGAGAGAGAAATATCTGCATCAGCATGGATAAGCGGAAAATATGTAGAAGCACAGCAGGAGCTGCGTGACTGAAATGATCACGACAGCTCCTGTGTATTTATTATGCCATTTTGGTCCTCCACTTCTTCCGGAGAGAGTATAAAATAGTATACTCAATTTTCCCCCGGCATAATCTATGCGGATGTTTGATTCATTCGGGAAAAAGTATGTTTTATTGGTGCATTGACATAAAAACAACACACAATCTTTGGTACAATAAAATGACCACAACAACCTTCAGATTGGGAAGCTCCTTAGGAAATCAAATATTTCCAAAGCCTGTGGAATTTCTGCATATGAGGTATTCCAGTTCCTATTGTTGCTGGTATTTTAGGGAAAATCTTTTCCGTTTC
>DWXI01000018.1 GCA_019119265.1 Candidatus Mediterraneibacter intestinigallinarum | reverse complement strand
GTTCTGCTTTTCTCTCTTCCTTTTCTCTTTCCTTTCTTGCCTCCATTTCCCTGCGTTTTTTCGGCTATAACAGTCATAAGCTTGTTTATAGGAGTTGGATTATTAAAATATGATATGCCTACAATGGATTTTATGCATGTCATTATTAATAATCCAATCATGCTGTTATTGGTTTTACTGATTTCGCTTATATCCGGTCCATTGAATGAAGAATTCGGATGGAGAGGATATGCTCTTGATAAATTGTTACTCCGGTTCGGCTTTTTTGGAGCTTCGACGATATTAGGATTTATATGGGGAATATGGCATCTGCCATGGTATTTTACACCGGGACAGGCACAGTATAATTTATTACAGGATTCCGTTTTTCATGCAATTATGTTTATTCCCAGCGTAATGATGCTAAGTTCCTTTGTTACCTTTGTTTACATTAAGACGAAGCGAAGCATAATGGCAGGAGCATTGGTGCATATGTTTAGTAATTTAATAGGCAGCCAGTTACTGTCCTCTTACACGACAGAGATTAGTATGATTATTCGGTATGCCAATATGGTCTTTTTTGCAATTATAATACTATATGTATTTTTCTCAAAGAAATTTGAAAATGAGGTGGAAGAGCAGATTGCCACGATTAAAGAGTATGAAGAGAAAAATTTCGGGATGCTGTCTGCGAATAGAGTGCATACGAAATGAATGGATCAAGTTCAGCCCGTGCCATTCGTAAAGCCGGACTTTGTGAAAAAACTGTAAAAAGCGTTGACACTTCCATGATATTCCTATATATTATATTTTGGTAAAAGGGAGTAACTGGCGCTTGTGTTAAGCGTTTGCGATATCGTCAGTACGATGGCAATGCCGTCCGTATCGCGATTAAATGGTGAGACTTTTATTGCATTACATAAAAACGTCGTGCAATAGAAGTCTCATTTTTTATTGCACCGCACAGTTACAGGAGGAGAGACAAAGATGAAACAGTATTATCAATTATCCGGTGAAGAGACGATCATGCAGGTCAATGGATCTCTGGAGCCTCTCACCGAAGAACAGGTATTGGAGCATCAGGAAAAATATGGCCCAAATGAGCTGGTTGAGGGTAAGAAGAAAACAACTCTTCAGATATTTCTCGAGCAGTATAAGGATTTCCTGGTTATTATCCTGATCATCGCGGCTATCGCATCCGGATTTATGGGGGATGTAGAAAGCGCGATCGTCATTTTGATCGTTATCACTATGAACGCGATACTGGGAACAGTACAGACGATCAAGGCTGAGCAGTCTCTGGCCAGTCTGAAGAAATTGTCCGGACCGGAAGCAAAAGTCCTTCGATGCGGCAACGTCGTACAGATCCCGTCGTCTGAAGTCACAGTAGGCGATATCGTAATGCTTGACGCCGGAGATTATATCCCGGCTGACGGACGTCTGACAGAATGTGCCAGCCTGAAAGTGGACGAGAGTGCGCTGACAGGAGAGAGCCTTGGCGTTGAAAAGACGATAGATGTCATTAAGGAGGAAGAAGTACCTCTGGGTGACAGGCTTAACATGGTTTATTCAGGAAGCTTTGTGACTTATGGCCGAGGCGCCTTTGTTGTGACAGGTATCGGCATGGAAACAGAGGTCGGCAAGATCGCAAGCCTGTTGAAGACAACTTCGGAAAAGAGGACACCGCTTCAGATCAATCTGGACCAGTTCGGCCAGAAACTTTCAATCCTTATCCTGGTATTCTGCGCGATCCTGTTTGGTATCAGTATCTTCAGAGGCGATAATATCGGGGACGCATTCCTGTTCGCAGTGGCACTTGCTGTTGCAGCGATCCCGGAAGCATTAAGTTCTATCGTTACTATCGTACTTTCTTTTGGTACGCAGAAAATGGCAAAAGAACATGCTATCATGCGTAAACTGCAGGCTGTCGAAGGTCTCGGAAGCGTGTCTGTGATCTGTTCTGATAAGACAGGTACTCTTACACAGAATAAGATGACTGTAGAAGACTACTATGTAGATGAAAGATGTATCAAAGCTGCAGATGTAGATGTCAATGATCCGTCGCAGAGCCGTCTGCTCATCAGCAGTATGCTCTGCAATGATTCTAAAAACACAGACGGCGTTGAAATCGGTGATCCGACCGAGACCGCTCTGATCAATCTGGGAAGCAGGCTGGGGCTTGATCCGGAGGCAGTCCGCGCGAAGTATCCGCGTGAGAGTGAAAATCCGTTTGACAGCGACAGAAAGCTGATGTCCACAAAACACACAATGGAAGGCGTGCCGACTATGGTGATCAAGGGGGCTGTAGACGTACTCCTTGACCGTATGACCCAGATCCAGATCGGAGACGAAGTACGTCCGCTGACTGAAAACGATCGTAAAAATATCGAAGACCAGAACCAGAATTTCTCAAGAGAAGGTCTCCGTGTACTTGCATTTGGGTACAAGGTCGTGTCAGACGAAGAGGAGCTGACACTTGATGACGAGTACGACCTTACGTTTATCGGTCTGATCGCCATGATGGATCCGCCGCGTGAAGAATCTAAAGCCGCCGTTGCTGAATGTAAGAGAGCAGGTATCCGGCCGATTATGATCACGGGAGACCACAAAGTGACTGCAGCAGCAATCGCAAAGCGTATCGGTATTCTTGAAAATGAGTCAGAGGCATGTGAGGGAGCCGAGATTGACAAAATGTCAGACGAAGACCTGAAAGATTTTGTAGAAGGTATTTCAGTCTATGCCCGCGTGTCACCGGAACATAAGATCCGCATCGTCCGTGCATGGCAGGATAAGGGAAATATCGTATCTATGACAGGCGACGGTGTGAATGATGCTCCCGCGCTCAAGCAGGCAGATATCGGCGTTGCTATGGGTATCACCGGAAGCGAAGTATCCAAAGATGCTGCGGCCATGGTACTGACGGACGATAATTTTGCAACCATCGTAAAGGCAGTTGAGAACGGTCGAAATATATACCGCAATATCAAAGCGTCCATACAGTTCCTTCTCTCTGGAAACTTCGGCGCGATCCTGGCTGTACTGTATGCATCCATTATGGCGCTGCCGGTTCCGTTTGCACCTGTCCATCTGCTGTTTATTAACCTGCTGACAGACAGTCTTCCGGCAATCGCCCTCGGCCTGGAGCCGGGGTCTAAAGACGTGATGAATGAGAAGCCGCGTCCGATGAACGAGTCGATCCTGACCAAAGACTTCCTGCTCAAGATTGGAACAGAGGGGCTGTCTATTGCGGTAACGACGATGATCGCATTTATGATCGGATACCAGGGAAACAACGAACTTCTCGGAAGCACGATGGCATTTGCAACATTATGTTCCGCGCGTCTGTTCCATGGATTTAACTGTAAATCAGACAGACCAGTTGTATTTACACGCAAAGTCGCAAACAATAAGTTCCTGATCGGCGCATTTGTTCTCGGAATCATTTTAATAACAGCTGTTGTTATGATACCGGGACTTCACAATATGTTTAAAGTACAGACGCTCACACTGACTCAGCTTCTTATCGTATATGGACTTGCAGCAGTAAATATTCCGATCATTCAGGCAATGAAAGGAATCCGCCTTCTGTTTAGGAAGAAGAAATGAGGAGATATTGAATGAAAAAAGTACAGAAGCCAAGGAAACCACTGATCGTTTATTACCTGATCGTGCTGGCTGTGCTGATCGTATTTAATTTTATCGTATTCCCTATGATGACAAGAGGGAATATAGAGGAAGTGGATTACGGAACTTTCCTGACAATGGTAGATGAAAAACAGGTCTCCAAAGTCCAGTTGGAAGGAGAAACGATCTATTTTACGGACAAGAGCGAAACAC
The DNA here is from genome assembly GCA_019119265.1 of Candidatus Mediterraneibacter intestinigallinarum. Classification (GTDB taxonomy): domain Bacteria; phylum Bacillota; class Clostridia; order Lachnospirales; family Lachnospiraceae; genus Mediterraneibacter; species Mediterraneibacter intestinigallinarum. The sequence goes on along the minus strand of DWXI01000018.1, from coordinate 8,737 downwards.
CCCGGCAGTATGAGACGACCAGATTCGAAGATCCGGATCTGGTCAACCGACTGCAGGAATCAGGCTGTGAATTCGGAAGAGTGGCAGAGGAACAGATGAATCCGTTCCTGAGTATGCTGCTTTCTCTTGTAATCCCAATTGTAGTATTCATCGTCATCGGGCAGATATTGTCCAGACAGCTTATGAAAAAAATGGGAGAGGGATCCGGCGGCCCGTTCATGCAGTTTGGAAAAAGTAATGCGAAGATGTATGTACAGTCCGAGACTGGGATAACGTTCAATGATGTTGCCGGTGAAGATGAAGCAAAGGAGCTTCTTACAGAGATTGTTGACTTTCTCCACAATCCACAGAAATACCAGGAAATCGGTGCGATCTGCCCGAAAGGAGCCCTTCTCGTAGGACCCCCGGGTACCGGTAAGACATTACTTGCCAAGGCAGTTGCAGGAGAGGCGGGAGTTCCGTTCTTCTCCATTTCCGGATCTGAATTTGTAGAAATGTTTGTCGGTATGGGAGCCTCAAAAGTACGGGACCTGTTTAAGCAGGCTAATGAAAAGGCGCCGTGTATCGTATTTATTGATGAGATCGATACGATCGGAAAAAAGCGCGACAGCCAGGGTTTTGCCGGAAATGACGAGCGTGAGCAGACATTAAATCAGCTTCTGACTGAAATGGATGGATTTGATGCATCTAAAGGCGTTGTGATCTTGGCGGCAACGAACCGTCCGGATACTCTGGATCCCGCGCTTTTAAGACCGGGAAGATTTGACCGCCGGATTCCCGTAGAACTGCCTGACCTAAAAGGCAGAGAAGAAATCCTGAAGGTTCATGCAAAGAAGATCAAGGTCGGAGACGACGTGGACTTTGGCGCAATTGCCAGAGCGGCGTCAGGAGCTTCCGGCGCTGAACTTGCCAATATGGTAAATGAAGCTGCGTTAAGGGCTGTACGTGAGAATCGTAAATTTGTAACTCAGTCTGACCTGGAAGAGAGTATCGAGGTCGTGATCGCAGGTTACCAGAAAAAGAACAAAGTGCTTTCAACAAAGGAGAAACTGATCGTGGCATATCACGAAATCGGTCATGCTCTGGTAGCTGCCCTGCAGACAAATTCTGCGCCTGTCACGAAGATTACGATCATACCGAGAACTTCAGGGGCACTCGGATATACCATGCAGGTAGACGAAGAAGAAAGAAATCTGATGTCGAAAGAAGAACTGGCAAATAAAATTGCCACCCTGACAGGAGGACGCTGTGCCGAGGAGCTGGTATTCGGCTCTGTTACTACAGGCGCTTCCAACGATATCGAACAGGCGACAAAGCTGGCACGTGCCATGATTACTCGTTTCGGTATGAGTGACAGGTTCGGTATGGTGGCGCTTGAAACACAGGCGAATCCGTACCTGGGCGGAGACAGCAGCTTGAGCTGTTCGCCGGAGACGGCAACACAGATCGACGATATGGTTGTCGATACCGTAAAAGAGGCGTATGATAAAGCTATGGCGCTTCTGAGAGAAAATCAGGGAAAACTTCATGAACTCGCCAAATATCTCTATGAAAAAGAAACGATCACTGGTGAAGAATTTATGAATATCCTGACACAGAAAAGCCTTCCGGATGAAGAGCAGAAACCGGTTGAAACTTCAGATAACGCAAACATTGATTAGAATAGTCTAAAAGAAGGGTAATGCCGAAGAATATGTCAAAGAGAAGATCAGTACAGACAGAAGAAAAGAAGGACAGAAGAATACCTACAACGCGCTATGACCCTGATTATAAAAAAGGACTTACCAGCCAGCAGGTACAGGAACACCGCCTGCATGGCTGGGTCAACCGCTCTGTAGAGCCTCCGTCCAAAACAACGAAAGAAATTATACACGAAAATGTTTTTACATATTTTAACCTGATCTTCGTTATTTTAGCAATCCTGCTGATCATGGTCGGCTCTTTCAGGGATCTGACTTTTCTGCCGGTTATTATCGCCAACACACTGATTGGTATTGTACAAGAGGTACGCGCCAAACAGGTGCTGGATAAGCTTACTATGCTGAATGCGCCTCATGCTGCTGTTGTTCGTGACGGAAAAAAGTCTGTCATAGATGCGGAAGAGCTTGTTATTGATGATATTGTTATCTTCAAAGCAGGAAATCAAGTCTGTGCAGATGCTGTTGTAAGTGCAGGAGAAGTACAGGTTAATGAATCGCTTCTGACAGGAGAATCCGATGAGATTACAAAGCGCAGAGGCGACAAACTCATGTCCGGAAGCTTTATCGTATCCGGACAGTGCCACGCAAGACTGGACAGGGTGGGTGAGGATTCTTATATTTCCAAACTGACATTGCAGGCAAAGCAGATGCAGTCCGGTGAACAGTCCGAGATGATCCGTTCTCTTGATAAGCTGGTAAAATGTGTTGGAGTGGCTATCATTCCTATAGGCCTTGTCCTGTTCTCTCAGGCTTTTTTCTTACAGCATGACGGCTTCCGGAACAGTGTTACCTCAATGATCGCAGCTGTGATCGGTATGATTCCTGAAGGGTTATATCTGCTTGCAAGCGTAGCTCTTGCAGTCAGTTCTATAAGGCTTGCACAGAAAAAAGTCCTGCTTCACGACATGAAATGCATCGAGACGCTTGCACGTGTAGATGTGCTTTGTGTAGATAAGACCGGAACGATCACAGAGAATACGATGAAAGTACTGGATGTGATCGAGGCGGATGAATACGATCCTGAAACAATGGAGCCGCTCCGCACGATGATCGGAGATTTTGCTTGCGCCATGACAAAAGATAATATTACTATGGCTGCCATGAAAGAATATTTCACAAAAGGTTCTGGAAAGAAAGCGGTTTCAAAAACCGGTTTTTCCTCTGCGACAAAATACAGCAGCGTTACCTTCAATGACGGCGTCTATGTGCTTGGTGCCCCTGAATTCGTCCTGAAAGAAAAATATGGAGACTACGCAGAAGAGATCACGGAGCATGCCTCTACAGGAGCCCGTGTGCTTGTGTTCGGTTCTTATGATGAAGAAGTGGACGGCAAACCTCTGGATCATGGAATTACTCCGTTCGGTTTCGTTCTTCTGGCGAATCCGATCCGTGAGGCTGCAAAGGAGACGTTTGAATATTTTGCCGAACAGGGCGTGGAAGTTAAGGTCATCTCCGGGGATAACCCTGTTACCGTATCTAAAGTAGCAAAACAGGCCGGAATCAAAAATGCGGATAAATATGTAGATGCATCTAAGCTCGAAAACGAACAGGCTCTTCGGAAAGCCGTACTCAATAATACTGTATTCGGACGCGTTACCCCGGATCAAAAGCGTAAGTTTGTCCGGATACTGAAAGAAGCCGGACATACAGTTGCTATGACCGGAGACGGAGTCAATGATGTACTCGCGCTAAAAGACGCGGACTGCAGCATTGCCATGGCGTCTGGAAGCGATGCTGCAGCGCAGGCATCACAGCTTGTACTTCTGGAATCTGACTTTTCCTGTATGCCTGAAGTTGTTTTAGAGGGCAGAAGAGTAGTCAATAATATCCAGCGTTCAGCGAGTCTGTTCCTCGTGAAGAATATCTTTTCTTTCCTGCTGAGCTTGCTTTCGGTAGTATTTACGTTTACATACCCGCTTGAACCGTCGCAGATATCGCTGATCAGTATGTTTACGATAGGCGTACCCGCCTTCTTCCTGGCCTTGGAGCCGAATAAAAACAGGATCAAAGGCCACTTCCTTACAAATGTATTCCTGAAGGCTCTCCCGGCGGCGATCACAGACGCGCTGGCTGTCGGGGCTCTGGTCATCTTCGGACGGACATTTGGAGTAGATTCGACAGATATTTCTACGGCGGCTACTATGCTGCTCGCCATCGTCGGATTCATGATCCTGTATAAGATCAGTGCTCCTATGAATAAGATGCGTGTAGCTATACTTGTAGGATGTATAATAGGACTGCTGTTTTGCAGTATCTTCTTAAACGACCTGTTTGCCATTACCGGCATGACGACGGAATGTATTATGCTGTTTGTCGTATTTGCCATAGCAACGGAGCCTGTATTGAGATATCTGACAATACTTGTGGAAAAACTGAGATTCTATTACCTGAGACTCAGGGGAAGAGATCCAGAAACTGAAAAATAAAAACGATTAACTACAAAAGTAAAATGAAGGAGAAGTAAAATGAAAGATCCTAAAAACAAACTCGATGAATTAGAGAAAAAAGAAAAACTTCAGAGGAACAGCGCCAAATTCTGGGGTATTGTGATTACCGTAATTCTTGTAATTGCAATCGTGTGGGCTGTCGCTTCACATCTGATGTAATCATAAAATGAATAACGTTATTGAAATTACAGATTTTAGTGATCCGGCCCTCGATATATATGCCAGACTTACAGAAGCCCAGCTTCTGAACAAAGACCGACCGGATAATGGGATTTTTATTGCTGAAAGTCCGAAGGTGATCGAAAGAGCGCTTGATGCGGGCTATGAAGCACTCTCTATACTTACAGAAAATGGACATGTTGAAGGTGAAGGCCGAGAAATCATACTGCGTTGTCGGAATATCCCGGTGTATACTGCAGAATTTGACGTGCTGACTCAGCTGACCGGGTTTAAACTGACCCGCGGTATGCTCTGCGCAATGCACAGAAAACCACTTCCGTCCGTTGAAGAGGTCTGCGCTGGCGCTTCGAGGATCGCAGTTCTTGAAAATGTAATGAACCCGACAAATGTAGGTGCGATCATACGATCGGCAGCAGCGCTTAATATGGATGCGGTGCTGCTGACTCCGGGGTGCAGCAATCCTCTTTATCGTCGCGCGATCCGTGTAAGTATGGGAACGGTATTCCAGATTCCGTGGACATTTATATGTCCGGAAGAGGCGGGGGCGTGGCCGAGTAAAGGACTGGATTTTCTGCAAAAAAGCGGTTTTCGTACAGTCGCCATGGCATTGAACGATCGTGCTGTCAGTATTGACCATCCGGAGGTTTGTGCAGAGAAAAAGCTGGCAGTCATACTGGGAACCGAAGGAGAGGGACTTTCTCCTGAAACTATCGGCATGTGTGATTATACAGTCAAGATTCCTATGTATCACGGAGTGGACTCGCTGAATGTGGCTGCCGCAAGTGCAATTGCTTTCTGGCAACTCGGCAGACACTGAAATCCGGACGCTGCAGTATTTTATTTTAAAGAAGCGAGAAAAAGTCTTCAAGTCCAAAGATGTTCTCATTCCCAAGAAGATGCTCCATTGTGGTTTTGTTGTAATCTGAATGTTCTACCTCACGGGAATAACGACACGAAGTCTTTATGATTCGGCTGATATGGGCTGATTCATCAGTATTGGATGCGTCTTCTTCTGTAACAGCAGTCTCCATTCCCCCGGATGCCAGCCAGTCTGCACAGGTCAGTTCCCGGATCAGTAACATACCGGCTACAGAGAATTTTATTTTGCCATAAGCATTTCCGTTATAAACCGCACCGCAGAAATATGTAAACACAAAATAGATAAGAAGTTGTTCCGTAACAGTATCTGAAAACAATTTATGAAAACGGCGCTCTGTTTCTTCGGCAGGAAACGGGGCGTTTTCAAGTATGTTGCGGGCATTGTCCAGATATGACTTCCAGTCCTCGCGAAGAACTTCCAGATGGTCAAAGAGGGAAAAAAGTCTTCGCACGGTATTTCGCCTTTTCTCATACCGGAGGTCTGCCCGGTTTAATTGTCCAAGACGATTTTCAAACCAGCTCCAGACTTTCTCGGATGTGTATCTTTCCAGCAAATTGTCAACGTCATACAATGCATTCCTGTCGATCCGTTCCTGCAGATCATGGGAAAGAGAAAGTATAATAGCAACACGCAATTCGATTGGATGGCTTCTGTCCTGCAGAACCCTGAAAATAAGATTCCTTGTATCCATTAACTTTGTAAACAGAAGAAAGTCAAATTCGTCATAGGTTTCCACTTTATCCGGGTTTTCTGCGAGAAGAAAACGGACAGGTTCCCGGCAGTTCAGTATAAGTTCTGCCGCTGCAGGGCAGGAGAGGGAAAGCGAGATCTCTCGCAGACCTTCAAACTCTTCAATGTGACGCGGATATGTGCGGCAGGTACGGCAGAATGCTTTCTCTCCTCCGCCTTCCAGATACAGGTCACAGAGATTTTCATCATTCAGAAACGCACAGCGTCCGCTGTATTGTCGGAAACACGACTCTTTCCAGTTGATCTCATTTTTCAGACGGTTTCCGAGAAATCCTTTTACTCTTTTATATTTTTTCAGTGTAGCCGGATCAATCTGGATCTGCCATCCTGCACAACAGGTATCCGGGCAGTCTCCGCCTGTACAATGAAAGTCTTTATAGTAATGAGGTGCTGTGTACTGCATATATGTAATCCCCTTTTTCGTGTTATTCAGAATACATCGTAGTTGGCGGCAAAAGTTCTCAATGTCATATAATAGATATTATAAAACAGGATGATGTTCTGTGTCTATGGTATCGTTTTTATCACTTTGTGTGTATAATAAAATAGGATTATAATAACGGACAGGATGAGGATTGATGAAAAGGAATATATATTCAAAAGATATTATACTTGTGCTCACCGCTACATTTTTTTACATGTCAAGCCCGATGCTGGTGACACCGCTGATCACAGGCTTTACAGAAAGTATCGGGGCATCCGCTGCAGTAATGGGATTTGTGGGTGGTCTGATGAATCTGTGCTCATTAATCTGCAGACCTCTTGCAGGAAATCTTGCGGACAGGCTCAGCAAATACAGGGTATCGCTTATCGGTGCTGTATTCATGTCTATAGCATGTGCCGGATATATTCTGGCACTGAATGAAGCTGTAGTAGTGGCGGCAAGAATCATAAACGGCATAGGTTTTGCCTGCTGCTCGGTATGTATGGCTACTTGGATGTCGAATATGCTGCCGAAAGAAAAGATAGGGTCCGGAATGGGAGTTTATGGAACCATGAATGCACTGGGGATGGCTGTGGCACCGGCAATCGGCGTCAGTGTATATCAGAGGTTCGGATACCGGACAGCTTTCTGCATCGCTCTTGTATTTTCAATTGCGATCATTATTGCTATACAGTTTATAAAGGATAAGGGAAATCCTGTACAGAAAGAAACCGCCGGGAATACAGAGCTTGTAAAAGAGAATTCCGGCAAGCCACATCTTCAGCTCGTAGATGTGAAAGTGCTTCCGATTGCGTTTATCATTATGCTCTTCGCAATCCCTTACTGTGCGACACAGTCCTTCCTCGTGACATATGCGGAAGTGCAGGATCTGCCTGTTACAGTAAGTATGTTTTTCCCTACTTATGCCATTGTTCTGATCATCCTGAGGCTGACGCTACGTAATTTGTTCGACAAACTGCCATTTCGCGTATTTTTGCTTTCGAGCTGTATATGTGAGCTCCTCGCTATCGTTCTCCTTGCCGGAATGCGTAATAATATTATGATGATGATGGCATCTGTCTTTTTGGCCGGCGGATACGGGATCATGAGCTCAGTATGTCAGTCTACGGCGATGCTGCTCGCAGGCAAAGAGAAGAGAGGACTTGCAAACAGCACATATTATATCGGACTGGACCTGGGGATGACTCTAGGACCGATGATTGGCGGAGCTCTGTATGGAGGAGTAGACATCCGCCTGTTCTATCCGGTGCTGACGGTGACGATGCCGCTGGCTGGAGTTGTGTATCTGGTTTTCGGAAAAAGGCTGAAAGGCAGTTTGCTATCGATGTAAATATCATGCGGGAATGAATGTGGATGTAAGACGGGCAAGTCGGGAGGATTTTATCTATGATCGCATCCGGGGGATGATTGCAACAAACCAGAAGACGGATATGCAGGAACTATGCACTGTGGACACTTCGTAGTACGGCTCACAATTTCCCACAAAGATCAGGGAAGTCGCGAAAGGAGACCAGATACATGAATCGTGATGTGATCAAATACATAGCAATGTTTACTATGATCCTGAATCATATTGCTAATATTTTTATGGATCCGGGAACACTGCTTTTTACGGTTCTTGTTGATATCGGATATTTTACAGCACCAGTCATGTGCTATTTTCTGGTAGAGGGATATCATTATACCCGTTCAAAGAAAAAGTATGCCAGGCGTCTGGCTGTGTTTGCGCTGATTTCTGAGGTTCCGTTCTGTCTTGCGTTTTCAGAAGTATATGTCGGAGAGAAGACGATAGCATTCTGCGGATTTAATATGATATTTACTCTGTTGCTGTGCTTTTGTATTCTGCTTGCAATGGACTATATAAAAAATGATTTCCTGCAGATTTTTGTTATTGCCGGACTGTTCGTTCTGTCATTATTTTCCGATTGGGCTCTCGTGGCTCCGTTGTTTACAATACTGTTTGCCCGTGCCGGAGGAGATAAGCAACGTATCAGAAATGCATATCTGATCGGAGCAGGTCTCTTTGCACTGATGAATTTCAGCCCCGGGGCTGATCTGACGGGAACATTACTCGGATTCATATACGCCCTGTTGTCTGCCGTCGGAATCCTGGGGGCAGGAGTCGTGATCGTGCGGCTGTATAACGGGAAACGGTTGGAATGCGGAAAGACATTTTCCAAATGGTTCTTTTACTGGTTTTATCCGGTGCACCTGATGATGCTGGGAATTATAAGAATTCTATTCTGATAACTCCCAGCGTCTGAACCTGTATCTTCAGGGTAATAATGATAGAATTATCATAATGATTCATTGATAAAAATTGTAACCGGTATAT
>DWXI01000226.1 GCA_019119265.1 Candidatus Mediterraneibacter intestinigallinarum | reverse complement strand
AAGGTTATCACTTCCGTCTTTCCTTTTTTTACACCTGTAAGTTGATGATAAACCCCCGGAACAATGCTCATCTGATTCTCCTCAAGCATATATGACACCCGTTCCGCCTTTTTGGCCCATTCCGTGATTGGCGCATATACGGCATGATCCGCCTTAAGCCCGCAAAGCCTGATCCTTAGTTTTTCCTGCATCTCAGAATTTTCCTGAATACTGCCTACTTCTTTTAACGGAACCCGGGGCATAAATTCATCCCAGATTATATCAAGCACTTTCTGTGGCCATACTCCCAGTTCTGCCGTCTCATTAATAGATATAACCATATCCTGTTCCGGGAATACAATAGAATACTGTCCGTAGGCTCCGTCCGCGCGGAATACTCCTTTGGGTCTGCACATCCACATCTGAAAGCCATAGCCCAGATGACAATCATGGATGCCCTGGTCTTCTTCTGTGGAGTTCTGATAAGAGGTTGCCATATTAATCCATTGTTCTGAGAGAACCCTTTCTCCCTCCCAGACGCCTTTATTCAGATAAAGCTGCATCAGGCGGGCATTATCCTCTGTAGTGGTGAACATACCGCCTCCACCATTATCCAGCCCGTCCGGCATGGACAAAATCCGCAGATTGTCCGCGTCAATCCCAATCTTATCGAACAACCTTGGTTTCAGGTACTCCAGTAAAGATAATCCCGTCTTTTTCCGGACAATTGCCGCCAGCATAGACGATGTTGCGGAACTATAGAAAAATCCATCGCCCGGTTCCTTTTTAATTTCTATATTAAAATATTCTTTCAGCCAGTCAGGCGAAGATATATCCGGCATCCGATACATTCCGCAACTCATACACAATGCATTTCTCACAGTGATTCTACGTATTCCCTCCTGTACATTTTCAGGCAAATATTCCGGGAAAATGTCCGCGACCTTCTCATCAAGTGATACTAATCCTTCGTCATATAAAAGTCCTATAGCGGTAGATGTGTATGTTTTTGTCAATGACTGACATCCATGGCGGATGCCAGGAGCAAAAGGACTCCACCATCCCTCGGCCGCCACCTTTCCATGTCGAAGAATCATCAAACCGTGCATCTGTGTGCCGCATTTTTCCAATTCATTGATCAGATGAAGGATATCTTCGCTGTGTATACCCACACTTTCAGGCGTAGTTCTTTCCAGTTCTTTTCTCATATGATTCTCTCCTTTTCCTCTTTTCCAGATAATAAAATACTACGGTCATGCTTAAAAGCAGAATTCCACAGATATCAAACATTCCTTCATATCCCATGCTTCCTACGACCACCCCTCCTATCATCGGACCGATTCCCTGTCCCACATCACCGCCAAGATAGTATGTACTCGTTGCTACTCCGCTTCGCTCTATGCCTACGGTCCGAATGCATTCCGTCTGCAGGGCAGGCATAGCCGTACCCTGACCAATTGAACGGATAATTCCTGACAGAAGGATTATACCAATTCCCTCTGCATGCCCCAGCATGAACATGGAAATCCCTGACAAGATTGTTGCAGGATATACAGCCACTGCCAGTCCTTTCCTGTCCACAAGCTTGCCTGATGCAGGTTTTGAGATAAAAAGCACTGCGGCACATACGGTAAAGTAAATACTTATGCCGGTAATACCCTTTTTCTGTGCAAACAGGAGGATAAAAGCTGTGATCACTCCATTGGTAAAGGAATAAACACCGGAAATCAACGTATACCCAAGTGCCTCCACCGCTATGATATCCCGCAAACAAAAAGATTGTTTGGCATGCTTTTCTTTGATTACTTTCCCTGTTTTTTCCTCTCCCAGCCCTCTCCGGCAGATATATACCATCAAAACTGCGATTAATACAAATCCCCCGGCAAGCCAGAACACTGGCTTATACCCCGTAATCTCGGCTATGGCGATTCCCAATCCCGGAGCCACAGCCGAAGCTATCACCTGACTGATCCCAAGATATCCGATTCCTTCTCCCATACGTTTCTCCGGTATAAAATACACAGCTATTGTTATGAGCACTGTACTTGAAATGCCAAAACCTATACCATGCAGAATACGGAATACAACAATCGGTCCTATACGAGGGATAATAGAATAACCAATGGTTCCCATACCGGCTAGAAGAAACGAAATAAGAAGCAGCTTTACTTTATTCGCCCTGTCTGACAGAATGCCGCAGAAGGGTCGAATTATCAAAGATGTTACTGAAAACATTCCTACAATCACCCCCGCTGCTGACAGAGCAATTCCCGACTCTGTAAGATATGTAGATAAAATTGTCGTAATCATATAAAATCCAAAACTATTGAACGTATTAGCTAAAACAAGCACTCCATATTGGTAAGTCCATAATTTTTCTTTCATGCCACTCTTCTTCCTTTCTATATTTCTAGTATAGAAAGGTTATGCCTTCTCTGATACCGTTGAAACGACATCCTATTTCCTCTAAAAAGGGAAAAAGACCAGCCCTTCCCGGCTGGTCTTCCCAAAAATTCTCCACACTATTCTCTTTTACAGATGTTCCACCGTATTCCTCAGAGATTTCAGATCCTGATCAAGGTGCTGATACATATCTACATAATACGGATAAAGTTTGTCATACGCATCCGCCCACTCGTCTACAGGCTGAATGATCTCGTTTACTTTTACGATCTGCTGAACCGCTTTTGTAAGATCCGGGAATACCCCGACCTTATGTCCGACGATCAGAGCGTCTCCTACAGGAACGTCTCCCGACTTGTCATCGAGAAGATATACCGGCATACGAAGCATGGAAGCCTTGATCATTGACCATGTCCGGCTCTTTGCACCACCGCCGCAGATACGCAGGGTATCGGCTTTCGCTCCGGATGCCTTCACTGTTTCCATAACATGTCGCAGCGCATATGCTGTTCCTTCAAATACCGAACGTACAAGATCGGCTCTTGTCATATCCATTCCTATTCCGATAAACATTCCTCTTGCATATTCATTCCAGAGGGGAGCACGCTCTCCAAGAAGATACGGGAAGAAATACAGTCCGTTAGAACCGGGCTTTGACTCCAGTGCCAATTCGTTTAAGTAAGTATATATATTCAGATTATGTTTCTCTGCATACTCTCTTTCCTCTGCAGCCATCTTCTCGATAAACCATTTCAGCGCGGCGCCGCTGGTCTGGATCGGAGCGTCAAATACCCACGGCATTCCGTCTATTGCGCATGGTTTTGTGACAACAGGGATATCCGGAGCGCTCTTCACATCACTTCCTACAAATACAAGGGACGTCGTTCCTGAAGATTCTCCCGCTTCTCCCAGACGGCTCATTCCTGTCGCATACATGGAAGCCATTGCATCGCTGCAGCCGGCAACGACCGGGATGCCAGAAATCAGTCCTGTCTCTTTGGCCGCCTCCTCTGTCACGGTTCCTATGATCTCATTGACCAGATACAGCTTCGGAAGCATTGCATCCAGATTGACTCCGATCACATCCCCGATCTCTTTTGACCAGTTCATTGTCTTGATATCCAGACACTGTGTTCTTGTCGCCTGGTCGATATCCATTGTCATCTTTCCTGTGAGCTTATAATTTATATAAGAACTTGCCTGAAGGAAACATGCCGTTTTAGCAAACAGTTCCGGTTCATTTTTCTTGAACCACAGTATTTTATTCGGAAGGAAAGCCACAGCCGGCTGTCCGCCCACGATAGAAACAAATCTGTCAAATCCGATCCTATCTACGATATAATGAAGCTCTTCTGCGGATCTGTTATCCTGATATGTCATGGCATTGCGCAGCGGCACGCCGTCTACGTCCACCGGAAGCATTGTCACGGTATGAGAGCTTATGGAAATTCCTCTGATACGTTTTACTACATCGCTGCCCGCTTTTTCTGTTAGCGTGCGGAAAATCTCTACCGTATTTGACCACCATTCATTTGCATCCTGTTCCTGCATGTTGGGCCCCGGTGATAAAAAGCGGCTCGGTCTGCTTGCCTCTGCAACTGTTGTTCCATCTTCTCCAAGGATCACTGCCTTTATATTAGTAGTACCGCAGTCCATTCCGAGAAGATAATTCTCTATTTTTGCCATATCTTATTTCCCTCCAATAGAAATTCTTTGGGTGTTCCGGAACTCAAAGCTACAAACTTTATATTTGTTATAACAAGAATAACAAAAAACATACATTTCCTCAAAAAGACTTTTTCCTTATCTATCTGGAAATTTCTGACCTTTTTTCGGGAGGTTCAAACCGAGACGTCTTACCTTTTACCAGCGAAATCTCTTCCACAATATAGCGGCAATTTTGCGTTTGAAAGTAATTTTTCAGGCGGATATACTGGAATCGTACAGAAAGGAGTTGTTTAAAAAATGAAAATGAAAGCAGCATTAATGTATGGACCAAACGACATCAGAGTAGAGGAGACAGACAAGCCGGAATGCCCGTCAGACGGGCTTATCTTAAAGATCATGTCTGTAGGGCTGTGCGGATCTGATATCAGAAATTTAACGACGGACTCAAGAAAGGGAAATTATCCTTTTATCTATGGACATGAGATCGTAGGTTATGTAGATGAAGTGGGAAAAGACGAGACAAAATATAAAGTAGGCGACCGTCTCTTCCTCTTCCCCGGTACATACTGTATGGAATGTGATGAATGTATCAGCGGACACAGCGAGAACTGCTCCAACACAGAGGTCAGCAAACTTGCAGGAACAGGCGGTTTCGCCCAGTATGTTGCAGTGAGCGGTGAAAAAATCCGCAGAGGTGGCATCTACGAAATTCCGGACGACGTATCCTTTGATGCAGCAAGCCTTGGAGAGCCTCTTACTTCTGTATTTGCCTGCCTGGAAAATGTCAAAGTCGGGTATCCCGATACACTTGTCATAATCGGTGCAGGCCCCATCGGTTGCTTCATGGCACAGCTTGCTAAGATCCGCGGCGCACAGAAAGTCATTATGCTGGATCTGAACGACAGCCGTCTTGAAATGTCCAGACAGTTCGGCGTAGATATCACAGTCAACAGCTCAAAAGAAGACCCGATCGAGGCTGTGCAGAAGCTGACAAACGGAAAAGGCGCCGACAAAGTTATTTCCGCAACCCCTGTAAACGCTACGCAGACACAGAGTATACATATGGTGAAAAAAGGCGGTCTTGTAGTATTCTTCGGAGGTGTGCCTAAGGGATCTATGACAGAGCTCGACTGCAACCTGATCCACTATAACAATATCTGGATCAAAGGTCACTTCGGAGCTTCCTACAGCCAGTCAAAGCGTGCCTTCCAACTGGCGATCTCTCCCACATTCCCGACGGAGAAATTCATCACTCACATCCTTCCGCTTGACAAGATCAACGAAGGGATCCAGCTCACAAGGACAGGCGAGGCTATCAAGGTAGTCCTTCATCCGTGGGATGAATAAGAATATGTAAATCTTCTCTTCCATCAAAAGCGCTGCCGCGTCATGCGGCAGCGCTTAAATCATTCAATCAGACCTTCATGCACAAACGCTTTCCATATCCCATCCTCTTTCACCGGATCCGTCACGTAATCTGCCTTCTCTTTCACACTTTCCGGCGCATTTCCCATAGCAATGCCTCTTCCCGCAAGAGAGAGCATTTCCAGATCATTGGTGCTGTCTCCCACTCCGATCACATCTTGCCTGGCGAATCCCGAAGCCTTCAGGACGGCCTGTATCCCTCTGGCCTTGCTGACGTCAGGAGGCGTGATCTCAGCCGCCCAGCCGATTCGATAAGGCGCGCTCAGCTCCACGATATGGAATACATTCTCCCACTGCTTCAGCAGTTCCTTCCTCAGTTCCTGGCGGCAGAAAACGACCAGCTTATCCACCTGATCCACGTCCGTCACCGCCTCCACGAGCACCGGCCGGATATTATCTGTCTCGCAGACTCCCGTTACCGCTTTATATCTTTCCCAGTCGCTTTTCAGAAGATACGTATGCCTGTGATTTTCCATCTCCACAATGCATTCCTTTTTTAAGAGCCACACCACAAATTCCATGTACAGTGTTATGCTGAATACACAGTGTGAAACGCATTCTCCTTCATACTCGGCGTAGCTTCCTGAGCTTGCCACGATTCCGTCGAATCCGATATCCAGCACTCTTTTTTCGATGCGGGGATATGGCCTGCCCGTGCTCAGGCATACCTTATGGCCGTTCTTCTGTGCTTCGTGTATGGCCTTCACAGCGCTTTCGGGTATTGTTCCGTCGAAATCTCTTAGCGTACCGTCGATATCCAAAAAGATGATTTTTTTCATAGGGCTTTTTATCCTTACCTTTCTCGGCGTCAGCGTTCAGGGCTGCAATGTGTTTCACGTACGCCGGCTCTAAAATTATCCATACATAAAAGAAAACCAGATGCGGATCTGGTTTTCTTCCGGCCTAACAGCCATTATGAATATATGTTGCAATAATTTTTCTGCTTAATCGTTCTGTGAATCCAGCGCCTGAGCGTCGGTAGTAGGAGCTTTGATACATGCGATGATACCGATGATCGCAAGAGCGATTGCCGATATGATAAAGCGATCCGAGATATCGTCTCCCAGTACTGTTGCCATTGCGTTTACGATATAAGCGGAAATAAAGTTTCCTACATTATATGTAGCAGATACGATAGCGATAGCCAGGGAAGCCTGAGCTGCCGGAACCATATTCGCCGCGAATGTAACCGCGCCCGGGTTACGGATAGCAAATCCGAATCCTACGACTACAGCGCCCACACAGATAACCGGAAGGCTTGTGGAGAAACCGACCATAGCTGTTCCTATTGCCATCAGGATGATCGCAGCACCGATCGTGAATCTCTTGAATATCTTAACTGTATTGCCCAGCACAAGACCGCCTATGATACCAACGACCTGCATAATGGATGAAACAGTACCTGCCGTAGAAGCGTCTCCGATTCCATTTCTGTCGATGTACATCGCAATGTTTGTGTTAAATGTAGCTACAAAGATACCTGTGATCAGGCAGAGCGCTCCGAAGTAAACCATACTTCCGGAAATGCCGGCTTTTGTTTTTTCTGCCTGCTGAACCACCTCGCCCTTCGGCACTGTCAGAAGTACAATAATAATGATCGGAATACAGATCAGGAATACAAGGTATCCTCTTGCCCAGCCTGCCATTGCCGTAAAGAGACCGCTGCCTTTTGCGATGATCGCGCCGCCGACACTTACGAAGATAGACTGAAATCCCATCATACGTGACTTGTCAATACCTGTAAAGTAATCTGAAATCAGTGATGAACTTACGACTACGACCAGTGACAGACCTGCGCCGATCACAACACTTGCCGCATAGAGCATCCACAGCTGCGAATTCAGGAACTGAGGCATAAAGCCACCGATCAGCATGAGTATTGTACCTAGTACGGCAATATCCCTCTTTGTCATCTTTGGTTCAAGAAGAGGCTCTATCAGCATCATCGGCAGTGTTGTAAGGTTGATAAGTGTCAGTACGATCTGGATTGCAGAATCGCTTGCCTCCGGGAAAGATTTCCCCACCTCTGCCAGAATCGGCGACAGAGAACTGTTACAGGACATAGTCAATGACATGATCAAAAGTCCTGCAGCTATTACTTTTTTGCTTTTTCCTTGAGACATTTTCTCTCCTCCTTTTGTTCTGTTCTATTATCTCTTCCAGATATATTTTCTTTCTTCGTCTTTCAGATAAGCCAGGACTTCCTGTGCCATCATCTCTCCTGACCAGTTGTCAACATCCGTTGTAAGACCTGCCATATGCGGTGTGCATACAACATTTCTCATAGACAGGAGCGGATGGTTTGCCGGAACAGGCTCTTTCCAGTATACATCGATCGCTGCGCCCGCTATCTCTTTGTTCTGCAGAGCTTCCACGAAATCTTTCTGATCGATGACTGCAGCTCTTGCCGTATTGATCAGGATTGCCGTCGGTTTCATCTTGGAAAACCAGTCTTTGTTTACTATTCCTTTTGTGGAATCCAATACCGGAAGATGAATGCTTACCATATCGCTTTCTGCAAGCATTGTATCAAGGTCTACCGCTCTGGCTCCGTCCGCCTCTATCTTCTCGGCCGGAAGATACGGATCATACGCAAGAATCTCCATCCCGAATGCTTTCGCACGGACAGCCACCTCACGTCCGATAGCGCCGTATCCTGCGATGCCGAGTTTCTTTCCGTAAAGTTCGAAACCGATGCCGTAATCTGTATACGGATGTTTCTCGTCCAGCGGGCCCCAGATAACGTTCTTTACATCCGGTACATCATAGATATCATCTGAGGGCTCGCCCAGGTGCTCGCCTTTCTGAAGGCCCGTGGCAGCCAGTGTGATCTTTCTTGCGACCGCAAGCATAAGGCCTATATTATACTCTGCAACTGCTACACGGTTACGGCCCGGAGTATAGGAAAGCGGGATGCCTGCCGCCTTAAGTACTTCGTTATCAACAGTTACCGGAGTGCCTTTTGCCACGCCGATAAATTTCATACCGGAATCAATCCACTCTTTCAGAGTGTTCCCACCGGCATTCTCATCGCCGAGAACGACGATCTCATAACCTTTGCATTCTTCTCTCGTCATGTCCTCCGTGACATTTCCCTTGCCGTGTTTGAGTTCGCCGGCAATCGTGATATCACAGTATTCTTCTATTTCCTGCCTTCTCTTTTCCGGCAGCTGCGTACATAAAACCAGTTTTTTCTTCATAATAATTTCCACCCTCCTGTTTTATACTCTGAGCGCACTGTAATATGCCGTGTTCATGGCATCGTAGATTTTTCCTACTTTCTTACAGTCGCCGATAATATAATATTCATCTACCAGATCTGTCAGAGCGTCCACCTTATCCCACGGAGACCTGAATCCCAGAGCACAGACAACCGTATCCGCCTCCAGTACCAGATCATGTCCGTCCTTCTCACAGAGAACGCCTTCCGGTGTAATCTCCTTGACCGTTGTATTGACATAACATTTTGCTGATTTTTCTACTTCAGGCATCAGCCCGCCTCTGTAGAAGGAGTTTACCTCTTCTGCTATCTCCGGTTTCATCTCGACGATCGTACAGTCTTTTCCATCGTGATGGAATCCCACCGCACCTTCTGCTCCTACAAGACCGCCGCCTATTATAACGACTTTCTTTCCCAGTTTCTCCGGATGAAGTTCGGCGTCGATCGCCATAACGACCTTATCAGAATCAAGCCCTTTGATCGGCGGTCTGAGTTCTGTAGATCCGATTGCCACAAACAATGCATCAGGGTTAAATTCCTTCACATAGTCAGGTGTTACTTCTGTATTGAGAACGACTTTCACACCCGCCCTCTCCACTCTTCGCTCCAGGACCTTGATCAGCTTCTTAATATCTTCCTTAAAGTATGCCGCGCCTGCCGGATGAAGGTTTCCTCCCAGTTTTTCATCCTTCTCGACGAGAGTTACATCATGCCCTCTGTTTGCAGCGGTGATGGCAGCTTCCATTCCTGCCGGTCCTCCGCCCACTACAAGAACCTTCTTGATCTTCTCCGGTACATGATGGAACCGTTCAGCGCAGAGCTGCTCTCCCATTACCGGATTGACCGCACATTTCACCATCTCAAGTTCGCCTGTAGCGCCGAAGCACTCATAGCAGCGCAGACACGGTGTAATGTCTTCGTCATCGCCAAAGGCCGCCTTAAGCGGAAGGTAAGGATCTGCAAGAGACGCCCTTCCGATTTCTACGGCGTCAGCCTGTCCGGAAGCAATGATCTCTTCCATCTGCGCCGGATCATTTAAGGAGCCTACGCAGGCAACCGGAGTCTTCACGTGCTTCTTGATCTCGGCCGCAAGGTAAACGTTGACCCCTCTCGGATAAAATGCCGACGGATGTGTCCGGCAGAACATGGCCGGATCTTCATGGTTTCCGCAGGATACGTTAATAAGGTCCACTTTGTCATCGATCATTTTCGCAACTTTGATACATTCGTTCAGGTCAAGACCGATGTCGGTAAAGTCGTCTCCCGATATCCTCGCCTCGATGGGAAACTGCGGGCCTACCGCCTTTCTCACTGCATCCAGTGCGAGAAGGAAGAATCTGGCACGGTTCTCAAGAGATCCGCCGAACTCATCTGTCCTCTTGTTCCACACAGGTGACAGGAACTGTGAAAACAGCCAGCCATGCGCTGCATGAACCTGAACCATATCAAATCCCGTCTCTTTACAGAGCTTTGCCGCCGCCCCGTATGATTCAATGATCTCATAGATCAGTTCTCTCGGCATTGCCTTCACTTCGCCCGCAGGCATCATCATGTCGCTTGGGCCGTAGGCAGTTCTGCATGTATCGACATCTCCCCCCACGCTTGCAAGACCGCCGTACATACCGCCGTGGGAAAGCTGTATATTGGCATAAGCCCCTGCGTTATGGATAGCTCTCGCCGCCTCCGTCATTCCCTGGCGCACGCCGAACGCGTCCAACTGGAGCTGTTTATTATGCGACTTTCCTGTCGCGGAGTGAACGATTGCCTCTCCATACGTTACAACCCCTGCTCCGCCTTTCGCTTTGTCTTCAAGGTAAGCGATCATCTCCGGCGTAAAATGCCCGTTCAGGTCGATCATACTCGGGCTCGTGGGCGCGAAGATGATCCTGTTTCTCATTTTTATATTTCCGATCCTCATCGGTGAAAACAGATGAGGAAATTTTTCACCGTATCTGCATTTATGTTCCATATCCGTTACCTCTTAACTTCTCCGCATATTACATTGCTTTACGAAGGATAGCCAGCACGTCTTCTTTCGTGATCCCCTGCTTCGGGTTGAATCCCAGCACAGGCTCTTTGAGCACGTCGTCTGCAAGCATATCCAAATCTTTCTCTTCAATTCCCTGCTCGGAAAGAGTCTTAATCCCAAGCGTTTTCGTAAGCTTAAGCAGCTCTTCAGACAGCAGATACTTGTCTTTTTCTATATCACCGGACACCGGAAGGTTGATCGCTTTTGCAAGATCCACCATTTTTTCCGGGCAGCTGTCAGCGTTATATTCCATAACATACGGAAGGACCGTAGCATTTGCCATACCGTGCGCAAGGTGGAAATGTGCGCTTAAAGTATGTGCGATCCCGTGTACAAGACCCAGGTTGGCGTTTGAGAATCCGAATCCTGCGACGATACATCCCAGCATCATGTTCTCTCTTGCTTCCATATCATCTCCGTTTTCCACTGCCTTCGGAAGATTCTCATAAAAAATCTGGAGTCCTTTTAAGGAGTGATACTCAGTCAGCGGGGTTGCCATATTGGAGATATAACTCTCAACTGCATGCGTGATGGCGTCCATTCCTGTAGCCGCTGTCACTGAAGGAGGCATTGTCCTTGTAAATTCAGGATCGGCAATTACATGATCCGCTACGATCTTGTTGTCAATGATAACGTATTTGCAGACAGCTTTCGTATCTGTAAGGGCGACAACGTTTGTGATCTCGCTTGATGTTCCTGCCGTCGTCGGGATCGCGATCAGTGGAAGCACCGGTTTTTTCACCAGGTTCATTCCACCGTACTGTCCGATAGGGCCGGGGTTTGTCATCAGGATGTTGACCGCTTTCGTAAGGTCGATGCTGCTCCCGCCGCCAACTGCTACGAACACGTCAATCTTTGCTTCCTGAGCGATCTTCGCCGCTTCTTCTACCACTTCGTTTGTAGGATTCGGGATTACTCCGTCAAATATGGTTACCTTAACGTCCGTCTTTGCGATTTCTTTTAAAACCTTCTCTGCGATGCCCGCCATCTTAACGCCCGCGTCATATACGACCATTACATTTTTCGCTTCATATTCATTAACGATATCCGGCAGTTTCTTTACGGCGTCCTTGCCGAACACCACATTACTCTTTACAAAAAATTCACTCGCCATTTCTCATGCTCCTTTTAAACGATATATTAAACTGCCTGATCTGCTGCGATGAGTTCTTTCATCTTTCTTACGCCCTCTTCCGGCATCGGCTCATATGTGCCGAGAAGTTTAGCGTACATCGTTGTAACAGCCATCTCTTCTGTATACTCGGTAGCTGCCATTGCAGCTTTCATGTTCTTGCCGCAGCAGAACATTCCGTGGTTTTTGATCAGTACG
This sequence comes from Candidatus Mediterraneibacter intestinigallinarum, assembly GCA_019119265.1. Taxonomy (GTDB): domain Bacteria; phylum Bacillota; class Clostridia; order Lachnospirales; family Lachnospiraceae; genus Mediterraneibacter; species Mediterraneibacter intestinigallinarum. Next base: position 9,754 of record DWXI01000226.1, on the reverse strand, counting down.
GAGCGTCCGTCTTTTCCCAGCGCCTCTACTACCTTGTCAGCAACTTCATCACTTCCCGGCATTGTGAACGGTACGATACCAACCGGAACAAACTCGCACTGGGGAGGTGTGATCGGTTTTAACTCCGGGTTATCTCCCATTGCCATGATCGTTGCGTACATCGCGTGAGTATGTACCGTAGCTTTTACGTCCGGTCTTGCTCTCATAACAGCTGTGTGCATCGGAACCTCTGAAGACGGTTTATATTTTCCATCCAGCCATTTTCCGTTGAGGTCAACGATCGCGATATCCTCGGCTGTCATCCCCTTGTACGGGATTCCGCTCGGAGTGATCGCCACTACGTCGTCTTCATCGTCTCTCAACGCGATATTGCCTGATGTTCCGTGGATCAGCCCCTGATCTACTGCATCCAGAATCGCCTCTAATACCTGTTTTCTGATTTTTTCATATTTCATGATAAGTACCTCCTTCAATTTCTAAACCGATTGTAGTATAGAGTGTCATAATGCTCAAACAGCTTTTTTCCGCTTTAAAACGGAAATATCAGTTTTGCCATCAAATATTGACTTTATCAGTTCCCCTGCTTATTATAGAGAATAATTTATCACTTCCTGTCGAAGGAGGAAATCATATGGAAGACTTAACATTGACATTGCGCCAGAGAAAGCTGCTCCATTATCTGCAGCACCAGAGTGATTATGTGACCGGACAGGCTCTCGCTGCTCATCTTTCAGTCTCTTCCCGTACGATCCGCACGGATGTGACCGAGATAAACGAGCTGCTCTCCGAGAAAGGGATACATATCTATTCCAAGCGCAGCTCAGGGTATCTTCTCAGAGCAGAGGACGAAAACGAATTAAAGAAATTAAGCCAGACAAACAGTTCTTTCCTCTCCAGAGACGAAAGATCCAGGCATATAGCTTTCCGGCTCTGTCTTTCCGATCAGCCGATTAATCTGTACGATCTGGAAGACGAGATGTTTATCAGCAGAACCACCCTGGAGCACGATATACAGTATCTTCGGAAGATTTATATCCTTCCCTCTCCGCACATTAAATTTTACCGAAATAAAAACACTATATTTTTTGAAAAAGACGAGCGGAAACGAAGACGGATCCTGAACCGGCTCTTCGCCCAGGACTGGAATTATAACGCCCGTGGCAATGCATACTACCAGTATCAGTATCTGGACGAAAGAGTGGTCAACCTGATCATGAGTGAAGTCAACTACTATATGGGCCGATACAATATCATGCTGGAAGATATCAATATGGTAACGCTCAACCTTATTATCGCTATCATGTACTACCGGATCAGCTCCGGACATGAACTGACAGAACCTTCCCAGACCGTCTTACGCGATCCGGTATCCGTGAAGGCTGCTGATAATCTTCTGGACTCCCTGGAAGGAAAACTGAGCTGTATCTTTTCGGATATTGAAAGGGAAGAAGTATATACTCATATTTCCTGCAGCCGGATGCTTGACGTCGAAAGACTGAACTTGAGCGCCGTACCCACCGTTTTCCAGAAAGAGATCATACAGCTTGCCGATACCTATATCGCAAATATCAATAACACTTACGGGATCGATTTTTCAGAGAATGAAGATTTCTACATCACGCTCCTTCAGTATCTGAGATATCTTTCTCTTCCGGTACATTATTTTAACAACGCACAGATCCAGTCGGATTCCGTCCGCTCCGGGCTTCTCATAGAACTTGAGATTGCTTTTTCATTTCAGCCTCTGTCACTGGATTTCTACGGGAGCTATCTGGATTATACGGAACTTCTCTACCTGGCTTTCTGCATATCCGGTGCAATGGCCTATAAACGCAGGACAGACAGCAGACTCAGAACTGTTATACTCTGTCACCTTAATCTGAGCGCCTCATGGAATCTTAAGCACCAGATTTTAAATAAGTTCAGAGATTACATCGACCTGACTGCCCTTCTGCCGGTATATATCAAGGACAGCTATGATTTTTCCCAGGTAGATCTGGTGATCACCACTGCGAATAAGGAGATTACGGACGAGCCTGACTGTGATACCATTCTGATCTCGCCTACTTTCTCCAATGCGGATCAGGAAAGACTGGAAAAATATATTATCAAAAAACAGATAGACAGACTGTATAGCAAATCCCTTCCATCAGTAAAAGAACTCTTCTTATCAGCTTTCTGGCATGAAAAGATACAGGCGGAAAATCCCATATCCGTTATGGAGATGCTTGCGGAGGATTTCATAAGCCGTGGTTATGTGTCAGACAATTACCTGACTTCGCTGCTGCAGAGAGAATCTATACTTACCTTTGCATTTCAGCCCAGCGTCGTCCTGATGTATACGCTGACTCCCAGCAGCCGCACCTGCCTGTCCGTCGCCACGCTGGACCACAGGATCAAATGGAATTCCTACAAAATACGTACGGTCATAATGGCCGCCGTCCGACCGGAAGATACGACCGTTATCTTCCGTCTGATCAACGAGCTGTATTATTCCGGATTCAATCCGAACGAATGCCGTTTTATGAAAACAAAAGAAGAACTGATGAAGTTCCTGAAACTCACATAATACCGCATGAAAAAGCGCGCCCGGCGGACGCGCTTTTTCTGTATTTCCTTTTCTATATTCCATTTTCTGCCCGATTTATTTTCCTGACTGATTCATTAATTCAGGATGTTTCAGTTTATCCCATTTTCCTTCTTCTGTCCTGGATACGATCAGGATGTTTACAAGGAACAGGCACAGATATACCACATATGCGCCCGTCAGGCTTCCCGTCACTTTCATGACGACAGCGTTTACGGCGAAGTTCAGACATCCGATGCAGTAGTTGATCGGGAAGATCACGCCGTTTACCTTCGGATAGTCCAGTACGCCGAACACCGAAGCCGGAAATGACAACGACATATTCGTACTTCCGCCAAGTGAAAATCCTACAATAAAGATTGACACGTATACAAGCGGGAAGCAGAACTCAGCAAGAAGATTAAACAGAATTCCAAGAGCAAAGATCCCGCAGTAGATCATACAGGCCTTCTTTGTGCCCAGTTTGGTGTCAATATATCCAACTGCATAACTTCCGATGATTCCTACGAGTCCGGCAATTGTCATTGCGGAAATAGCCGCTGCGTTTGACATGCCAAGAGAAGTGTTTCTCTGTACAAACTGCGTAATGATTCCCAACAGACCAAGTGTGATAAATCCAGGAACGACAGCCGTCAGCCATACCTCTTTACATTTGAGCATCTTCGGGATCGTCCAGTCGCTGACATACTCATTCTGCTCCGCCAGATTCTTATAATCCCTTTCATATTCCTCCTTTGACACATTATCCGGATACATACCCGCATCCATCGGGTCATCCCTGAGTGTTATGTATGCGTAGATTCCAAGCACGATCGCCGCTACCGCAAATACAGAAAGACTTGTCTTGTACTCAGCCATTGTCAGCAGTACTGTCATGATCGGAGCGAGAACCGCAGTTCCTATATTTGCCCCAATGGTGCTGATCCCGTTTACGACGCCTCGTTTTTTGGGGAACCAGGTAGACTGCATGGGGCCTGTGCAAAGATAGAAGCATCCCTGTCCGCAGCTTACCATGATACACTGAGACAATGCATACATTACAATATTTTCGGCGCGCAAAAAAAGAAAATAAAATGTAAGCCCGAAAATGATGAAAAGCACTGCGCTTACTTTTCTTCCCCCAAATCGATCTCTGAATTTAGCTATAACCAGCATCATTGCAACCCCGACAAAACCCGCCACAGTTCCCATACTTAGGCAAAGCTCATAGTTCAGCCCCGCTCCCTCGGCGATTTCCGGAAGCGCTACATTCAATCCGTCGTTTACACCGGCATTCGTAACAAGCATCGCCAGGATTGCAAAAATCATAAGATGCCATCCTTTCCCCAGGCGAAAGCTTTCTCTGATCGTCAACTTTTTTTCCATTTCATTCCCTGCTTTCCATAACTTTATCCTTTATTGGTCATTGGTCATTCCGATGCATCTTTTTTATTTCCCTGACCTTTTCTAGTCATAATTTACAGCTTTATGCTGTTTCTTATCAACTGTACTTTTTCCATTTTGCTGCGGAAAAAAAAGGTTCTGTATGCGTCACGGACACAGGGATCAAAAAAAGGCTGACATGCGGGAATATAATCCAACGTACGTCAGCCTCATTTACATATTTTATAAAACTACATTAACCGGCACACCGTCCAAATACCCTTTCAGGTTATCAGCGCTGATATTCATGATCCTGTCGCGGCATTCCAGCGACGCCCACGAAATATGCGGCGTAATGATACAGTTCTTTGCCTTAAGAAGCGGGTTATCCGGCATGATAGGTTCCGTAGATACCACATCCAGTCCTGCCGCCTGCACGCGCCCCTCGTTCAAGGCGTCAGCCAGATCTCTCTCATTGACGAGCTGCCCTCTTGAATTGTTGATGATGATCACATTATCTTTCATCTTGCTGATGGACTCCCCATTAATCATACCGTAATTATCATCTGTCAGATTACAGTGAAGACTGATCACATCACTCTTCTTATAAAGCTCGTCCAACTCCACATAATCCGCTATCTCCCTGCCTGCATCTGTCGGATACGGATCGTTGGCAAGGACATTCATCCCGAGGGCTCTGGATACAGCCCCTTCCTGCCTGCCGATCCTTCCGAATCCTATGATCCCGATCGTCTTATCCTGCAGTTCGATCAGCGGATAATCCCAGTAGCACCAGTCGTCGCATTTCTCCCATCTTCCTTCTTTTACCGTCCGGCTGTGATGGCCGATATGGCAGCATATTTCCAGGAGCAGCGCGATAGAATACTGAGCCACTGCCGCAGTGCCATATGTGGGCACATTGCAGACTGTAATCCCACGCTTCTTCGCGGCTGTCGTATCTACTACATTATAGCCGGTCGCAAGTACTCCAATAAATTTAAGATTCGGACAGTTTTCTATCACAGCCGGCGTGATGGGAGTTTTGTTTGTAAAAATTGCCTCAGCATCCCCAATACGCTCTATTGTCTCTTCCTCCGTCTTCGTCCGGTCATAGACCGTCAGTTCCCCGTACTGCTCAAGAGGCTGCCAGCTTAAATCTCCCGGGTTCAAAGTGTATCCGTCTAAAACAACTATCTTCAAATCATTCACCTCACAAATGTCTGCACTGCTCAGTTAATGCCGTCGAATTCCACACGGGCGATAAGGTCGTCCTGCAAATCTCTTGAAATCTCGGTAAAGAATGCAGTATATCCCGCCACGCGGATTATCAGGTCCCTGTAGTTCTCAGGATGCTCCTGCGCATCTCTCAGCGTCTCCGCAGAGACAACGTTGATCTGAACATGGTTTGCTCCCAGCTCGTCTACGCCCATATCGCAAAGATATGTACGTACAAGACGGGTAAGTTTCTTGATGTCGTCATCCTTCTCCAGTACACGCGGATGGAACTTCTGGTTGTATACGACAGAGTTAATCTCTGTGTAATCCCATTTCGCCGCACTTCTCATAGATGCGGACGGTCCTTTCAACTCCAGCCCCTGCATCGGAGAAATTCCTCCTTCGGCGAGAGGTTTACCAGCATTGCGGCCATCCGGCGTTGCTCCCATCATACTGCCATAAAGCACTCCCGCAGAAAGATGGATATATACCGGATTCTTTCTCAGTCTTCCGAAACGCATCGGATACTTTAGATATTCATGGTTGATCACATGTTCGAAGTCAACCAGCCATTTGTCTGCGTAATCATCATCTGTGCCATACTTCGGCGCATGGATCAGAGCGTCCTGCAGTTTTTCATATCCCTGGAAATCATGATCCAGCGCATCCACCAGCTCGGACATTGTAGCCTGTTTGCTGTCAAATACTACCTTCTCAACCGCACTCAGAGAATCTATACAGTTCACCAGTCCGACCGATACGCCTTCAGCAGCCGTGTGTCCAAGGGAACCGCCGCATGTAACATCAAGTCCGTCTTTCAAAGCTGTGCCCTGGAACATGGATGTGTACGGCATACGCAGGAAATCCTGCCAGATCTTATAAATCGTGTTAGCATGCATCACTGCCATCTGGATACCGTACTGAACCTGTTTTACCAGAGCGTTGTAAACATCATTGATATCCTTGAAATCCCTCGGATCACCTGTCTGCGGCCCTACCTGCACTCCGGTCTTCCGGTCTTTGCCATTTGTAAATACGTACTCAAGCGCAATACCCGGGTTCACATCCGCTGCGTGATCCATGTTCGGGAGATACGGATGCCACATAAAGGAGCAGCACACCGAATCATACGTTCTTGCCGCCTTTTCCGACAGACCGTTCGTCTTCATGAAATGATCCAATCTGCTCTTTACCCCGAGGAACATTGGTTTGCCGCCGCCTGTGCGCACAACTTTGGCCGCCGTCTCCAGATAGTCGTCCGGTACTTTATCATCTACCCATACCGCTACGTTAGGCTGGTCAAGATGTACAAACTCCTCAACTTTCAGACAGAGATAACTCAGTTCATTAACAGCGCTTTCTCCATTGACATCAGTACCTCCAAGACTGATATTCTGGAACATCGGATTTCCGGTTCTATAACGTGACTCACCTTCTGTGTATACTTTATTCGTCTCGGCAAGTTTTAACCAGTAACCAGATACGATATCTTCTGCCTCTTCCAGTGAAAGCTTGCCATTCTCCAGGTCCTTTTTGAAATAATTGTACAACTTCTGATCAACACGTCCGGGAGACTCCGCCACGGCATTCGACTCATAATAGTAGATCAGCTGCATGAACCATGCAGACTGTACTGCTTCGTAGAAATTATCCGGAGCATTCCACGGCACTTTTTCAAGTGCAGCCGATACTCTGAGAAGTTCTTCTTTTCTCTTCTCATCTTTCGTCTCCTGAGCCATCTTCTTTGCCTCATCCGCATAGCGCAGGGCGAAAGTATGTACCGCGTCGCAGATAATAATAACAGCTTTCCAGAACTGAATTTTATCCACATACTTCGGATCAGCTTTATCAGATGTGTCGATAAGATTCTGAGCCTGCTCTTTATACCATTTAATACCTCTTTCCAGTCTGTGTTTATCCAGGGAAAGGATATGTCCGATAGGCTGCTCCTGAGAAATGCCGCAGGACCACAGTCCATATTTCTGCTTTTCACGAACTTCATCCGGAAGCTGTTTCTGGATGCGGGCGGAACTGCAGCGGTCTTTCCAGTACGGATGCACTTCTTTCAGATAGTACTCTTTATCCTCTTCCGTCACATATGTGGGATTATACTCCCTGGTAGAAATCGTATCAATCTCGTTGATCAGCCAGTCGCATACTTCCGGGAACCAGAGACAACCTCTCGGAGTGGGGGTAACCGAACCGACGATAATCTCATCATCGCGAATGATCACCGGGTAATTCTCCAATACATGTGCCAACGCTTTCGCCTGACGGATATTGGCATCCTCCCCTTCTGTCGCCTGATAGCTCTCTGTTACCAGCTTTGCTCTTTCTTTAATATACAGCTGCTGTTTGGAATCCAGTACTCTGTTCCTCAGGGTTATAAGACGTTTTGTCTTTTCCAGATTTTTGATCTGATCGATCACTTTATAGTCGGGATCCCAGTTGCGGGCTCCGATCGGATCCGGCAGTTCTTCCATACACCGGTTCAGATTCTCATATTCTGCGTCTGTCACCGTGAACATTGTAATCTTGTCACTCATTGTAATGTCCTCCTCCAAGTTATTGAATCTCAACGTTCAGATTGGCCTCTCTAAATTTATCTGCAAGAGGCTCCGCCTCTGAACGGTCCATATTTTTCATATCGCCCATCGGCCATTCCATTCCGATCCTCGGATACTTGCTCTTTCCATATGCGTGGAACGGAAGCAGCCAGGTCTTAAAATCTGATTTCAATTCTTTTAAAAATCTTATTGTCTCGTCAATGATCTCATCAGAATCGTTATACCCCGGTATGATCGGCATCCGTATATTAAACGCATGGCCGTTTTGATCCATATATTTTATATTCTCCAGTATCCAGTCATTTTTCACCGCCATCAGTTTCTCATGTATTTCGGGTATAATACATTTCATATCCACATAGGCGAGGTCTACATATGGGATGATCTTTCTGAATATCTCCGGCTTACAGAAAGCCGTTGAATCGAGAACAGTATGAATTCCTTCTTCCTTGCACCCATGAAGAATTTCCAGAAGAAACTCAGGCTGCATCAGCGCCTCGCCTCCGCTTACCGTAACACCGCCATCCGCGCCGTAAAAAACTTTATCTTTCAAGACTTCTTTTATCACTTCTTCTGACGTCATCTCACGGCCTGCAATTTTCCTGGCTCCATGCAGACAGGCATCCACACATCTGCCGCAGTTTGTACATATTCCTTTTCCTTCTGCAGCACCTGTAGGACAGACTTTCACACATTCGCCGCAGTTTACACATCTCTCAGGATATAACATAAGCTGCGGGCGGGGATCCTGCGATTCCGGGTTGCTGCACCAGGGGCAGCGAAGCGGGCATCCTTTCAGGAACACTGTCGTCCGCAGACCGGGGCCGTCATGGAATGACAGATTCTGGATATCGAATACAATGCCTGATTTCATATCCGATCCTCCTCTCACTCTCCACTCAATCTCTTTTACTCCTCTGCTGCCTCCTTTAATATCTCTACAATTTTCTCTTTACAGGCTGCAGCGTTGATTCCTGTGATAAGAGGAAAAATATTCATTGTATGTTTTTCTGACGCATCGAATTTATACGGCATTGTAGTAAACTTAACATCATAATTTTTAATCTGGGGTGCAAACTCCATGGCACTGCATGTAGTAACATTAACTGTTATGCCATTGTCTTTTGCAAGATTTCGTACAATCTCAGCGCACATCGTCGATGTGACCGCTCCGCTTCCACAAGCAATAATCACTTTTAAATTTTTCATAATACTCCTTTCTTACTGATTTTTATCAGAAAAATGTTTTCTGTTTTTTGGCAGAAGAGCAAACAGTATAGCCTCAACTATCATAAAAAGAGCTGCGTATCCTAAAAAACCGAGGATATTTCCTCCTGTCAGAGGAACAATGATATAAGTAGGTATGAGAACAGCTCCCGCAAGCTGAAATGCCGTAAGTACCGGACCTGCCGCCTGACTCTCCTGCACTCCGAAGTTAAGCACTGATGCCGGAATAGCAATAGATAACGGAAGAAGTCCTCCGACACAGGCACCGATCACAAATATGCTGACTGTCAGTAACGCCTCCTGCTGTACCCAATAGGCAAAAGCTGTAAAGAGACTGCTAATCAGCGCCAGTGCTACCATAAACAACTTTTTTCTCCATATCTTTGTCGCAAGTTTCGGAAGAAATACTGCGCCCGCAAAATATCCTATTGATATAAAGGACGCAATAAAACCGGCTGAAACCAGATGATAGCCCTTTTCTTGCAGTATTGTTGGCAGATGGGCGCTGATTCCGGTATATAATCCGAATACAAGCATGAGAGCCAGCGCTCCAATCCATATATATTTATTACGTAACACCGTAACAAAGGTTTTGGAAAATGCAGCCTCCGTATCCGAATACTCAAATCCATCCATCATTGTCAGCCACGCCAGAAGCACAATAATCTGAAGAATAATATCTACTGCTGACATAACCTCAAACGATGGAAACAGAGATGTCGTACTTTCTGCCAGAGCTTTTCCGGCTGCCCCCGCTGCAATCAGACATCCTACTGCAATTCCCACATTTTCCTTT
>DWXI01000225.1 GCA_019119265.1 Candidatus Mediterraneibacter intestinigallinarum | reverse complement strand
AGGCCCTGTAGTCCTGTAATGAGCTTCCGGATTCGCCTCATTCACAAACTGCCCGAGCACGATCGCATTTTCTGTCTTCTTCTCAAGTTCCGCTGCTTTTTCTATAGCGCCCGACATTCCTTTACTTCCTTCTGTGAGTACGATCTGCGCTCCATAACCGAGCAGCAGTTTCCGCCGTTCAATGCTCATCGTCTCAGGCATTACGAATATTGCTTTATATCCCCTTGCGGCAGCAACTGCGGCAAGTCCGATCCCTGTGTTTCCGCTGGTCGGTTCTATGATCGTGGCTCCCGGTCTGATACGCCCTTTTTTCTCCGCATCTTCTATCATGTTCAGTGCCACGCGGTCTTTTACGCTTCCTGCCGGATTAAAGTACTCAAGCTTTACCAGCACCTTTGCTTTCAGTTTTTCTTCTCTCTCCAGATTTTTCACCTCCAGCAGAGGCGTATTACCGATCAGTTCCGTTATACTTTCATATATTTTCATTATCTGAGTTCTCCTTTCTTATGCCCTGGGTTTTCTTATTATTTTAATCAAGTATCATTTCAATTACAATACTTCGATGTCTTTTGTATAATTTTACAGAACAGATCAGATACTCGTTGACTTTTATTGTTAAACATGCTACACTGAGGCGGTATCGGTTCAATAGCTGAACAGATACTGCAACTTATTTTATTTTTTCTTATGGAGGGTAACACAATGACAGGTACAGTGAAATGGTTTAACAACCAGAAGGGTTACGGATTCATCTCTGACTCTGAGGGTAATGACATCTTCGTTCACTACTCAGGACTCGTTATGGACGGATTCAAGACTCTGGAAGAGGGCCAGGCTGTCGAGTTCGAAGTGACAGAAGGCGCTAAAGGACCACAGGCAACTAATGTAGTAAAACTTTAATCAGATTTTTTAATGTACCTTTTAATATATAAACCGACTTGATTTATATAAAAAAGCATTACAGAGAAATGAGATTAAAAAAGAAACCGTCCGGCGGATCTGCCGGACGGTTTCTTTTTTACAGCTTTGTATTTGACACGTAGGCTTCCGGAGCCTCCCAAACATCAAAACCGCTTCCTCTCAAAATATCGACTACTCTCGCCGGATCGTCACACTTAAGGACTGCCGATGCATCTGAGCCGTTGGCAAACGCATACATATACTCGATATTTACATCCCCCTCTACGATCTGATGCATGGCCCGGCTTAAAGAACCGGTCTCATGCGGCACTCTGAGCGCAACAACATCTGTCAGCATAGCTGTGATTCCGTTGTCTCTGAGTACTGCTTTTCCTTTATTCGGATCGGAAACGATCATCCTGAGCATACCGTACTCAGTCGTATCAGCAAGGCTTAAAGCCACAATATTGACATCATTTCCCGCCAGAACAGAAAGCACTTCGTCAAGCCGTCCCTCGCGGTTCTCAAGAAATACAGATAACTGCTGAATCGTGATTCCCATAACTATTACCTCCCTTTTACAGCTTTCTGTTGTCGATAACGCGGACAGCTTTGCCCTCGCTTCTCTGTATGGATTTAGGCTCAACCAGTTTCACACGGACTGAAATTCCCAGCGCCTGCTTAAGGACAGCAGCAATCTTATTGCGCAGTGCATCCAGTTTTCTGATTTCGTCAGAGAATACTCTCTCATCAACTTCCACCATTACAGTAAGTACATCCATATTGTCTTCCCTGTCTACGATCATCATATAATGCGGTGCTACAACTCCACCCATAGAAAGGAGCGCTGTCTCCACCTGTGTCGGGAATACATTTACGCCGCGGATAACTTTCATGTCATCTGTCCTGCCCGTAAACTTGGAGATTCTTGGCAGAGTCCTGCCGCATTCACATTTACCGTAGGTGATGCTCGTAAGATCCTTTGTGCGGTAACGCAGCAGAGGCATTGCCTCTTTTGCCAGGGTGGTAAATACAAGCTCCCCGGTCTCACCTTCTGCACATTTTTCATGAGTCGCAGGATTGAGTACTTCAGGATAGAAGTAATCCGCATGTACGTGAAGTCCTGCCTTATGAATACAATCCTGCGCAACGCCCGGTCCCGTGATCTCACATAATCCGTAAATATCAAAGCAGTTAATGTGAAGAATGCTCTCAATCTTCTTACGCATCTCTTCGGTCCACGGTTCTGCGCCGTGGATTCCTGCTTTCAGTTTCATATGCTCGACCAGTCCGGCTTCCTGGATAGATTCTGCCAGATACAAAGCATATGAAGGTGTACATGCAAATGCAGTTGCACCAAGATCCTCCATGACCATCATCTGACGTTTTGTGTTTCCGGCTGACATCGGAATCGCAGTGGCTCCGAGTGCCTTTGCGCCGAAATCCAGTCCCATGCCTCCGGTGAAGAGTCCATAACCGTAACAAACGTGAATGATATCTTCATTTGTAAGTCCGGCCATTGTGAGACCGCGTGCCACACACTCTCCCCACACTTCCACATCTTTCTGTGAATACGGAGCAATCGTGAGTTTACCTGTTGTTCCGGAAGTACCCTGAACACGCACAACATCTTTCATTGGAATCGCCAGAAGCCCGAACGGATAGTTGTTCTTCAGATCTTCTTTTGTTGTAAACGGAAGTTTCTCAATATCTTCGATGGATTTGATATCTCCCGGCTCCACGCCTCTCTGCTGCATTTTCTTCCGGTAGAAGTCTACATTCTCATATACTCTCTTGACAACATCTACCAGACGTTTACTCTGCAGGTCTGCCATCTCATCCCTGCTCATACACTCAATCTTCGGATCACGGATGCGTTCCACCCAGTTTTCCAGTGCTACACCTGCCATTTTCTCTCTTATCTCCTTTAATTATATTTCTTATAATTCTTCTTCCTCCATGATTTTCACGTCAGCAGCCTCAAGAACTTTTTCAGCCTGCTCGAAATCATCCGTATGAAATACCATGACCGGAGCTTTCCCCTCGCGTATTACAAAAGAATAAATATAATCTATGTTGATCTTCCCGTCTGCAAGTATCTTCAGCATCTGATTGAGGTTTCCCTGTTCGTCTTTGAGCTCCACACCGATCACGTTGCTCACTCTTGTGACAAATCCTTTTGCCGTCAGACTGTTCTTTGCACTGACCGGATCATCAACAACAAGACGCATGATCCCGAACTCCGGGGTGTCGAAAGTAGAGATCGCACGGATGTTTACTCCTGCTTCTGTCAATACCGACGTCACATTCATCATACTGCCCGGCTGATTTTCCACGAATACCGATATCTGCCTGATCATTGTTATCACCGCCCTTCCCT
>DWXI01000224.1 GCA_019119265.1 Candidatus Mediterraneibacter intestinigallinarum | reverse complement strand
TCCTCTTCTCAGTCTTCTGTTATTTTTAAGGAATATCCAGATGGTTGCCGTCCACAGTACAGGCCAGACAATAACTGCTTTTCTGAGTTTGGGAAATCGGTAACGCATAACACGATGGACTTCTTTCGCATAATCTGCCAGGCGGAACGATCTATTTCGGAGCACCGTCACCCGAGCCTTCTCTCCTCTGCCAAATTCACCGCCTGTGAGTATATCCTGATAGAGAAGCTCTGAGCTTCCCTTGTACCATGCACCATTTATCCGGTTCATCCATTGACATTTATCCGAAGCAAGTCCAAGGTGCTTTATACAGATTTGTGTCGCAGCCCAGGCAAAGCCTGTAAGGCCTGTGTCATTCAGATATTTTATAAATCTGTCCTCTTCTGTCTCTGCACTTTTCCGCGTCCAGAAAACACACCAGTCGCAAAGCACACGCAGTCCGAATCCCCCCTGAAGAAGATGATGAAACATATGCAGCAAAAGCTGCAAAGCATTTTCGGCAGGCGGAAGAGCGGGAACTTCTGTTCCTGCAATCTGATACACATCAGGGGCATACTGCAGTTCTTCGTACACCTTCATAGCAGCTCTGTCCATTCCTGCATCCAGAAGAATATCACACGGTCTCCAGTGAAGTTCCAGCAAACAGACCTTATCTCCTACCTTCTTTGTATATCCGCTGTGGAATTCCGCCAAGCCTTTCTCCTGTTTGAATCCCCTGTCTTCAAGTATGGCAGAGGCTCTGCGGTATTCTTTCATGTCCGATATGTAAATATCCGCATCCGCGAACTTCCTCATATCTTCTCTGGGATACAATGCATTTAACACAATTCCTTTCAAAACATAACAGCGGATGCCCGCTTCTTTAAAAATAGAAAGAATTAATGTTGTAAAAGAAAGCATGGCATAATACTGGAACGCCACTTTTGTTTCATAATCCTCAAATCTTCTTTTTATACTCTCCGGAATCACTGTCTGCCGATACTTTTTCAATCCCGTATAAACAATCCCCCATATCTGGTGCAACATACAGTTTTTCCAAAGTTCCTCCCATTCTTCATCTGTCATACAATCCAGTATTTCCTGAATTTTTTTTTGCTCTCTATATTCGTCATAAAGTCCGGCTGTTATGAGAGCATCTAACACAAAACCGACCTTCATATATTCCCCCTGATCAAAGAAATTTTATTTTAATTATACGAAATTTTCATACAGAACACAAGATGCAGCGATTTACCATTCACGCAAAAACACAGCGTTTCGGGTACTTCCTATCCGAAACGCTGCATCTGTTTAATGTCTTCTCTTCTTTTTCCTGTTTTTCCCGTTCTTCTTACCCGCCGTGTTGTTCGGTGAACCCGCTCCGCTCTGAGCTGCAGGCTGCGCTGCTTCAATCTTCACAGCAGCCCCCGGCTGCGACGCCGCAGCAGCGGCTTTATCCATACGTGTCTTCATAACATACCACAGGGCGCCCGTTATACATACTGATGTATACGCGCCGCAGGCAATACCTACCATCAGCGGCGCTGCGAACTCTTTGATAGAGCTTACGCCCAGTACATAGAGTGCGACAACCATGATAAATGTGGTCAGGTTCGTATAGATACTTCTGGTCAGCGTCTGCGTGATACACCTGTTGACAAGTTCTTTCAGATCCTCTTTCTTATTTTCCTTAAGCTCCTCACGGATACGGTCGAAGATAACAATCGTCGCGTTGATGGAGTATCCGACAATGGTCAGCATACATGCGATAAATGTATTTCCTACGGATACTCTGGCGATCACATAGAACGCCAGTACAACGAGAACGTCATGCACCAGGGCGATGACAGCGCTGGTCGCGAACCGGATATCCTTGAACCGGAACCAGATGTAGATCAGCATACAGATCGTGGCTAAAACAACCGCAATAACAGCGTCCATACGCATCTCTGAACTCACGGTACCGCTAATATTCCGAACCTTGATATCATTTTCAGTCAGCCCGTAGTTATCCGACATATACTGTACAAAAGCTTCCCTTTCCGAGAGATCCTGTGTCTGTGTCTTGAATATTACCTGTGTACTGTCCTGAACCGTCTGTACCTGAATATTCGGATCTCCCGTGATCTCCTCCAGATCCGGGATCATCTCGCTGTCAATCTCATCCAGCGTGTATTCCTCCGCGAAAGTAACCGTCGTAGAAGTACCGCCCACAAAATCAAGGCTGTAGTTCATAGCTCCGATTCCGCGTGCATGGTTGACACCCATTCCCACAAATCCGCTCAGGCACATAATAATGGAAATGATAAAGAATACTTTTCGTTTCCCGAGGAAATCAATCGGTTTGCGTTTTTTCAGTTTCTTTGCGTAAAGCTTTTCATTTCTTATGCCAATGGCATAGAAGGAATAGATGATCAGTCTGGTGATGACCAGCGCGGTAAACATGGATACCACGATACCCAGAGCCAGCGTCTGCGCGAATCCTCTGACTGTTCCGCTTCCTCTCAGCCACAGTACGCCGGCTGCGATCAGCGTCGTGACGTTTCCGTCGATGATAGCCGACATCGCTTTATGGAATCCGGCTTTCAGCGCGCCGTGTACAGACGCTCCTGCTGTCAGCTCTTCTTTCACACGTGCAAATATAATAACGTTTGCATCGACTGCCATTCCGATTCCCAGGATGATACCCGCGATACCCGGCAACGTCAAAGTGATGTCAAATGCGTTCAGGAGCACCAGGATCAGTCCGGTATAGATCAGCAGGGCAAGGCTTGATGCAAAGCCCGGCAGCAGGTATACCACGATCATGAAGATGCACACGATTGCCAGTCCGATCGCCCCCGCCAGCAGGCTTGTGCTGACCGCTTCCTGTCCAAGCTGCGCGCCGACCACTTCAGAACTGATTTCCTTCAGTTCCACATTCAGACCTCCGATACGGATTGTGGAGGCAATGCTGTCAGCCTCTTCATATGACATATTTCCACTGATCTGTGCCCGGCCATTCTCAATGGTATTATTTACACTGGGAACACTGATCAGATCTCCATCATAATAGATTGCGATGGAATCCTGACCGTTGTTATAAGCCTCCTCTGTAGCCGCGGCAAACGCCTCTGTTCCTTCGTCCGTCAAAGTCAGATCAACGCCGTACTCCGTAGCGCTTGTCGTGGAATCCGAAATAGCCCCTGCCGAAGCGCTCTCCACCTCTGTACCGGTCAGAACGATAGAGCCGTCCTCCTGCAGTTCCTCGATGGATTTTGTCAGTTCATATCCCGTTCCGTCTGCATTTAAGGTGTAATTTTCATTTCCGTCACTGTCCAGATGTCTGATGAAATATAGAGATCCCGGCTGTCCTAATTCCTCAAGGATCGCATTGGCATCCTGGACGCCCGGAATTTCAATGCCGACGCGGTTATCTCCCACCTGATATGCCTGAGCCTCTGTACTGTACTCTTCCACACGTCTCTGGAGCTTGTACACTGTATCCTGCATATCCTCCTGAGATGGAGTGTCACCTACCGCCTCATATGTGATACTTACTCCGCCCTCCAGGTCAAGGCCAAGATTGATATTCCGCGCAGACCCCATACCCTTGGAATTGAGTCCGCAGATTGTGGTTACACCAAGAAATACCATGACAGCTACTATCAGGATCAAACTCAATATGCCTCTGCTCTTTTTCATGATCTTTCATTTCCTTTCTTATTCTCCGCTCGCCTGATCTGCAAGAGCGGCTTTTATCATGATCGCGCATTCTACACGCTTTCGTTCCATCTCACAACTCACTTCGTAAGTATCATTGATCGTGTGATGGAACTTATAGGAATTTGCCATACAGCCTCCGCTGCAGTAAAATCTGGCAAAACATTTCTTACAGCTTTCCTTTGAATATACGCTGCATCCGCGGAATTCATCTGCGATCTCCGGTTTTGTGATACCGTCGTCCACATTTCCCATAAGGAACTCCTCCTGCCCGACAAACTGATGACACGGATACAAATCGCCCCAGGGAGTAACCGCCAGATATTCCGTTCCGGATCCACAGCCTGACAGACGCTTGGATACACATGGACCGCCCTCAAGATCGATCATAAAATGGAAGAAGGTAAAGCCTCTTCCCTCTCTCTCCCGGTCTACCATGATCTTCGCCAGCTTATCATACTCCTCGAAGATAACCGGCAGGTCTTCCTTGCGGATCGCATACGGATCCGTATCCTCACCGACTACCGGCTCGATAGAAATCTGCTCAAAACCAAGTTCCGCAAAGTGTAGCACATCATTTGAAAAATCCAAATTGTTCCGTGTAAATGTGCCTCGTATGTAATATTTCTGCTGATTTCTGCTCTCGGCCAGCTTCTGGAACTTGGGAACGATCAGATCGTAGCTTCCTTTGCCGTTCCGGAACGGGCGCATCTTATCATTGACCTCTTTTCTTCCGTCAAGGCTTAAGACCACATTGTCCATCTCACGGTTGACAAATTCCTGCACCTCATCATTTAGAAGCACGCCATTTGTTGTAAGCGTAAAGCGGAAGTGCTTGTCGTGGATCTTCTCCTGCTCTCTTCCGTAGGCTACCAGATCTTTTACGACCTGCCAGTTCATCAGCGGTTCTCCACCGAAGAAATCCACCTCCAGATTTCTCCTCTTTCCGGAATTTGCGATCAGGAAATCCAGTGCTTTTCTTCCCACTTCATAGGACATGAGCGCCCGTCTTCCGTGGTATTCGCCTTCCTCAGCGAAACAATATTTACATGCAAGGTTACAGTCGTGGGCAATGTGTAAGCAGAGTGCTTTCACAACTGTCTTCCTCTGTTTTACTTCATCAATAAAATCTTCATATACATCCCGGGTAAATAAGCGTCCTTCCTCTGTCAGTTCTGTAACCGCCTCAAGAATATCCTTAATGTCTTCCTCTTTATAACGACCGCCCAGTTCGGATTTCAGATACGCTGCTGTTTCCGGAGTTCTCAACGTCTCTGGCGTATGAAACTCATTCTGCTTCTCAAGGGCGCCTATCACATCATACGCCGCTTGATCCACCACATGGACTGCACCGCTGTTTACATCGAGAACAATATTATATCCGTTATTCTGATACAGATGTATCACAAGGGTACCTCTCTTTCATTTTATATAAAGGCATGTACCGTCCCTGGCCGTTTCCGGTCCCTGCGGACATGCATAAGGCAGCGGCTTATTAGACCGCTGCCTTCCCCCATTGTTCTTTTGTTACTGCGAATATGACTATTTTCTGTTCTCGCAGGTCTGGTTTCCTACAGTACAGGATGTCTTGCAGGCTGACTGACATGATGTCTGGCACTCTCCGCATCCGCCTTTTTTTACTGTATTGTTCAATGTCTGTGTATTTAATGTCTTAATGTGTTTCATGTTATGTCCTCCTATATTCCTTCAACTTATGCTCGTAGTATTATACCACAAGCCCGGAGGATTTTAAAGCCCTTTTTTACGATATCATGCCTCCCAGCATCCCCCCGCCTGCACAAAGAAGAAACGTTGTCGCAAGATTCATCAAGTCAGCCTGAAACGAATGATAAATTCCAAGGGAAATCAGCAGCAAAAGTACAAAATAAATCACTCCCAGCAGAAGGCCCCACAGGAACTTTCTCGTTCCGGTCAGTTTTCCGATCACAAAACCTCCCGAAAACGTAGAAATAACATAAATCAAAATAATTCCCGCATTAACATTCTCTTCACTCAGCCCCGCCTTATAAAGCAGAAGTGTCTGTACCAGCAGCAATATTCCCGTCACTACATAAGCGCACAAAAGAGCTTTCAGTATATCTGCTCCTCTCTGTTCAATTATCTGTCTGCCACCGTTCTTTTTCTCCATTGTCTTCCTCCCGAATCTATACATAGTCTGTCAGTCTTTGTCCTACTGATAAATACTATGTCTGTCCGGCAGGATTTATGACAAATACTCATCACATGCTGTCAGCATACTCATTATTAATCCTTTACGACATCTGTCGGCCCAGGAAATCCGCTGCGCTCGAGGCTACCCTTTGTTCCACCTCCCCAAACCGCTTCTTCTGATCTTTGTTAAGCAGTACTACCGAACCGATCACATCCCCTTCGCTTATGATCGGACAAATAGCTTCATCCCGAAAGTCCTGCATATCAGGAACGACTTTTATATAAGATGAATCACTGTTCCCCGCCAGGATCTGCCCCCTCTCTTTAAGCAGGTGATCCAGTTCGCGCCCTATAAACTGATCCTGAAGTTCTTTTTTCCCACTTCCCGACGCCGCCACAACCTGATCTGTGTCCGTTATACACACCGTACACCCAAGCGTCTGGGAAAGACTTTCGGCATAGATTTTGGCCAGTGTTCCAAGCTCCCCTATCGGTGAATATTTCTTCAGTATGATTTCCCCTTCCCGATCCGTAAATATCTCCAACGGGTCTCCTTCACGTATACGGAGCGTCCTTCTGATCTCTTTCGGAATAACGAC
>DWXI01000223.1 GCA_019119265.1 Candidatus Mediterraneibacter intestinigallinarum | reverse complement strand
GGAAGAATATGATCAACTAGATGAAGATGAAAAAGATCGATATTCTCTGTCCGATATTGTAGGAAAGACAGGAATCGAGCAGGCTTTTGACAGTACTCTTCAGGGGGAAAAGGGAGAATCGACTTTTTATGTGGATAACCTTGGTAAGGTCATTGATACTGTCAGCACTACAGATCCGAAGGCCGGAAATGATATTTATCTGACCATCGACAAAGATCTTCAGATCAATGCCTATAATCTGCTGGAAGAAAAGATTGCAGGCATCGTATTAAGCAAACTTACAAATATCCTGGAGTACGATCCGTCGGTTACGGAAGATGCAAGTGAGATTATCATTCCGGTAAGCGATGCATACCATGCGTTTATTGCCAACAGGGTGATAGATATGGATCATTTTGCCAATGAGGAGGCGGGTACAGCGGAAAAAGCAGTGTATTCTGTATTTGAAAGCCGGAAAAAAACTGTACTGGCTGATATTATGTCACAGCTTCAGAATCCCCAGGCAGATGCCTACAGGGATCTTTCAGATGAAATGCAGGCTTATATGTCATATATCTGCAATGACGTGCTTACGGACAGTACGGGAATTTTAATGACTGATCAGATCGATACGTCGGATGAGACATATATTGCCTGGAGAACAGACGAAACGATCAGTCTGAATGCATATTTGAATTATGCAATTTCACAAAATTGGATTGATACGTCCAAACTCGGAAACAGCGCTTATTCCAGTTCGGAGGAGATTTATCAGGCGCTTCTGACATATCTGGAAGAATATTTGGGAAATGACAGTGATTTCGACAAACTTCTCTACGAATATCTTATAAAATCAGGTAGTATCACCGGAACACAGATCTGTGCGATCGTGTATGAACAGGGGATACTGCCGATGGATGAAGATACTTATAACGGTTTGCTGGC
Organism: Candidatus Mediterraneibacter intestinigallinarum; assembly: GCA_019119265.1. Lineage (GTDB taxonomy): Bacteria > Bacillota > Clostridia > Lachnospirales > Lachnospiraceae > Mediterraneibacter > Mediterraneibacter intestinigallinarum. The sequence continues at coordinate 5,827 of DWXI01000223.1, read as the reverse complement.
CGGATCGGTTGATTCCTACCAATGGTTGAGGGAGAAAATCCGGACACTGGAGATCACACCCGGACAGCTTGGCCTGGAGCCGGGCTCAGGAGGAATCGTGGTGACAGACCCAAATACAGGAGATGTGCTTGCCTGTGTATCCTATCCCGGATATGATAATAACCGTCTGGCTAACACGATGGATTCGTCTTACTATAACCAGCTGAACAGCGGCACATCGCGTCCGTTCTACAACAGGGCGACGCAGGAGGAGACCGCGCCGGGATCAACATTTAAGATGGTTTCCGCTACGGCAGCTCTGGAGGAAGGCATTGTGAATGCGGACACGACGTTCTTCTGCGATGGACAGTTTTCAGAAGTACAGCCGAGTCCGCGGTGCTGGGTCTATCCAAACGGACACGGTACGCTGAACGCGGTACACGCGATCGAGAACTCGTGCAATGTATATTTCTATAATGTGGGATATCAACTGGGAATGGATTCCGAGGGGAATTACGACAGTGACCTTGGCACAGACAGACTGGCTAAATACGCGGAAATGTTCGGACTCGGGGAGAAGTCGGGGCTTGAGATCGACGAGGCGTCTCCGCACATATCTGACGAATATTCCATTCAGTCTGCGATCGGTCAGGGAAACAATAACTTTACCGTAAGCCAGTTAAGCAGGTATGTCGCGGCAGTTGCGAACAGAGGTACAGTCTACGATCTCACGCTGATCGACAAGATTACGGATTCCAGCGGCAGTCTGTTAAGGGATAATGAAGCGGAAGTGGTAAGGACGATGGATGACATCAATGCAAGTACCTGGGATCAGCTCCATCAGGGAATGGAGCTGATGGTGAGCAGCCATGCAACCTTTTCCGGACTTGATTTTACAATGGCGGGAAAGACAGGAACAGCACAGCAGAATGAACTACATCCGGATCACGCACTGTTTGTTGGATATGCTCCTGCTGATTCCCCTGAAATTTCTGTCGCGGTCCGTATCGTAAACGGATATAATTCAGGTTATGCCTCTGAGATAGGAAGAGATGTGTCGCAGATCTATTTCAATCCGGATCTTAAAGATGAACTGCTGACTGGAGAGGCGGCGGATCTCGGAAGCGAAATGGCCGGCGATTAACAAATGACATCAGAACTTATGTAGGAGGAATATCAGCATGGGAGAGGTTATAGTCATAACATCAGGAAAAGGCGGAGTCGGGAAGACGACGACCACAGCAAATATCGGGATCGGACTGTCTGAACTCGGGAAAAAAGTGATGGTCATAGATACGGATCTCGGACTGAGAAATCTTGATGTTGTTATGGGGCTGGAAAATCGTATCGTTTATAATATCGTAGATGTGATAGAGGGAAACTGCCGGCTTAAGCAGGCGCTTGTGAAGGACAAGCGTTTCCCGGAGCTCTATCTGCTTCCCTCTGCGCAGACGAGAGATAAGACGAGCATTTCCCCGGAACAGATGAAGAAACTGATCGAGGATATCCGGGAAGAGTTTGATTTCATTCTTCTCGACTGCCCGGCGGGGATCGAGCAGGGGTTTCAGAATGCAATTGCCGGCGCGGACCGGTCGATTGTCGTTACTACTCCTGAGGTATCAGCCATACGGGATGCCGACAGGATAATCGGGCTGCTTGAAGCTTCGGGGATCAGAAAAAACGAACTTCTGATCAACAGACTTCGGATCGATATGGTAAAAAGAGGAGATATGATGTCAGTTGACGATGTTACAGAGATACTGGCAGTGGATCTGCTCGGAGTCATTCCCGATGACGAACAGGTTGTTATTGCGACCAATCAGGGGGAACCGGTTGTAGGAGAAGATGGCCTGGCGGGAAGTGCATATATGAATATATGCCGAAGGCTGCTGGGAGAGGATATTCCTATGGAGGACTATATGAAGCCGGAAGGACTACTGAAAAAGCTCTCCAGTATCTTTCAACGAAATTAGGAGGAACCGCTGATGAGTGTACATTCTGTTTCGATTGCAAAGGAAAGACTGAAGAACCTGCTGATTACCGACAGGATACAGTGCACACCGGATGCGGCAGATCGTCTGACGAAGGATCTGTACCACACAGTTTCTAAATATATGGAAGTCAAAGCGGATCAGTTTGATATAGAGATCACGCGGAATGACATACATATAAAATACGCGGGAGAAAATAAGTGAAATCATTCTTAAGCAAAATAAAATTACATTATAATATTAAAGATTATAAGATAGGGTTAATTATACCGGTGATCGTACTGTCGGTGTTAGGCATCCTGATGGTGAGGAGCGCACGCCCGGATCTGATGAATCGTCAGATACTCGGAGTAATTCTGGGAATTGCAGCTATGGTGGTTATCTCCCTGATTGATTACAAATGGGTGCTGAATTTCTACTGGCCTATGTATTTCCTGAACCTGGTTCTGCTTGCGGCAGTCTGGATTCCGGGACTCGGACGGTCGGCCAATGGCGCACAGCGCTGGCTTAATCTCGGAATCACACAGCTTCAGCCTTCAGATCTGACGAAGATTCTGATGATCTTGTTTTTTGCCAGATTTCTCTCAGACCGGGAACGGGAGATCAACAGACCGAAACTGATCCTTCAGGCAATCGGTCTTATTCTGCCGTCGCTTGCACTGATTGTTGTACAGCCTAATCTTTCGACGACGATATGTGTTGCAGCACTTTTCTGCGCTCTTATGTTCCTGGCGGGATTAAGCTATAAGTTTGTCGGAACTGTACTTGCGATTACCGTTCCTACGGTTGTTATTTTCCTTGCGATCGCCGTCCAGCCCAATCAGCCGTTCCTGCATGATTACCAACAGGATCGCATCCTGGCATGGCTGGAGCCGGAGAAATACGCTGATGACGAATCTTATCAACAGTTGAATTCTGTTATGGCGATCGGTTCAGGTCAGCTCTCGGGAAAAGGATACAATAATGACGATACGACATCTGTCAAAAACGGAAATTTCGTATCTGAGCCACAGACAGATTTTATTTTTGCAATTATTGGTGAAGAATTAGGATTTGTGGGTTGTTGTGTCGTTATATTTTTGATATTATTAATAGTAATAGAGTGTATTATGATTGGCTTGAAAGCGAAAGATACAGGGGGACGCATCATCTGCGGCGGCGTTGCCTCACTGATAGGGATACAAAGCTTTATCAATATCAGTGTGGCTACTTTCATCCTTCCGAATACAGGATTGTCGCTGCCCTTTGTAAGTTATGGACTGACTTCCGTTGTATGCTTTTTTATGGGGATCGGTTTCGTACTGAATGTCGGTTTACAGCCTAATAAATATCAGTAAGGAGAGAGTGACGATTATGAATATCGGACTGATCGCACATGATGCGAAAAAGAAGCTGATGCAGAATTTTTGTATTGCTTATCGTGGAATACTCAGCAAACATGAGCTGTATGCCACAGAGACGACAGGGATTCTCGTAGAGAGCGTGACAAATCTCAGTATCCACAAGTTCCTGGCGGGGCATCTGGGCGGAAAACAGCAGCTTGGATCACAGATCGAACATAACAATATCGACTTGCTTATTTTTTTCAGAGATCCTCTCGCACCGCGTCCGCACGAACCGGATGTGAATGATATCGTAAAACTCTGCGATATGTATAACATACCGATCGCAACGAATATAGCGACAGCGGAAGCGCTGATTCTCGCGTTGGACAGAGGAGATTTAGACTGGCGTGAAATGTACAAATAACAGAATGGATCCAAGAATAAGAAGAAAGGCCTCCAGAAGAAGGAGAAGAAGACGTCAGAGGCGTTTGGCAGCTCTCATGATCACCTTTGTGGTCCTGATCGGCGTGGCAGCAACCGGCGGTGTTATCATATGGGGGCAGTTCAGAAATCATACGGCAGCCTATGAGGCGGAGAATTATAATAAAAACGTATATCAGGGAACGCTCTTTTCAAGCGGATTGTGCGTAACTACAGGTGAAGTATCACTGGATGGTTTTAGTCCTGACACGGATCTCCATGCTGCCGGACTGTTTGACCTGGAAGGACAGAATGTTCTGTGCGGTTACAAACTCTTTGACAAGGTATATCCTGCAAGTACTACAAAGATTATGACTGCCCTTATCGCCTTGAAGAACGGCAATATGGATGATGAAGTTACAGTGAGTGCCCATGCGACGGATTTCAACTGGGATGAAGTGACGTCCGGTCTGCGTACGGGGGACAAGGTTACGATGTACGATCTGCTCTGCGGTCTGCTTCTTCATTCAGGCAATGACTGCGGAACAGCTATTGCAGAGCATATAGCCGGAAGCGAGGAGGCATTTGTAGAGATGATGAACGAAGAGGCCGCAGCACTGGGGGCAACAGGAACACATTTTATGAATCCACACGGTCTTCATGATGAAAATCATTATACAACAGCTTACGATCTATATCTGATCTTTAACGAATGTATCAAAGACGAAAGATTTGTGGAGATCATTTCCATGGATTCTTATGAGGGAACTCTTACCGGAGCGGACGGTACCGTCCGTAAAGAGACGTGGACGCCGACTCAGGCATATGGCGCGGGAACCGCTAAAGTTCCGGACGGTATACGGGTTCTCGGCGGGAAGACGGGAACGACTGAAAAAGCAGGAAACTGTGTGATTTTATACGATGAAAATATGGCGGAGAGTCCATATATTTCTGTGATTATGGGGGCTGACGGTGTTGAACGGCTGTACGAACAGATGAATGCGCTTATGTCGGCCGGGATAACGGGAACATCCGAATAGATTATGTGAAGATACAAAGCCTCCGGTTCCGTAAATAGTCGGAATCGAAGGCTTTTTCTCGTAGTGTTTGTTATTTATTCCCGCGGGATTTCTGATTATTCTGACATACCTCTGATTCTGCCAAAGAAGCTGAGCAGATATAATCCACAAAGTCCTACAAGCGTATAAATGATTCTTGAAAGCCAGCTCAGATTGCCAAATAGAAATGCTACCAGGTCAAAGCGAAAGATTCCTACAAGCAGCCAGTTGACCGCACCGATGATGACGATCGTAAGTGCTGTGTAATCAAACCATTTCATTTTATTTCCTCCTTTATCATTTCAATACTTTTATTATTCCCATAAAAACTGGAAATATACATCAGAAAATGTTATACTGTTCAGGTATGTAAGAAAAAAGTCATCAGGAGGTGGATATCTGATTGGTATCGAGGGAGAAAAAATCAATCAGTATTAAAAAGTTCAAAAAAAAACGTGAACTGAACCTTGGAATTTTTTTGTTCGCCATAGTTTTTATTTATCTGGTTGTGACCGTGATTCTGTATTTTACGAGAGGGAGTATTTCTGTATATGAGGTGAGAGAGGGAAGTATTGTAAGGGATAATTCATATACGGGGCTTATTATCCGACAGGAAACTACGGTAAATGCTGAAGAAAGCGGTTATGTCAGTTATTTCCAGAATGGAAACAGCAAAATAAAGGCAGGAACAAATATATATGCGATTTCTCAGGAGCCGCTTGATACAGAGTCTGTTTCGGATGAGGAGGAAAATTCCGGCAGGATATCAGAGGAAGTACAGTCTGCCATTGCCCTTCAGCTGCAGAATTTTAACGAAAATTATGATTCCAATGATTTTACATCAGTCTACTCTCTGAAAAATGAGATCAGCAGTGCTTTGCAGAATGCCTACAGTGAGACCAGAATGGAACATCTGGGGGCGGTTATCGCGGCAAGCAGTCTCGACGTAAATACCTACAGGAGCACACAAGACGGAATTATCGCATTTACAGTGGATGGATATGAATCTCTTACGAAAGATACATTCCTTGCTGAGAACTTTGATAACACGGCG
>DWXI01000222.1 GCA_019119265.1 Candidatus Mediterraneibacter intestinigallinarum | reverse complement strand
CGCAAAATCCAAAATGGAATATATTACATCGGGCATGGATTCATTAGTTAAATTACTTCCAAAATTAAATGTAAAAAAAATCGCAATACCTCCATTAGGCTGTGGCAACGGCGGGTTGATATGGGCAGATGTAAAAGAGGTAATAGAAAATAAGATCTCAGATCTGGCTGATAAATATGATTTTATCATTTTCGAGCCGTCAGCATCTTCCTCTTATAGAACTACTGCAAAAAAGCCTCCACAACTTGGACTTCCCGAACTGATCCTGTTGGATATACGTTTAAATCTGAAAAAATTTAATAGAATTCGACTGCAGAAGGCCGCCTATTGGGTAAACTTCTTCGAGGACGAAGAATATTTTAAATTTGACAGATGGGAAGACGGACCTATATCCCTGTCGGTTGATTCTATGTCCAGAAATATAAGAGAATATCAGATCTATTATAAAATAGAGAGTTCACAAAGGACTTTCGAACAGCTATATCAGATAATCTGCAGTAAGCAGGTAGATGCAAAATTCAATAAACTGCATAAGTCTGTTAAAAAGGCGACAGAATATGTAAATTCCATAAAGGTCGTAAAAAACGAAAAGAAGCTGGAAGCCATCACCGCCGTACTGTATTTCGTACAGACCGGACTGCCTAAAAATAAAGAACAGCTGATAAGCAGTTTTAAAAAAGCGGATGTAGAGAAAAAAAGAAGATTTGACAACAAATATATCTCGGCATGTATCAATTATCTGGAAGATACATCCATTATATCCGTAGATTTATGCGGTAATTACGAACTGACCAGAAACGCCTTATAGATAAACAGTATATATAAAGAGCCGGGAAATTTCCGGCTCTTTTCATATGGCTCCTGCCTTTCAGTTAATGCTCTCTACAGTACGATATCATCCACCTTCTCAAATCCATCCAGCGTATAGGACTCCACCGTGTATCCCGATACCAGATAGAAACGGTCTCCCGCATACAGTCCCCGGGTGCTTTCGCCGTACCCTCCCAGTTCTCTCGAAAACACCTCTTTAAATCCATTCTCTCCATAAGTAAAGATAACGTACTCATTCTTATTTCCATAAGTCATGAACCCGAAAAGATTTTTCTCTGCATCAGCAAAAACCGCTTTATAATCATATCCTGCATCTGTTCCGTACGTTCCCTCCAGAACGTAAGTTTCAATCTCCTTCACATCGGACGGATCTGACACGTCAAACATAGAGAGTTTCACACCGTCTGTAGTAACTCCGTCTTCGTCCACATCCATACCGATGCCAAGCATCAGACCGTTCCCGTAAGGGTGAAGATATTCGGAAAATCCGGGAATCTTCAGCTCACCGATGATCTTCGGGTCAGACGGATCGGAAAGATCCACAGAGAATAGTGGATCAACCTGTCTGAATGTGACAAAGTATCCTGTAGCTCCCATAAAACGTGCGGAATATACTCTTTCATCCTTTGCAAGATCATGGATTTCTCCTGTAACGCTGAGATTTTCATCCAACACGTAGAGCGAATTGCTGTCCTGCCCTTTTTTCTGTGCAGAGTCCGCAACGATACCTGAAAGCAAACCGTCGCCGTTGCCGCTCACAGAAGTAACTGTGGTAACAAGACGCAGATACCCCTCATATTCGTCCATGCTGAAAGAATCATCCAGTGTGCCGTTCACCTTTGTCTGTCCTACGCCTTTCAGAGTGCCCTGGTCATAAGCTACTTTCCGTATCGCCGTCTGAGTAACATCTGAGTCATCTGATTCATAATAGCTTTCCGTTATATAGATGTTTTCCGCACTCACGTAACACAGTCCGCTGCTGCCAAAGACTGCTTTACTGTCTGTTTTTTCTGACGGATCCTTAAGAGAAAATGCCGAGATCACTGTATACTGACTTCCCATCCGGCGCTGAGGCATATATATGTCCTCCGCATCCAGCACAGCTCCCTGCACCTCCGGTACATATGCCCTCGTATCTGATCGGGCTGCCGCTGTATCCGGATAGAAGGAACTGATCACATAAGCATATCCGTCTCTTACGCGCATTGTATTGTAGTATCCGCTCTGAGAGATCGTGCCCAGTTTCTCCGGGTTCGCCCCGTCACTGATATCATAGACGTCCGCGCATGTGTAATCACAGTAAAAACCATCGTAACCGGTTTCACCGTCGTCGTACTCCGTACGCGTGTATAGCGCGATCAGTCTGTCGCCCTGTACATAAAGTTCCGATACATAGCTGTCATCTTCCAAATTGATTTCCGAAAGTTCTTCCATATCAGATGACTCGATTCCTACTATCTCTATTTTCTGTCCGGCTGCAATGTAAAGACGTTTTCCGTCTGTTTTAACTATGTCGGCTTCCCCCACGCCTTCTTCTCTCACATTCGTATCAGAGTATCCGCTTCCTGCACTCCCGTTATAAGACGCGTTCCCTCCGTCAGCGGAACTTTCGGATTCCGCCGTATTTGCCGCCGAGTCCTCTACCGCCCCGTCCGCTGAACGGGCCTGAATCCCCGCCTGTCTCTGTTCTGCCTGGATATACTCGTATATCTCGTCATAGTCCTTTGCCGATGCGACCGCACTTCCACTGGCATCTGACGCCGTACCAGATGTCATATCTGACATTCCAGCATCTCCATAACCATAATACAGATAACTTCCCCCGATTCCCACTGCAATACACAGACACGCCGCCGCAATGGCAATATATTTCCGCCGGTTTTTCAAATGCTTTTCTCTCTTCGCAGCCTCAAGTCTTTTTTCCACTGCATCCGGGTGGATTGTTGCCGGAATTCCTGTATCTTCCGCCATGTTTCGGATCAGCTCTTCCAAGTTCTTTTCCCAATCTTCCATATCCATCCTCCTCTCCAGATATTCCGCACTACTCTTCCGGATCAATGATCTTTCTCATCTTCTCCAGGGCGCGTTTCTTCTTTGACCGGACTGTAGCCGGATTACATCCTGTCATCCTGCCTATCTCCTCGCTCTGATATCCGCCGAATACAGAAAACGCCACGATAATGCGCTCCTCTTCTTCCAACGCTCCGAACGCCTCCCTTACATCATGTTGCCCTGCATAGTCCGGCTCACTGCAGAGTTTTCTCTCCATTTCCGGGTTTTCATTACTTTGCTCAGTCGTTCTCCCCTGTTGTCTCAAAATCTTCCTGCATTGATTATTCAGAATCGTAAACATCCAACAACGAAAGGATTCCTCTTTTCTCAGACGCCCTACCTTTTCCCATGCCGTCATCACTGTTTCGCTCACTGCATCTTCAGCATCTTGCCTGTGACGGGTAGTATAAAGAGCGAACTTATACAAATCTGTATAGATCCCTGCATACAACTGAGAAAATGCTTTAACGTCTCCTCTTTTTGCCCGCCGGATCAGCTGAAGCTCCTCCTGCGGTTCATTCCCGTTTCCATTCATCCTCGCCCCTCCTCTCATGCAGTTGTCAGAATATCAAACGTACTTATGGCATTCTATGTATACCGTGCAAAATTTTTCCTTTATATTTATTAGAGTCAGATCAGATATATTTTGTTGCAGCATACAAAATATTTATAAAGTCTATCCTGAATTTATACTAGGTGAAATTATATCATATATCCTCATATTTCTCTTTATGTAGCTTTTAAAAAAAATAAGGTCTGAAAATGTATTCTTTCTGATACATTTTTCAGACCCCATTCTATTCAGCTGTCAGTTCATTAAATAAGCTTTTTTAGTTTATCCCGTATGCCGTACACTTCGCCCTGATAAATTCAAGTGATCTTTCCAGCAATTTATTCTGTTCTATGCACAGTTCGCTACAGCCCATATCTCGCCACAATGCTACATCAGCTGCTATACCACCTCCAGGAATCATGAACGACTCAATATCCAATCTTCCTTTATACCCGATTCTACTCAGAGCTTCAAAATATTTATCCCATGGAAATTCTCCCATTCCAGGAAGCTTTCTATTATTTTCTGCCAGATGGACATGCTTAAGTCGTTTACCACATTTAAGAACCGCTTCATATAGGGAATCTTCTTCCATTGACATATGAAATCCATCCAACATCACTCCCACATTAGGATTCTTCGTCAGCAGGGAATTGATCACCTGAAAAAAATAATAGACTTAATGATTCGGGAAGATATCCGTTTATTAGGAGGAACATGTTATACTAAATGGCCCAATCTTCGAAAAGTACCTCTGACAAAAACAGAAAAAAATGAAATATTAGAACGTA
>DWXI01000221.1 GCA_019119265.1 Candidatus Mediterraneibacter intestinigallinarum | reverse complement strand
CCGTCATAACTTTTGCTTGACTGCATATCAAATTCCGTAAACTGAATTTCATTTACAATAGATGAATACATATACACAGCTTCTCTAATCTGTTCAACAGACGGAAACTCCATATGATAGTGTGCCTGCATTCCCATCCCATCAATACGTGCTCCCTTTGTATCCTTAATCTGCCTGAGCAAAACACAAATAGCATCCCTTTTTACCGGATCCGCATCATTGTAATCATTATAAAATAACTTGATATCTTTAGGCGCATAGCGGTTTGCAAAAACAAATGACTGAGTAATGTAGCTAATGTCCCCCTGAAAAATATTATACCAACCCGTATTCTTGTTATTACATGTATAGCGCACTGATCCTGGGTTTTTTTCTGGATGAAAATCGTCCGGCTCAATCTGTTCATTTACTACATCCCAGGCATATATAATACCACGATACGGGCTATTTACTCCGTCATAATGCTCTAGCACTTTCTGAATATAATTTTCAAGGCGCTTCAGCATCTTTTCTTTACCCACATATGCCCCCTGAGAGTCATATTTTTCACGAAAAAACCAATCCGGAGTCTGTGAATGCCATACGAGTACATGACCCCTTACCCGTATTGTATCATCTGGATTTTTCTCATTATGTTTTTTTATAAAATCCATAATTTTATCTGCCTTGCTGAAATCAAGTGTTAAAACCGGATCGCCATTTTCATCTAAACATATACTTCCTTCAGTATCAACACGGAATACAGGAATGTCTCCCAAAATTATTTCTGGTTTCATCTCGTTTTCACATGTAATACTATTATAGTGCTTTATTACAAGATTCCTTATCTTCTCGTCATTTAGCATGTCTGACATAATTGCAACGCCAGCCTTCCCATTAATTGCTGATTTCTGTTCCAGACGTTTTTTTATCGACATTATATCCTTCATATTATCCCTCCTGCTTTTTACATATAAGTCTAAATAATTTAAATTATATAATAAAAGCAAAAAAGTAAAATATGAATAATTGCAGAAAATCCCCCGGCAAATTAAATAACCTCGCAGTATTATTTCTCAAGCCTGCAAAATCTTAGAAGAAAAACAACGCTTAAATCAAGAAAATAAAAATATGTATCTTATCTCTTATTCAGTGTTCATCAACAAAAGTCATCCACGTTTTCACATTTTTTAAAACTGGTGAATTCTCGTTTTTCGACAGCTGACTTCAGGTATTTTCCAAAAATATCCTTCTAAACCTTTCCAATAAATTCAATCTTGGGGCTCTATTTCGTAAAACATTACATTCAGATTTGCAGGAACGTCAGAATATTGTCTCTTCTTTTCCAAGAGATATCAAGGATTTATGTATGCCCTCAGCGTAAATAAGTTCGAACCGTATAATGCACAGTTTACCAAATGTAAATTTCAGAGTTACCTGCTTTTATAATCCAAAAAGTATATTTACTAACAACATCAATAGCATGCCACTCCATACCCCTCAATCTGCTCATATCCTATTGGATAATCCCGTCTGACCACTTTATCCCCGCTGTTTCCTTCCACAGTATAAACGGTTCCGTCTACCACGCTCTCAACAATCCCCACATGATCAATGTTTCCATCATTTCCCCAGTCAAAGAAAATAAGATCGCCGGAAGTGGGAACATAGCTGCCGTCCATGAACTGGCCCCGGCTTTCAAACCATTCCATACCTGAAGAACACAGAGAAAACTTGGGAATAACTCCTGACTCAATATATCCACACTGATCCGCACACCAGCTTACAAAGCAGGCACACCATTCTACCCGGCTGGAGAAACCATACCAGCTCCAGTAAGGGTCTCCTCCATTTCCTTCCTGTGTCAGGGCCACCTGTACGATTGCCTGATTTCCGATTCCCGTAGGGATACGCCCAAACACATAGTATCGCAGTACATGAGATACGTATTCTTTATCCCCATAACTGCTCCACCCATTCCGTTCTGCCATCATCGTGGAAAATTCCACCGCATTGGCATAGGTATATCCGCCATAATTCTCTTTCGCCCATGAAATATACCCGTTTCCATAGTTATATCCCTGCAATGCCAGTTTGATATTGTTCATATCCAACGGACTTTCTACCCCCGCTTCCCGCAGACAGGCTGCAAAATTCTGGATACCGACATCAATGGAATACTCCGGATCAGGAATTTCGTTTGGCGTATTCGGATATCTTGTATTATACCCGCACTCAGACGCCTGCATGGGATCGGTTCCCTGTCCGCCGCTCTCCTGCATCATCACTGCTTTGATCAGTTCCACATATTCCTCAATCCCGTATTTCCTTGCATACTGACTGATCAATGGTTCATACGCCTCCACTTCAGCACTGACCGGTGTAACCGTACTGGCATTGCTTCCTCCTACCATGCTGAGCAGCCCGCCAAACAATATTACGATCAGCACTACAATCCATCCTCCTGCGATGATAGCAAAAATAAGAGTTTTTAAAGCAGCAATAACTGCCTTCACTGCGTGAGCCACAGCTTTTGCAGTCGCTTTTGTTGCCTGTGCTGCTGCAATTGCTGCCTGTTTTGCTGCGAAAGCAGTCCTTTGTGCCTTCAGCACTGCCACTTTTGTCCCCTGTACAGTTGCTCTGGCAGAAACTTCTGAAGTGTGGATTGCAGTATACCCTGTCTGCTTTACGGTTTTAATCGTCCTGCCTGTACCTTTCCCTATTGTTTTTCCAGATATTTGCACGGAAGAAGGAATGGTTTTGACTGTTTTTTCTCCCTTTTCAGCAGTTTTAATCGCCTGCTTTGGAAATTCCCGGATTTTTCCTTCTTCTTTTACCATCATCTTACCTGCGGTATTTTTTCTTCCAAATGACTGCCCGCTCTGCATTCCTGTCTGGTTTTTCATTTGTTCTTTCGGCTGGTAAGTCTTTTCTGTACCGGACGAAAAAGAAGAGGCGGAAGGATCTCCGTTTTTCTCCCGGAAAGCCTCTGCCTCTTTTCCTGCCCTGCCCTTTTCCCGGACAGCATGGATTACTTTCTTCCCCTGTTTTTCCGCCTGTTGAACCGTTCCACGGGCGGCTCTCTCCCCTTTTTCCATGACCTGATCTTCGGCATAGCCTACGGGATTTCCCTGTTCCTTGACCTGTGTCTGTTCTGCGCTGTCTCTTGTCCGGATATAGGCCCCTTTCATATGCTCCGCCGCTGTCACTGTTTTATCCAATACCTTGATATCCTTCTGGACGTGGCGGGTTTTGATCGTTCTTCCCATCGCCTGCCCTCCTTTCGGATATGGGGTTTTCAGATCTTTTTAGCCACAACCACAAGCCTTCCATTGGTATTGGAATATTCGCAGGTGGACAGAGTAAGCAGCTTGTCTCCATATGCGGCGGTCACTCCCGTATCATAAAGGGCAAGTTCCCTGCACTGCTCCACATAGTCCGTAAACTCTTTCTCTGTCTCTGCATGAGAAAAGAGATAGAACTTGAATCCGGTATCATCATATACCGTGGTCTTGAATACTGCGATCACTTCGTATTCGGCGGTTTCCGTCAGTGTATCAAAATGGACAATTTTATGCTGTTCATAGAAATCCCGATCCTGATAGTTCATCAGTCCAGCGAACATGGAACCGTTATTCATGTGGTGTCCGTAGATGATCACATTGTCGCTGGGTTCCATTGGATCGCAATGCTCTGCAATATAAGGAACGCCATAAGCGCTGGATTCCTTGTAAAAATTGTGTTTCAGATAATAGTCCGGGTTGTCCGGCGTATACATGACCGGATAGTTGATCTGCGTATCCTCAATCCGGATCCATCCAGCCATATCATTATTCATGGCAAACAGCTCGGCATACCGCTCTAAGGGAGAGACAACTTCCTTCTCCTCTCCTGCCGGTTCTTCCTCCGGCGTATCCTCTGTCTGCTCCACAATCTCTGCCAGTTCTGTAAATTCTTTCTCCGCTTTCTGTGCGCCCGCATAATGGCTGATCACTTGAAACAGCGACACTCCAAAAAGCAGGACGCATACCGCCAGTCCTGCCAGATACCATTTCCCTTTGATCTTCTGATGTTTCATTCTGCAATTCTCCTCCTTATTCTCTTGCCTGCTGTTTGACCGGAACCGGCAACTGGGGAACCATTTTCTTTTCTTCTTTCAGCTTTTTCAGCTCCCCTTTCACGGATGGTTTCTTATTCCCCTTCTGGGCGAACTGTTCCAGACGTTTCCGCACATTGTCTGTGGTCTGCTCCATACTGGAAAGCCTGCCGCTAAGGGCAAGAAAAGACTTGCGGATCTTTACTGTGATTCCTTTATCCACAGCCTGCGTTTCTACTTTCTCCAGTTCTTTCCCCCGGAAAATCCTGCCCGCATTTTTGATGTGATCCCCAGCAGCGTGAAGTTCGCTATTCAGCACCGCCATTTTATCTGCCTGCCGGTTCATGCACTCCACTGCCCCGTGAAGCCCTTCCTGTATCCGGGCAAGAGCCGAAGGGATTTTCATAGATGATACCGCTTTGCGCAGAGCGTCTTTTCCTTTTCCCCGGAATGTCTGCACAGCATTCTTTGCGGACTGTATCAGATTTTTCCTTACCGTATGGATCTTCTCTCCTGCTTCCTGTACTTTTCCCCCTGCCTGTTCCGTGATCCGCAGAACGGACGCTTTTACGCCACTGTCCTGGATCTGGGATAACTGCTCCTTCACATCCCGCAGTTCTTCCAACACCTGCCCAAACTGGATTTCCATTCCGTCCAGATATTTCACAAGGGACTCCACTTCCTTCTGCTCTTTTTCAAGTCCATTTCCTTCCAACACCCGGAACAGTTCCAGGATCTCCGGCTGTTCCATCAACGCTGTCTGTTTTGCTGTCTCCATCTGCACGTCCTCCTATCGTTCTATCTGCTCCGTCTTTGGTTTCATAGTGGGCAGTTCCCGGCAGTAATCCGGATATTTCAGCCGGATTGCCTCAAAGAAGTAAGGAGCATACCCGCAGTCAAAAATCTCATACGGAGTAGACATCCGCTCATCGCCTTTTTCTGTGTACCCGTTCCAGAGATTGAAGGCAAGCCTTGTCAGACGGATGGAACCGCCTGTCTGCCATCCCTCATGAAGTCCCGCAGGTTTGATCCGTCCTTTTTCAAAATCAAAAATCCGCTCCACGTTTCTTCTGGTAGTATCAGAAATCCCCACGCAATAGAAAAACGCCTGATGATAACTGTCCGTGTTCCCGGTTCTCTTAAGCATGGAATAAAAGAAATTTTCGTGTTCCTTTGATTCAAATCTGATTGTTTTCATATGATCCCTCCATATACAAACAGCCTGCGGGAAATTTCTTTCCTCACAGACTGCTAAAATTGATTGTATTATGATTCCGGAAGATTCTCTCCCGGACTACCCCACGTTTTCTCAAAGTCCTCCGGCTTGGTGGACATCAATTTATAGATTTCAGAATTTTTACTCATCTGGTTATAGAATGGAACCAGGGCGCTGCCGATCCTCGCAAGTCCATTTCCGGCTCTGGCATTTGTAATATACTTCATCTGTTCCCCGGAAATATGGAGAAGTTCTGCCAACTGCTCCCGGTCAGAAGCAGACTGATTCAGCATGACAATAAATTCCGAGTTGGAAAGCATTGTCCTTGCGGTCAATGAGTCCAGCACATACTCCACATTCTGCGTCAGACTGGTCGTCCATGCGTTTCTCTTACGGAACCGCCGATAGGCGCTGTCAAAGAAGTTTGCGCTGTACTTATGCTGCAGCAGTGTGTGGAACTCATCCAGAAAGATATGGGTTCTCACACCGTTCTCCCAGTTTTGGGATACCCGGTTAATCATATGGTCCGTGATCACAAGCTGCCCCAGGTCTTTCATATCTTCCACCATGCCCCGTGTATTAAAACTGATCAGACGGTTTTCCGTCTCAATGTTGGTGGGATGGGAAAAGTTGTTCAGCGTACCGTCCGTGAACAGTTCCAACATCAGAGCCAGATCTTTTGCCTCCGGCTCATCCTGCTCCTGCAGTACCCGGCGTAACGTGAAAAAGGTCGGGATTTCGTACTGGCGTTTTTTGGAATACACACGCTCCACGCAGCGGTCAAGGATACTCTTTTCTTTCGGCCCGATAATATAGCGGTCATCCGTGATCCGCTCGTACAGAGAAAGGACGAACTGGGA
>DWXI01000220.1 GCA_019119265.1 Candidatus Mediterraneibacter intestinigallinarum | reverse complement strand
AAAAAGATAAATAGATTGTGGGAGGGTAACAGAGTGTTTACCAGTATGAAATATGTATTAACGGAGAATTTCCAGAACATATACCGTATCTACTGTATTGCAAAGTATGAACTGCTGGCTGATATGCGTGATTCCAAGTTTGGAATCTTCTGGAATTTTGCATCCCCTGCGATACAGGTGCTGACCTACTGGCTGATATTTGGCATTGCCTGGAGCAGGAAACCGATTGGAAATATCGAGTATCTGCCATGGCTTGTTGTCGGGTATGCGGCCTGGTGGTTCATCCAGCCGTGTATACAGAGTGGATGTAACGCCGTATTTTCGAAGACCAGTGTGATCACGAAAATGAAGTTTCCGGTCAGCGTCCTTCCGGCTACGATCTGTGCGAAGGAGTTTTTCAATCATCTCTGTATGCTTGTGATTGCATTTGTGACACTGGCAGTCTGCGGGCATGGACCTAATATTTATTGGCTGGGACTGATTTATTATGCGTTCTGTGCATTTGTTTTTGCCGAAGCTGTTTCGCTTATCCTGTCTGTGCTCACTATGCTGTGGCGTGATGTGCGCAAGTTGGTGACTTCTCTGATGAGGATGCTGATGTATTTTTCACCAGTAATTTGGGAGTGCCGTTTCGGAGATAATGTGCCTTATCATGATGTGCTGAACTTTATTATGAAACTGAATCCGGTATATTACATCGTAAACGGATACAGGGATTCTTTTTTCTACTATACAGGCTTTTGGGAGCATCCGGCGCTGACGGTATATTTCTGGATCATAGTCCTGATTCTGTTTGCTGCGGGATGCATGTTGATGTATAAGTTCAAGCGTAAGTTTATCGATCTGATCTAGAGGAAAATGTTATGGATTCATCAAAATATGCGAATAATGAATATGCTGTGGAACTTGAGCATGTTTCTAAGATATATAAATTAAAAAAGAAAGACGGAGAACCAAAAGGAACGGAAAGTTTTTATGCACTGAGGGATATCAGCCTTAAGATTAAAAAAGGCGACGTGATAGGTATCCTGGGAACAAACGGATCCGGAAAATCAACGCTTTCCCTGGTGCTCTCGGGGATTTCGGACATTGATGAGGGTGTGATGACGGTGAATGGCGAGCAGGCGCTGATCTCTATCAACACAGGACTTAACAATCAACTTACAGGACTTGAGAATATTAATGTAAAGGGCGCGCTGCTTGGCTTTAATAAGAAGAAGATCAACGAGATGACAGAAGGTGTTATCGAGTTCGCGGAATTAGGGGATTTCCTCTATCAGCCTGTGAAGAAATATTCAAGCGGTATGAAATCGAGACTTGGTTTTTCAATCTCGCTTGCGCTGGATCCGGATATTTTTATTATCGACGAGGCCTTATCTGTAGGTGATAAAGGATTTGCAAAGAAATGTCTAGATCGAATGATGAAATTGAGAAATGAGAGAGATAAGACGATTTTGTTTATTTCTCATTCATTGCCGCAGGTTAGAGGGTTCTGTAAGACAGGGCTTTGGATCGAAGGCGGAAAGCTGATGGAGATGGGGCCCATTGATGAGGTCTGTGATCACTATTCGGATTATGTCGAGAAAATGAATACCATGCCGGCTAAAGAAAAAAAGAAGATGTTGGATGAGAAGTTTAAAGAGCGACTTATTATTGATGAGAAGAAGAGTTTTTGGTCCAGATTATTCGGATAAAAGCAGGGGATTGTTATGTCTAAGAACATAAGGAGACGAGGACAGAGACGTGTCCGCAGAAAAAAAGGAAACTGGTTCACCAGGCTGAAGATGTGGCAGAGGGTACTTTTGTGTACGGCTGCGGTTCTGCTCTGCCTGGTCTTTGCCGGAATGGCTTATGTCTACGCCATGTGGAATAAGATTGACACGCAGGTGATACAGGCTGACGATCTTATCATCAACGAAGAGGTTAAACAGAATAAAGAAGTAGATCTGGGAGATGGGTATACTAACGTAGCGCTGTTTGGAGTTGACTCCAGAGACGGTAACCTGGGGGAGGGAAACCGTACCGACTGCATCATTGTGGCAAGCCTGAATAATGAGACGAAAGAAATACGGATGGTCTCTGTGTATAGGGACACGCTACTTGATCTTTCGGAGGGAACTTACCAGAAATGCAATGCGGCGTACAGCTATGGCGGACCTGTTATGGCAATCAATATGCTCAATATGAACCTCGATCTTGACATAGAAGATTATGTGACTGTTGATTTTGGAGCCATTGCGGATGCAATTGATTTGCTTGGCGGTGTAGAAATAGATATACAGGAAGAGGAAATCGCGCCCCTTAATAAATATATCAATGAGACTGCAAGATCAGCGGGTAAAGAAGCTCATCGTGTTGAGCAGAGCGGCCTGCAACTGCTCGATGGAAGCCAGGCGACAACTTACGCACGAATCCGTTCTACAGCCGGAGGCGATTTTACCCGTACAGAGCGTCAACGGCTTGTTATAGAGAAAATGTTTGAGAAAGCTTTGAAAGCGGATCTGGGTACGATCAATGCGATCATCGATGAGGTGTTCCCGCAGGTGTCCACCAGCTTTACACTTCAGGAGATCCTGACATATGCCGCTGCATACAGCGAATATACACTGGGAGATAATATGGGCTTCCCTTCGGATAACACGACAGATACTCTGTCAGGACTGGGGAGTATCGTTATTCCGCAGGATCTTGTATCGAATGTTTCTCAGTTGCACAAGTTTCTCTTTGGAACAACAGATTATACCCCGTCTTCTACCGTACAGACAATAAATGCAAATATTATCAGTACAGTAAATTCCGCAGGTACAGCATCCGCTTCTGGTTCTGAAGAGGGATACTATGAAGACGACAGCGGATACACCGGAGAAGAAGACGACTATTATGAAGAAAACTACTATGATAATGGCGGGGATTATGGCTCGGGAGGATATGAAGATTCTTACGAGGAACCGATGGAAACGCCAGGTGCTGCAGATCCGGACGGAGGCGGTCAGGAAACAGGAAACGAAACCGGTACAGGTACCGAAGGTGAAAACGGTGCCGACGGTGGCAGTGGGAATGGCAGCGATGGAACCGGTGCTGGTGGAAATGAAAGCGGCGCAGAGGGAGACGTCGATACGGAAGGAACTTCCGAAAGCGTTGAGGGAACCGGTGCCTGAGAAGTCCGGAAAAGTTCAGTTTGTAAGCTTTAGCATATGGGTTCTGGACTTTTCGGTATAAAGCGTGTATGATAGTAAAAGGGTAGATTTGTATCCGGTAGTAAGCCGGAAAAAGTAATTAAATACAGAAGAGGTAATTATATGAAAGTATTAAAGCGATTTGCAGGTTTGATCCTTGCTGTATGTCTGATGGTTCCGATGTTGGGAACTGTGGTTTTTGCAGCAGAAGGCGTATTGATGTATTCCGATCCGAGTACAAAGGTCGGAGAGAATGTGGATATTGATCTAGTTGTACAGAGCAGTAGCGGAGAGACTGTGGGAGATGTACAGGTGGAGATGAGTTATGATCCGGAGTCACTGGAGTTTGTAAGTGGCGAGGGCTTTACGGCTGATGGATCAGGCACACTTTCTTTTACAGGAACTGGTTCGGGCGCGGAACTGAGAGAAACTATGACATTCCGGGCTCTTAAGACCGGAGAAGCCAGGATTACAGTTAACAGTTCCACAGCGGCGTTGGCGTCAGGGGAGACATTAAACCTTACCCAGGGCTCATCTACAGTTACGGTTGATGCGGCGGATGACGGTACTACTTCTGTAGAACCTTCGAGTTCAGAAACCGCAGGAGAAACTACTGATATAGTCGTTAGTGTGAACGGAACAGACTATAATTTCTCCGAGGCGTTTACCAGTGCGGATATTCCGGAAGGATTTTCCGAGACTACGCTTGCATTTAATGGCGAAGACAGAACATTTGTTGCGAATGAAGCCGGAGTAACTCTCGGCTATCTGGTTGATGCATCGGGAACAGGAAGTTTCTTCCTCTATAATAGTGATGATGCTACTTTCGCACCGTATATAGAACTGAATATCTCAGATACTACAACAATCGTTCCTTTAAGCCAGGCTGATGCGGTAAGCCTTCCGGAGAACTATCAGCAGGTGGAGCTGACGGTTCAGGAACAGCAGTATCCTGCGTGGTCTGATCCGGCAAATGACAGATATTATGTTATTTATGCATTAAATACAAGAACGGGGGCCAGCAGCCTGTATCAGTATGATACGGAAGACGGAACTTATCAGTACTTTGAGGCTCCGGCACAGACTGACGAGACGGGTACTGGAACAGCACTTCCGGGAAGACTGGGTGAGCTTATCGGAGATCATCTCATGGTTGTGATGATCATTGTCGCGATCATTGTTCTTATTCTGCTGATTCTTATGATCGTGTTTGCTGTTAAGCTGGTTCATCGCAATCAGGAACTGGATGACCTGTATGATGAATATGACATTCCTTTTGATGATGAAGAGGATGAAAAGGATCAGGAAAGTAAGAAGAACAGAAAATCTGCCGATGAAACAGATTATGATGATGACGATTACGACGATGATTATGATGACGACGATGATTATGATGACGACGATGATT
>DWXI01000219.1 GCA_019119265.1 Candidatus Mediterraneibacter intestinigallinarum | reverse complement strand
CGGTTGATTCCTTCCTCTGCAGCCTTCGCTCCCACATGCTCGGCGCGGCCGACAATATGATTCGTACGGGTCAGGAATCTGGAATGATCATGATTGGACAGCTCGTTCATTGCCACCTGCAGCGACGGTGTAAGCATGCTTGCCATAAAGTGACGCATCGCACCTACAAAATTATCCGGATTTCCCCACAAATCTGTCCGGCGTTCATCGCTGTGTTTCTCCATTCCGGTAAGGAACCATGTCAGAGGCTCCATAAACGCGTCATAGTTCATGACACTGTCCCACTCGTCACCCTGGAGCCATTCAATAGGATCTCCGTAATGCTCTGCCAGGATCAGTGCATCCGGATTCGCCTCTTTTACCTCTTTTCTGAAACGTTTCCAAAACATGTGGTTATATTCATTGCTGCACCCCAGATCTGCAGCTACATCCAGCCTCCACCCGTCTACATTATAGGGCGGAGATACCCATTTCCTTCCGATGTCCATTATATACTGCTCAAGTTCCGGCGAGTCCTCATAGGCCAGTTTCGGAAGCGTATCATGCCCCCACCATCCGTCGTAACTCTGATTATATGGCCATGCCTCATCACGATTGTCATGGAAATGGAAAAATTCCCGGTACGGGCTGTCCGAGCTTACATAAGCCCCTTTTGGATATTCCGGCTGAGGCTCATAAATCCTCTCCCGATCCAGCCATTTATTGAAAGACCCGCAATGATTAAATACACCGTCCAGGATGACACGCATCCCACGCCTGTGCATCTCCTCCACCAGTCTGGCAAACAATTCGTTGCTGGCTTCCAGATTGCGGATATCACCTACTCTTTTCTGATATTTGGTTGCATGTATATTGTCCGATGCGCCTTCCGGCAGTGTCTCGCCGCCATCAGCCACGATTTTTCCATAGTGAGGATCGATATAGTCGTAATCCTGAATATCATATTTATGATTGGATGGGGATACAAACAGCGGATTAAAGTAAATCACTTCAATCCCCAGATCCTGAAGATAGTCCAGCTTATCCAGAACCCCCTGAAGATCTCCTCCGTAGAAATTACGAATGTCCAGGGCTTCCGGCACCTGATTCCAGTCTTTTATCTTCCTGCTCGGCGCGCCAATATAAATATATTCTCCATTCTCCACATCATTGTCAGGATCCCCATTGCAGAAGCGATCCACAAAAATCTGGTACATGACCGCGCCTTTGGCCCACTCCGGTGTCTTAAATCCCGGAACGATCATATATGCATAATAATCTTCTCTGCGGTCTGATACGCCGTAACGATTGTAAAACCAGATTTGTTCGCCGCTCTTTATCTCAAAAGAATACCGGAACGGCTCTGATCCGAGCTGCCATTCAATCTCATAAAAATCGAATTCATCTCCCGCGCTTATCTTCCACATCGCATAACTTCGGTTCTCCGTCAACAGGCTGACTTCCTCCACATCATTGTGCGCAGTGCGGAAACGTAGTGTGATCTTTTCATTTTTCTCCGGCTCTGCAGGGATCACATAGTCCTGCGTTCCATCACAGAACAGCGCGTCTCTGTTCATAGCATCAGGCCCCCTCTTTTTCGCTGTCCTCAAACAAAGCTTCGAACTCGTCTCTTGTAATTTTTTCTTTCTCAAGTAGAAGCTCTGCACACGCCTCCAGCACATCATGATGTTCCTGAATGATCGCACGCGCTTTCAGATAGCACTCATCAATAATTCTCTTTACTTCTTCATCAATCGTTCCCGCAACTTTCTCGCCGTACCCTCTTGATGTATGACCGATATCCCGCCCGATGAAAACCTCATCGCTGTCATTGTCATAGTTGATCAGTCCAAGCTTCTCGGACATACCGAATTTTGTGATCATCGATTTTGCGATAGCCGTAGCCTGCTTAATGTCCTGGGAGGCGCCTGTAGTGATATCGTCAAATACTTCCTCTTCCGCCACTCGTCCGCCAAGAGCGACAGTGATTTCCTGAAGCATATGCCCTTTTGTATTAAACATGTCGTCTCTCTCCGGCAGAGGCATCGTATAACCGCCTGCTCCACCTGTAGGAATAATGGACACACTGTATACAGGCCCCACATCCGGAAGCACATGAAACAGTATCGCATGCCCCGACTCATGATACGCGGTGATCTTCCGCTCTTTTTCGGATACGATCCGGCTCTTCTTCTCCGGACCTATCCCCACCTTGACAAATGCATGGCGGATATCCCTCTGCTGCACATATACCCGGTTGTCCTTCGCCGCCAGTATCGCAGCTTCATTCAGAAGATTCTCTAAATCAGCTCCTGTGAACCCTGCCGTAGTCTGCGCAATCTGCTTCAAATCCACATCATCGCCCAGCGGCTTATTCTTTGCATGTACTTTCAGTATTTCTTCTCTGCCGCCCACATCCGGCCGTCCTACGATTACATTGCGGTCAAAACGCCCCGGTCTTAAAATGGCAGGATCAAGAATATCCTTTCGGTTCGTCGCGGCCATAACGATGATCCCTTCGTTCACGCCAAATCCGTCCATCTCTACAAGAAGCTGGTTCAACGTCTGCTCCCGCTCGTCATGTCCGCCGCCCAGGCCGCTGCCGCGCCTTCTTGCCACTGCATCGATTTCGTCGATAAACACAATACACGGCGCATTCTTCTTTGCATCCTGGAACAGATCACGCACACGCGAAGCGCCCACGCCCACGAACATCTCTACAAAATCTGAACCTGAGATACTGAAAAAAGGTACTCCCGCCTCCCCGGCTACCGCTTTTGCCAAAAGAGTCTTTCCTGTTCCCGGAGGGCCTTCCAGCAAAACTCCTTTCGGAATCCTCGCACCTACCTGCACATATTTTTTAGGTGCTTTCAGGAAATCGACGATTTCCTCCAATTCTTCTTTTTCTTCTTTCAGGCCGGCCACATCGTTAAAAGTAACTTTAATTTCATTTTGATTCGTCATTCTCGCACGGCTCTTGCCGAAATTCATAGCCTTGGCGTTAGCCCCGCCGTTCTGCCGGTTCATAAGGTAGAAGATAAGCATCACGCCTCCCAGCGTCACCAGCAGCGGGAGAAGTACTGTTGTCAAGACAGAATCCTCGGGAATCGCAGACAGACTGTACACAATGTCATTCTCATCAAGCAGGTCCTGCACATCCTCCACATTCGACACATTGACTGTTCTGGTCGTATCCTCATCTTTCAGCATGAAGGACACCGTACCCGTAGGCACGGCGCTGTTCTGATCAATATATACGTCTGTCACATTATTTTGTTCGACCGCAGCAACAAAATCCGTATATGTCATCTCCTGCCGGTGTACCTGCATCCGGCTCGCCATCCAGAGTGCAACAATCACGATAACTATAAACATCAGTATCGTGGAGCCGTTGACGCTCCTGTATTTCCTGTTATTATCCAAAATTATACTCCTTCCTATTCCAGGCCTTCCACCACTCCGATGTAAGGAAGGTTCCTGTATTTCTGGGCATAGTCCAGCCCGTAACCTACTACAAACTCATCCGGGATCTCAAATCCACAGTAATCTACTTTTACATCTTTTATTCTTCTGTCCGGCTTATCCAGAAGCGTACACAGTTTCATACTTGCCGGATTTCTCTTCTTCAGAACATCAATCAGATAATAAAGCGTGTTTCCGGAATCGATGATGTCCTCCACGATCAATACTTCTTTATTCTCGATCGACTCATCCAGATCCTTTGCTATACGTACGACGCCGCTTGACGCCGTTCCGTCGCCGTAGCTTCCCACACACATAAAATCCATGGAAACCGGAACTGTAATGCGTTTCGCCAGTTCGCACATAAAGAATACCCCGCCTTTTAACACACAGATCAAATGAACCTGCTTGCCGGCATAATCCCTGCTGATCTGCCGCCCCAGCTCCCTGATCCTTTCATCTACTTTTTCTTCCGGAATCAGTACTCTGATCGTCTCTGACATTTTTCTTATCCTCCGTTATCTTTATCTCAAGAACTCTTTCTGTGTTATCTCCCACCTGATACCTTTTACTCATCCTGTGACCGGGAATCCACACGATTTCGTTCCCGTCCGCTATGAGTATCATCCTTTCGCGTTCCCGACGCGGAATTTTTTCATTGATAAAATATGACTTTAACTTCTGACGGTTTCCGCTTTCATCCACTGTCAGATAATCTCCGCTTTGCCGCGTTCTTACAGAAAGGCTACATTTTATTATATCATAATCAATCCATTTCGTGTAGCTTTTTTGCGGTATCTCTTCCGCATCTTTTCGATCAAAATCTGTTATCAGCCGGCAGGATATCTTAGTCGCTTTATCGGGGATCTGCGTCTCTCCGGGTATATTCAGCCTGATCTCCGTGCCTTTTTCAGCCGTCTCTTGCCGACGTCGGATCTCTATCCCGGAATATACCCGCTCTGCAGTCACATTTCCCGGAAGATGGACAGTTCTGCCCGGCTGCCTGCTCAGAAGTTCCAGCACCTCAAGAATATGAGTTGCGCCAATATCTTTTTCTTCGCCCCGTACAGAAGCCAGACACCGCTTTATCACCTGTTTCTTTACAGCCCCGGACTCTCTCTCCAGAATTTCTCCGTCAACAGCAAGACCCCCTCCTTCAAGTCCGGCGGTACACCGTTGCATCGCCCGGCTAGTTTCCTGATCGAGATACTCCCACAGTTCCCGAGCCTGTGCAGACAGTTCATCAATATGCTTTACCGTACCGGAATTGATCTGATCGGTCATAGCAGGAAGAATATTGTGCCGGATCCGATTTCTTGTGTAAGCATCTTCCTTGTTCGTCAGATCCGTACGCCATGTCAGGCCCTGTTCGGTGAGGAACGTTTCAATCCGGCGTCTGTCAAGATAAAGGAGAGGACGGATCCACTTTCCTCGAACCGGCCAGATCCCACATAGGCCCTGTATCCCGGTTCCCCTGGAAATATTCATAAGAACAGTTTCCACATTGTCATCCCTGTGATGGGCCGTTGCTATTTTTGTTCCTCCGTCCTCCTGACACATCTTCTCAAAGGCGGCCCTGCGCACCGCGCGCCCCGCCTCCTCTTGAGATTGTTTCCTGTTTCTGGCAATTAATTCCACATCTTCGTGAAAAACACGGAAGTCTACATCCATACGCCTGCAAAGCTCTCTCACATACTGTTCGTCAGCATCGGCGTCTTCCCCTCTGAGTCCGTGATTTACATGGCACACCTTTACCCTGAATCCCATCCTCTGCTGCAGATTACAGAGCACAAAAAGCAGGCATACCGAATCCGCTCCGCCCGATACGCCTGTGATTACCACGTCATCTTCGCTTATCATTCTGTTTTCTCTGATATATACTTCCGTCTGCTCTATTATATTCATCATCATATGTAAACTATAACTAATTCATTTTAAAAAGTAAAGAGCTGTCATTCTCTCCAAATTCCCAATACCAGAACTGTCATATCGTCAGCCGGCTCCTTCCCCGTCCAGGCGAGCACCTGTTCCAGTACATGATGAGCCATCTCCTTCGGATTGCGGATATCAGTTCCCTGTATGATAGTTTCAAGAAGGATATCCTGCTCTCCCACCGGCAGTGCATCCAGCACTCCGTCTGTAACCATGATCAGAAAATCCCCGTCTTCCAGCTGACGTTTTACAGAGTCAATCTCAATACGGTTCATAACCCCGATGGGAAGGCTTGTAGAGCTCAGATGCTCTACACTGTCTTTTTTCCGGATAAATGTAGATGAGGCCCCGGATTTGATAATCTCACATTCGCCTGTATACAGATCGAACACCGACATATCCACTGTTGAATAGTGTATTTCCTCCCTGCCCATCACCAGGGTTGTATTGATCATCTGGATTGCCGTTTTCTCCGGGAAGCCTGCGCTCAACAGTTCTTCGAGGAGTTCAATGACCATAGTACTCTCACGGCAGGCATCCGCTCCCGATCCCATGCCGTCAGATAGCACCGCCGCCTGTCTGCCGCCCGGCATCTCTATAAGGGCAAAGTTATCTCCCGAAACTTTCGAGCAGTCTTTTCCTATCCTCGCCGTTCCATACATAACGTAATAAGATGGACCTTCCACACATACCACGGTCATATAATCGCTGCCGAGCATCTGCGCACTGTCGCCCGGAAGAACGAATTTCCTTCCTACAGCTTCTGTGACTGCCCTTACAACCTCTTTTACCGTAATTTTCTGCTTTCTTATGCTTCTTGCTGTAACATGGATCTCAAATTTTCCCTCCGGGTTCATAAAAAAATGGATATAAAGTACCCTCACTCCTTTTCTCTTCAAGGCCGACATAATTCTTTTTTCCAGCCGTTCATCCATGAAAATACTGTTCTCCAGCTCTTTCGTCGTACTACGTATCATATCAGCGAAAGTATTCATCTGGATTGCACAGCTCTCCCTGCTCCTTGCCATCCGGTTCACCCATATAATATTCTGTCTTGCCTCATGAAATCCCGAGAGCATCTCTCGCAGAAAACGGGGAGCCATAATACATCGCTGCATCAGTTTGCGCTTCACCTCTGTATTCAGCTCATTTCCATACTGATCCACTGCCGATAGAATCTCATACCCCATCTGATATGTATGGACAAAATTCTCCCCCCAACACCATCCGCATTTTTCGCATTTCGAACACACCTTTTCCCTCACCCGGGTAAACATGTCTTCTATCTCTTCATTCGAAAATGCTTTCTTCTTTTCTTCCAATCCCAGGAAAGTACTGGAAAGCTGTTTTAATGAATGGGCATACTTTTCTATCTGTTCTACATACGGACTGCCATGCATCATCCGGTTCTCACTCATGATATGTCTCCTTTCGCAAAAGGCCTGCGGTCGTGCACAATGAAAACTCCGGGAGAATTCTCCCGGAGTTTTCATTCGTATATCCTTATTCTGTTCAAATCGCCGGCCGCATCATTTTGACGGCTTAAATATGATTTCATCAGGATCGACCAGACCCAGCTTGTCCTCTGCCGTCTCCTTGATGTAATCATCTGTCTTAACGTACTCTTCAAATTTATCTACTTCTTCCGCGCGCTGTTCCTCATCCTTGATCTGAGCCTCCAGCTCCTCCTCCTGAGCCTTGTACTCGGCGTTCTTCGCATGAAGACTCATGGACCCGATAGCCAGGGCTCCCGACAGAAACACAAGCACCATACAGATCATCAGGATACTGTGTTTGTAATGCCGGAGCCGGGAATTCCTCTTTCTGTCTTTACGGCGGCCGGATACCGACTGCTGTTTCATCTTATTCATTCATACTCACCCAACTTATTAATATATTTTCACACCCCATTGTTAAAATATTCTATCGTTTTTTCATATACTTTTCAAGACTTTTCTCTATCTTTGCCCAAATTTTACCGACCAGCCGTATTAAAAGCCGGGCGATCCCCGCCCCGCATAATAATCCGACCACAAAAAACCATCTTATACTCCCATATGTAGTGTCATACATTTTTCGAAAAATATAGATACTGACCGCAACCCAGAATATAACATCCTCTGCGCCTGTCACCGACGCACTGTGCCGGATCAGTTTCCTGAAAAGCATCAATACATTATATGCACACAAAATAGTTATTCCAGTCAATGACGCATACAGAAAGATTTCCCCTTCTGTTCCGATTCCGAGTATCATACGAACGCCCTACCTGAACAGTTTCGCCAGAAAACCGTCTCCCTGTTTTCCTGTCGGAGCAGCGCTGGAGTATGCAATGCTGTCAATGTTTCCCGACAGATCCACTTCGCCTTTTTCTACGCTCAGTCTGTTGACATGGAGATCTGTTCCCTTAACCATCAGCATTCCCTGCTCAGTCTCAAGGAGTATCTCGTTTAGATCGAACGAAAGCACGTCGAGCACCCCTGTCACCATACTTGTTTTTCTGTTATTCACAACCAGCTTGTGCGCTTTTGCGATTCTCTGTTCTTCCATCCGCGCTCCCTCCCACTCTGTTTTTAAATATATGAGAGGACATCCCGAATTATGCATACAGATAGCGACAGTTCAGCACGCGCCATTCGCAAAGCTGCACTAACGTGCTTTCTGCGGCTTTCGCCGCTTCTTTGCTCATGTTCTGGCGGGCAGATGGCTGAACTGTTGCTACAGATATCTGAACAGTTCCGCCGCCTCTTCTTTTTTCGTGGTATCCTGCAGTTTCAGAACCTCTGCTTTCACATTTCTCGTGCCAAACTGAATTTCTATCACATCCCCGGGCTTTATCTGGACAGACGCCTTCGCCGGTTTTCCGTTGACTGTAACACGGCCTGCATCGCACGCCTCATTCGCTACAGTCCGCCTCTTGATCAGTCTTGATACCTTCAAAAATTTATCCAAACGCATTTTCTACCTCCCTGTAAACGGTCATCCTTACAAAAAGGCACTTACAATGCTTCCATCGTAAGTGCCTGTCCGTTCTTCTTTCTATATTTCAAATCTGAAATTAGTTGATAGCGTCCTTTAAAGCCTTTCCTGCTTTGAACTTCGGAGCCTTGCAAGCTGCGATCTTCATTGTCTTTCCTGTCTGCGGATTTCTTCCCTCTCTTGCAGCTCTCTTGCTTACTTCAAATGTTCCGAATCCAACAAGCTGAACCTTATCATCGTTCTTGAGCTGCTCTGTAACTACATCAACAAAAGCTTTTAATGCTTTTTCAGAATCTTTCTTTGAAATTTCTGCCTTTTCTGCAATAGCTGCAATTAATTCTGTTTTGTTCATGGGTAATTCCTCCTCTTTATTGTACGTACATACAATTTCTATTTCTGTTATTTTAAAGGGGATAATGCCTTTGCGGACGCATCTTTCCGCCTTTATGTATTGTTATAACGGTTTAGGTTGGCTTTGTCAAGATTTTTCGCCCTTTTTTACGGCATTGTCAGCGTATTCTCCGTTTTGTGTCAATCATGCGGATAACCGCCGCTTTTTCCTACTCCATGACCGGCTTCAAAGCTTCTGCCAGTTTGTCCTTTTCACTCTCCGCTTCAGCAAGATCCTTACCTAATGTGGTGTAATATATCTTGATCTTCGGCTCCGTTCCTGACGGGCGGACGATAACGGTCGCATTATTCTCCAGCTTGTAGATAAGCACATTTGCCGCCGGGAGTCCTGTCTCTTCCGGTTTCTGATAATCTGTCACGGACGTTACTTTGTATCCTGCGATTTCTGTCAGCGGCTTATCCCTGAGATTCTGCATAATGCCGGACATCTTGTCCATTCCGCTTAATCCCGGGAACTCGAAGCTGTCAACTTTGTTCAGATAACGTCCGTACTCTGCATAGATTTCTTCCATCCGCTGTTTCAGAGAACTTCCGATGCTCCTGTAGTAAGCCGCCATCTCACAGATCAGCATAGAACCGATCACCGCATCTTTATCGCGAACATAAGGTCCGGCAAGATATCCGTAGCTTTCCTCAAATCCGAAGATGAAACGGTCCACTTCTCCTGAAGACTCAAGCTGTGCGATCTGATCGCCTATCCATTTAAAGCCGGTCAGAACGTTGCGAAGCTCCACGCCGTATTTTTTCGCCACTGCATCCGCGAGAGGAGTGGATACAATAGACTTCACAGCTACCGGATTCTCCGGCATCGTACCTTTCTCAATGCGGCCTGCACAGATATAATCAAGGAGCAGTACGCCCACTTCATTGCCGCTCACCAGTTCATAGGAACCGTCTGGGCATTTCATGGCGATACCTACACGGTCTGCATCCGGATCCGTAGCAAGCATCAGATCAGCCCCCGTCTCTTTCGCCAGATTGAGGCCCTGCTCCAGCGCTGCAAAGATCTCCGGGTTCGGATAGCTGCATGTAGTAAAGTAACCGTTCGGATACTCCTGATCCGGAACGATCGTGATATCTGTAATGCCGATATCTTTTAACACCTGTGTTACAGGCATCAGTCCGGAGCCGTTCAGCGGACTGTATACCAGCTTAAGTCCTGCCGTGCTGCAGAGGCCCGGACGTACCTGGCGGGATTCGATGGCGTCATAGAGCGCTCTCTTGCAGTCGTCTCCCACAAAACGGATCAGACCTTCCTCAACCCCCTGGGCGAAGGACATATATTTTGCGCCTGTCAGCACGTCTGTCTTCTGGATTTCCTCGTATACGACCGCCGCCGCATCGTCCGTCATCTGACAGCCGTCCGGTCCGTATGCCTTGTATCCGTTATATTTTGCAGGATTGTGAGACGCTGTCACCATAACGCCGGCATTACAGTTATAATAACGTGTTGCAAATGAAAGCGCCGGCACCGGCATCAGTGCGTCATAGATCCTGACTTTGATTCCGTTTGCAGCAAGCACGCCTGCGGCCGTTTTGGCAAACACATCACTTTTAATACGGCTGTCATAGCTGATCGCAACCGTCTGGGTTCCGCCCTGGGTCTTTACCCAATTTGCAAGTCCCTGGGTTGCCTGACGTACCACATAAATGTTCATGCGGTTCGTACCTGCTCCGAGAACGCCTCTGAGTCCGGCTGTACCGAACTTCAGCGCCACTGCAAAACGCTCTTTAATTTCATCATCATTTCCTTCGATTTTTGACAATTCAGGTTTCAGGTCCGGATCTTCCAGATCCGCTGCCATCCAGCGCTCATACTCTTTCTGATACATCTTTACCACTCCTACCATTTTTTCTGTTGATTTTTTAGGAAAAATCACAATAAATCCAGTAATAATATATCATGTTTCCGCTGAAACGGCAACAAATCTTTGCTAGATCCTGATCGAAAAAATATTTTCCAGAAAGGCCTTTTTTTCATCATTCTGGCGCACTGCCAGCTCCAGTTTTTCTATAGATTTCTGAGAGAGCCAGGCCTTGTTGGAGTGGTAGTAAGTGCTGGCCGTCTTCCAGTATTTTTCCGGATATGCAAGACATAATCCGATATACTCTTTCTCGCGTGGGCTCAAAGGTCTGATGCTTTCATATGCTTCCATCACTTTCTGTCCAGTTTTTTGTTTCCATGTATACTTTTCCATTATTTTTCTTATAAAATAGTAAAGATCATGTACCTGTATGCCTGAATGCATATGGTCAAAATTCGTCACAGCCATATCTTCGCCTGTCACGAGAAGATTATGATAATTATAATCCCCGTGAGCCAGGCTTTCCCTTGCAATACTGTCGTGATAGAGCGCGGAGCATCCCGAATCCTGCATTCTCTGCAGAACATTCTCCGCTAACTGATACATTTTCTCAAAGCTGTCCAGAAACAGGTATTCAAACTCATTTTTCGATACGCGACTGCGGATAAAGCTTCTCACTTTCTTCAGTTCCCGATTATGGCGTAACATTTCTTCCAGAGGATCCCTTCCATTTAAGAGTCTCCCCCTCCCCTGCTGCCCGGTCCATGCCGGATCGACAGCCGGCTGCTCCAGCTCCCGGTGAAGGGCGGCCAGACGCTCAGATCCCCGGATCACCTCCCGTTCCTGGCGCACATCGCATTCACAGCCCTGATACCATTTCTTCAGCATATACTGCCTGCCCTCCCTTGAACTTACAAGGAGTTCTCTGTCCTTTGTAAATACAGGCGTGTCGACTTTAATATTTTCTTTTGCTTCAATGCGGCTGAGCACCATATACAGCAAGAGCGCGCGCTGCCCTGAGATCTTTGTCTCTTTCAACAGCATCGTTCCCTCATCAGTATTGCAAAAAAACGCACCCCTTATCTTTCGGGTGCTTCTCACTTCTATATCATAATTCTCCAATACTTCCAGTTCGTATTCTTCTCTCATGGCTGCCCCCTGTCACCGCGTATTCTGACTCTCTCTAATGTATGACGGAAGCAGCCCGAGTATGATCATAAATCAAGTTTTTCTTTTACATAATTGCAGAGATTTTCTTTTGTATTCCTTTCCGGATCATCGATCACGTACTCCAGAAGTTCGCTCAACATGCTTCCCAGCTCTCTGCCCGGATTCATGCCCAATTCCATCAGTTCGCGGCCGCCTACTGCCAGCTGGTGCAAAGTAACACACTCGCCGTTGAGCAGGATCTCCTGATACAGTTCCCGCACGGCGATTATGTTCTCGATCTTCTCCCTTCTTCTGTAAGGGCTCTGGGCTTTCGCATCCGCCATCCTGACTGCAAGGTAATAAGGGAACAACTCCACACCGATCCTGTTCATCGCACGGCGTACATCTTTCGGAGTAGCCTCCATACGGTAATCATGATAGCAGACAAGCCTGGTAACTTTTTTCACCGTATCATTGTCAAACTTCAGTCTGCGCATGACCTTTCTCGCAATTTCCTCACTGACCAGGGCATGCCCCTTAAAATGATCCCGCCCCTTTTCATCCGTAGTCTTCACGGACGGCTTTCCCATGTCATGGAACAACATAGTAAGGCGGAGAATCTTATCCCGCTTTACGTTTTTCAATGCATATAATGTATGACGAGCCACATCATATTTGTGATGTGGAGTATTCTGCTCCACTCCGACCATATCGTCCCACTCCGGAAGGATAACCTTCGTGATCCCCAGTTCGTATGCATCCTGGATCCGTTCCGGATGAGGCGATACAAGAAGTTTGACAAGCTCGGTCTGAATCCGCTCCGCACTTATGTTTTTCAGCGTCGGCGCCAACTCCCTGACGGCCTCCGCCGTATTCTGTTCAATCGGGAAATTGAGCTGTGCAGAAAAACGCACTGCGCGCAGTATCCTCAGGGCGTCTTCAGAAAACCGCTCCTTCGGCTCTCCGACACAACGGATCAGGTGATGGTTCAGATCCTTCATTCCCCCGAACACATCCACCAGGCGCACGTCATCATTATACGCCATAGCGTTAATGGTAAAGTCTCTCCTTCTCAGATCTTCCTCAAGCTTGTTTGTAAAATGTACCTCCTTCGGGTGCCGGCTGTCCACATACGCCCCGTCGATCCGGTAAGTCGTCACCTCATAACTGTCTTTCCCCAGAAGTACAGTGACCGTACCATGTTCGATCCCTGTATCAACCGTCCTTCGAAACAATTTTTTTATCTCTTCGGGTCTCGCAGATGTAGTAATATCCCAGTCCTCGGGTCTTCTGGCCAGGATTGAATCCCGGACGCATCCTCCCACCGCATAAGCTTCATATCCGTGAAGCTGCAGATTATTAATGATCATCAGCACTTTTCTAGGCAAATTTATCTTCATCTGAAACTCTTCTTTCTCATATTTGTCTTAGTATCTCTTCTTCCCTTTTATGACAGGTAAATATTATAACCTGCTTTTTCTGTCCGCTCAACCATTTTAATACAGATTCCAGTCTTTTGTCATCATAAAACGCAAACACATCATCCAGTATAACCGGCATATTCTCTTCTGCCAGCAATTCTGCCGCCGCCATTCTCACCGAAAAGTAAATCTGTTCCACCGTTCCTCTGCTCAGGCGTTCAGCAGGAATACGCCTGATCCCGTTCCAGACAGTGATTCCTCTCTGACCATCAATCTCAAGAGACGGATACTTCTCATCTGTAACAGCCGAAAATATCTCTGACGCACGACGGTTAAGTCTTTTCTCCATATATTCTCCCGCAGCGCCGGCCGCCTTTCTCAGAGTCACTTCTGCGAGTTCCAGCGCCCGGCATTGCTTCTCCAGCCGAATATGCCTTTCACTTTTCTCCGTCTCCTCATATTCCTCCCGTATATTCTCTCTTCGCAGTGCTTTTTCTTTCAGCTCTCCGCGGATACGTTCCAGCTCCCATTCCAGTCTTTTTCTCTGACCTTCAATTCCATCGGAAGCGCCTTTCTCTTCCGTACCTCTCCTGCCCGCCCGTTTCCCGGACCGGTTCCGTCCGGTCATTCTCAAGATTCCCGCTGTCAACACTATAACGCCGAGCAGACTGATCATTCCTGCCGCCACCCCAACGAACACAGACATATTGAGCAGTTCCTGCCCGATCGACCTGCTCCACAGGATTCCCAGGATACCAACGCATATCCCGACTATGCCGCCCGGAACCAGCAACCGGCCGGGCGCCGCCTCCGGTGTATCCGGTTCAAATGTTATCTCCTGCTCCAGTTCCTCCAGAGTCTCCTCTTTTTCCTCATGTTCTCTGTGAAGGCGTTCCATATCTCTTTCCAGATAACTGCATTCCTGCTGCATTTTCTGCAGCTTCGCCTCATACAGGGATTCCTCTTCCCGAAGCTGTTTTGCCGCCGTCCTCTTTTTCTCGTTCAGATCTTTCAGGGCGGCGTTCAGATCGTACTCCCCGCCGCCGGTCTCATAATAATTTGCCGCATAATTCACAAGAGCATCCGCCAGCTCCTGCCCCGGCTCCGCCTTCAGCTGTCCAATAGATACTGTACTGTCAAAAAGTTCCGGCGTCATCCCTCCCAACAGCATTTCCAGATCTCCGTGTTCAACTGACAGTTCTTCCCCGTCGTCCTCACAGATGAGAGAAACCGATCTGGTATGCCGGGCAAAGTTTCTCTCCAGCCTGAACCGACGCCCGCCGCAGATGAAACGCATGACTCCTGCATAAGAGCCGGGATCTTCCCACGGCTCGTAACGGCTGAAATCATCTTTTGCGGCAGCTCTGCCTCTCCCTCTTTCCATTCCGAAGAGCATAGCACGGATAAATGCATGCAGAGTGGTCTTGCCAAATTCATTTTCCCCGCTGATCACCTGAACGCCCTCTCTCAGATAAAAGTGGCGATTCGAAAATTTCCCGAAATTTCTGATATACAGTTCTGTAATTATCATGTATCTTTCCTCACTATCGGCTTCCGAGCAGTGCTGTTACCCCCTCGCACAAAGCCTGATATTCTATACTCTCCTCACTGCATCCGTGAAAGCAGTCAATATATCTCCCCAGGATCGTCTCCTTATTCTCTTCATATAACCGTTCGAAATCATAAGCGGGAACTGTCTTGTCTATGATCTCCAACACATTCAGATTGCTCGCCATACGCGCCGTATCCAGAACAATGTCTGTGTCTCGTCTTCCT
>DWXI01000218.1 GCA_019119265.1 Candidatus Mediterraneibacter intestinigallinarum | reverse complement strand
CTCTGACAAAACAAAGTTCCTAGATTTGATGAAGGAGGTATTTACAAGTGAAAAAAATAAAAGTTGTTTATATACTTCTCATAGTCTTATGTGTGGTGGCGGTAGCAGGTATATTTTTTGCTATCGGTTATAAAACGGCTTATGATCGTATTGAAGCTGCAACAACTACTTTAAAATCACAAACATTTTATGCGTCCATATCAGATATACGAGACAGCACATTGTCAGTGCAGGGGATGGATGTGAATGATATAAATTTTAGAGGCGATTTTGTTTTGGATATAGTTGAAGAAACAAAAATTGTGTGGCGATATACGGAACTTTCATTCGAAGATCTGGATGTGGGAGATAAGATAGCAGTTACATTCTCTGGTGATGTTCTGGAGAGCTCTCCTGCTCAAATTACACAAGTCGAGCAGATTCAATTATTAGACGACGAAATTTGAAAATGAAATAGCAAAAAGCAGGTGATAAATATATGAAAATATATATCATAGAAGACGAAATAGCTATTCGCGAAGAATTGACACAACTGCTTCAAAAGTACGGGTATGAATGTTCCAGTTCAGATGATTTTCAGAACATAGGGGAACGAGCATTATCTTCAGAAGCAGATTTGATTTTGTTGGATATTAATCTCCCATATCAGGATGGTTTTCATATTTGCCGGTATATACGCCAAAAATCAACTGTGCCGATCATCATTTTAACCAGCCGTAATACGGACTTTGATGAATTAATGGGGCTCAATATTGGCGCCGATGACTTTATTTCCAAGCCATACAATGGACAGATCCTCCTTGCTCGTATCCAGAAAATCTTAGCCAGGACATATGAAGTTCAGGCAAATACCATGCTTGTACACAAGGGTCTGACACTCAATCTTTTGAATGTATATTTTTAGTATAAGGTTTGACAATTAAAGCGATATCCATATCAGATTCATCTGCTTGAGTACCTCTGGCTACGAATATGACGAAAACTGATAACATAAACACATTAAGCGAGGAGGAATAATTATGTGTGGACGCTATTATATTGATCCAGACACAGAGGAAGAAATCTGGAAGATTGTCAGAAATATTGATAGAAAAAAGGGCTTGATCCGGTATGGTGACGTCTTTCCTTCGCAGACAGCAGCAGTCATTACCGGAGGACCGGTACAGCCTGAAATGCTCCTGATGAAGTGGGGATTCCCGCAATATGACCAGAAACGACTTCTGATCAATGCAAGAGCAGAGAGTATCACGGAACGAAAGACCTTCCGGGAGTGTATCAGCCAGAGGCGGTGCATCATCCCGGCAAGAGGATTTTATGAATGGAATGGCAGGAAGGAGAAATTTCGATTCGAAAGAGAGGACTCCCCTGTATTGTGGATGGCAGGATGCTATGACGTATATCAGGGACGGGAAAGTTTTGTTGTTATCACAACTGAAGCAAATTCTTCGGTCTCTTCTGTCCATGACAGGATGCCGCTGATCCTGGAAAAAGATGAGATAGAAGAGTGGCTGTCCAAAGAGAAGGAGGTAAGCGGACTGCTTCATAAGGCGCCTGTTCTACTGACTTCATCTACCGACTATGAACAGATGACTTTGTTCTGAAAATAGGCATTACATTTCCTGTCTAACGGGATTTGTAGTGCCTATTTTGCCAGAAACCGACTGTTCAGATCCAGGGGCATGTTATAGTTCTGGCCCCGGTGGATCAGACTGTAAAGTTTGAAACTCATTAACTCCGGTGTGGCCTGCAGTGCGCTGCAGAAACTGAAATAGTCCAGATCCTCATTCTGGGCAAGCTCTGCCACATCCTGATCGGAGATCAGCAGATCCGCCGTAAAAAGATTGGCCTGATACTCTGTATCATCCACCATGTTATAGAGCTTGTCATCCAGCATTGGAGCCATTTTTAACTCATTGTGATGAAGCACGATATGCCCCAGTTCATGAGCGGCCACGATCCGTTTCTCCCCATCTGAGAGGAAACTGCTGAGTATGGTATAGACGGTCTGGCAGCTCACAAAGCAATATCCCTTCAGGTTTTGGTACTGGGATGTCTCTTTAACGATAACGCCGCGTGCTTCCAGCAGTTCGATCGGATCACGTGTCTTATATTTCTGCACCAGTCGTTCTACCTGCCTGTATATGTAATCGCATCTCATGCCCTATCCCCCTTATCGTGTTTACGATACTTTTTCGGGGTGAACTTTTTGGCCCGTTTCTTGGAATCCAGATACAACATCTGGATTTCTTCCATGAATGCAACCTTATCCGCATCGGTCAAATCTCCTCCGGCAAACATGGCTGCGGCCTGATCCAGGATCAACCGTGCCTGCCGCTCCCCGCGGGATCCGTACTGTTCCGCAGCAGTGGAGATAAACTCAGCGCCATCCGACATCAAATAGGATGGATCACAGTCCAATACTTCAGACAGTTTCTGGTATAATTCCCGTTTCTTCGGATATCGCCCTTCCTTTTCCCATCCCCGGACCGTCCGGAGGGACACGCCTGCTGCCTCTGCCAACTGTGTTTGGCTCCATCCTTTCGCATTTCTTAATTCCCGTATTTTTTCTCCAAATGTCATCTTTTGAACTCTCCTTAGAAGGATTCGCTGGTTCTTTTTGGCAAAAAAGGAAATTAATTTCTTAAAAAACAGAACATATGTTCCTGACAATTAAGAAACATCAGCCTATAATCTGTATCAAAAGAACCGGCAACTTACTTGCCTATATGATAAGATTGTTTTCCTGTTTTGTCAAGAAATATGGGGATCTGTCTGCTGCCCGATGCTGTGTTCTGCTATGGGCAGCAGGCTGAAATCCCGGAAAGGAGAATGCTGTGGAGCGCTATTATATCTGCATCGATCTGAAATCCTTCTATGCCTCAGTAGAATGCGTGGAACGGAAGCTGGACCCGTTTACAACGAATCTGGTGGTAGCAGACCCAACACGGTCCAAGTCCACGATCTGCCTGGCGATCACCCCGGCCATGAAAAAGCTGGGAGTCAAAAATCGGTGCCGGATCCATGAGATCCCGGAGAATATCACCTATATCACTGCCATGCCGCGGATGCAATTATATCTGGACTACTCCGCACGGATCTATAGCATCTACCTGCGGTATCTCTCAAAAGAGGACATCCATGTGTACAGTGTGGATGAGTGCTTCATGGACGTGACCAACTACCTGCAGCTGTATCAGAAAACCCCGAAAGAAATGGCGGTCGTGCTGATGGATGCGGTCAAGAAGGAGACCGGGATTACAGCCTCGGCCGGTGTTGGGACGAATCTTTATCTGGCGAAGATCGCCATGGATATCATTGCAAAGCATTCGCCG
Organism: Candidatus Mediterraneibacter intestinigallinarum; assembly: GCA_019119265.1. Lineage (GTDB taxonomy): Bacteria > Bacillota > Clostridia > Lachnospirales > Lachnospiraceae > Mediterraneibacter > Mediterraneibacter intestinigallinarum. The sequence continues at coordinate 4,347 of DWXI01000218.1, read as the reverse complement.
GACCACATCGGAATCCTGAATGAGATTACCTATCGTGAGCAGCTCTGGGATCACCAGCCGCTTCGGGATTTCTGGATGATCGGTTCCAGGACGGAACGTAAACTTGCAGGGTATGGGATCCATACCATGGGAGACATTGCCCTGGCATCCTTATCCTCTGAGGACCTTCTTTTTAAGATCTTTGGGATTGACGCGGAGCTGCTGATCGACCATGCCTGGGGCTGTGAATCCTGCCGGATGGAGGACATCAAGAATTACCGGGCAGAGGGACACAGCCTGTCGAACGGGCAGGTACTCATGCGGAATTATAGCTTTGAAGAGGGAATCATTATTGCAAAAGAAATGACGGATGTGTTGAGTCTTGACCTGGTTGAAAAGGGACTGGCGACAAGCTCAGTGACACTCTGGATTGCATACGATCACCGCTTTGGACGCGAACCAACAAGAGGAAGCGCGAAGTTTCCTGACCCCACAAACAGCTCAAAAAAGCTGATCGGGGCAGTAGAACGAATCTATCAGCAAACGACAGATCGCCATACCGGGATTCGGCGGATTGAAATCTATGCAGGAAAAGTGTTCCCTGAAACTTACTGCCAGTATGACTTATTCTCGGATCCGGAGGAGCAGGATAAAGAGAAACGGCTTCAGCAAGCAATTTTGAGAGTGAAGAAAAGACATGGGAAAAATGCGATCATGCGGGGAGCGAATCTGCTAAAGTGCTCCACATACGCAGAGAGAAATAATCAAATTGGCGGACATAAAGCGTAGGAGGCGATCTCATGCTTTCAACAGAGTATCAAAAGATATTACATCGCACACGTCCGGTGTCCGGAAGGCATCCCATGGCGGTAGAGAAGAGAGCAAAACAGTTTGCGCCATTTGCGGCGCTGAAAGGCTTTGAGGACGAAATCCAAGAGCAGGAGATCAGATATGAGGAAAAGCGGATCCTTTCGGAAGAAAAACTGGAGGAACTGGACAGAACGTTCCATATGCTGAAAGAAGGGATGGAAGTGGAGGTGGAGTTTTATTTGCAAAGTCCGGTGAAACCAGGCAGGGGACAATATTACACTGCCTCAGGGGAAATCGAGGGAGTTTCCGGATCTTCCATCTGGGTCCAGGGGCAGGAGATAAGCTGTGGGGCGATCACAGAGATCCGGTCCGGATCATCTCATGATTTGGCAGGAATGTGAAGCTGGTACCCGTGTTTGAAAATACTGATTTTATAAAGTCAAATTTTTTTACCCACTATGTAGCATTTGAAGATAGAAAATACAGGAAGATGGGAATGAGTGATTCTGAAAATACTATGTTTCTATGTTCCGGTTTCAGCGGTCCTGTGCTATACTGAATATGAACAGAAGAAAAATCCGGGATATCTGTAGCTTAAAATACAGGCATAACGGAGATAAAGAGGAACTGATAGGAAAAAGACAACGATAAAACCGGATGTGATATTTAAGGACTTCTGGAGAGAAAACGACCGATTTGCAAGCCTCTTCAATACAGTGGTATTTGGAGGGAAAGAGATAATTAAGCCAGAGGAACTTAGTGAGCTGGATACAGACGTATCAAATGTCGTGGAACTGGGAGAATATAAAGAAACGCTGACAAGGGCGAGAGACATTGTGAAGCGGGCTGCGTATGGCGTGGATTTCGTGATCATGGGAATCGAGAACCAGACGCGGGTTCACTATGGGATGCCGCTCCGGGTCATGCTCTATGATTCATTGGGCTATCTGAAAGAGTGCCGGGAGATTGCCCGGCAGCACCGGAAAGACGGAGACAGAGCGACCCCGGAGGAGTTCCTGTCCGGGCTGCATAAGGAAGACCGCCTGCATCCGATCATCAGCATTGTTATTTATTACAGTGAAAAACCGTGGGATGGGCCGAAGAGCCTGAAGGATCTGGTGGTAGAGATGCCGGAAGAGATCAGCAGGGTCTTTTCCGATTACCGGATGAACCTGCTGCAGGTCGGGGAAAGTGAAAGATACCATTTTGATAACGAGGATGTACAGGACGTGTTTGAGACAGCAAGGCTCATATACAAGGGAGAGTTTGATCAGGTGAAGGAAATGTTCGGGGATCGGACAGTGAAATCTGACGTAGGGGCCATGATCGGAGTGATGACGGACAGTGATCTGATCGTAGAACGGGCATATGAAAGCAAAGGAGGCATGAATATGTGTACAGCATTAGAGAAACTGGAAGAAAGAGGCCGTGAAGAAGGAAGGGCAGAAGGAAGAGCAGAAGGAAGAGCAGAAGGAAAGCGGGAAATGATCTTTGCATTCCTGAAAGCAGGAGCCGAGATTCGGGTGATCAAGGAAGCCAGCGGCTTGAGTGAGGAAGAAATCGAGAAACTCCGGAAAGAGATGAAATAAAAATACCAGCCGGGGAAAGAAAATATTGTAACCAGCTATCGGGCGTATCCAAAGTGGATGCGTCCTTTTTCTGGCGCCAGATAAGGGTTACTATATAACCTCTCTTCGAGATCCTGCGTCAAATGTTTCAGTGGAAGAGGTGTATGGAAAGGAACATGATTGTTGACTTTGTTATGCTCGTCACCACAATAGACTATGAGCAGGCCACTCCGTCACTCTCCCAGGCCAGCGGATGAAGATATTTAGTCAGGCCGGGCAGCTCAATGAGGACAGTATGCTGGCAATCATGTCCGAGGAAAAGAAGCCGGAGAAAACAATATTGTAACCAACCATCGGGCGTGTCCAAAAGGGGATGCGCCCTTTGCGGACAAAGCAGCGGTCTGTATTGGCAGCGGCTACGGCGGCGTTGTCGAAACCAACGCAGATATTGGCAGCAAGCTTTCCGGAGCGGATGCAGGTCTTTATAGAATACTCCCATAATTTCACAGGTTTCTGCCTAGGCTGGACATTGCTGTACGGGCGAAATATTATACGGGGAAATTTCAATGTAAGCAGCGATGTAAATGACTGCGGAATCTGTCCGGAAAATATGGATATATCCCATATTATATGTCTCTTATAAATACTAAGTAAAGTAATATTTTGACAAAATGGCAGTTATTCGGTACTATATTTGTGTTACCGATCTTATTATTAGTATGGATCTGCATAAGCAGATTATAGCGTAAAATCCCTGGAAACAGGTTTAGTAGCATCTGAGGTTCCGCTCAGGTGCTTTTATTATGGTAAAAAGGAGGGCAGTATTAGTTTATAACAGTAAGACGGTACATCGCATCAGCTGATAAATGGCTGGTGCTTTTTTGATTTTTAGTACCTAATGTAGACGCTCATGTATTGGCAATAAGCATAAGGAGAGGAAGATTATGACGACGGAGGAGAAAAATACGGCACTTTATAGAAAAATGTATGCAGAGCAGGAAGATTTCCGCAAATGGCTGATGTCCCAGCCACCTGAAATTATTTTAGAACACGCATATGAATACAAATTGAAGGAGGATATCCTATTATCTTTAGAATATAATGATTTGGAGGATATAAAAGCGGAAGCACTTCTAAGACTGGATCAGCCTTTGCAGAAATTATACGAAAGACTAGATAGCAGAGAGACTGGATATATGGACAGTGTGTGGGATACGATTGAAGAGTGCGCATCACCTGAAAATTGAGCTCTGGATGGCTGAAAATAGACAGGCAGGAAAGATAACAGCAATATGTATGATCTTCGATATTGACATGACATATCTGTAAGAAAACGAGAATTTATATTATGGTGATGAGGAGAAAGTGAAGCAGAATTTTGAATTTTACGGAAAAATCAAATGATTGATGTTGCACCAGGAGATGTACGACTGGTGTTTTTTATTGGGAAAAGGAGGAAAAAGATGGCAAGATATGATGTGATGAAGGAAACCTATACAGAAATTCGGGTTCTGGAGAAGCCGGCATTATTCAGTGGTTTGAGGCTTAACTGGAATACAGTTCCGGAGGGGATGTATCTATATGAAGTACGGCATGACGATTACGGTAAAGGGGATCCGGTTCAGATAGGGAAAGGAGTTCTTGTCAATTTCTGGGGATCGATATTAACTTGTGAACCACTTGATCTGGAAGAAGACGGTCGTTTGGATATCGATCCGGAACAGGACTGGGACTATTTAGAAGGAAAAAATTGTTCGATCAGAGAGTTTATGGAGAAATATTCTGGTTCGATTCAGAGCGGGGTTTAATGAGAGGAGAAAAAGATGAAGAGAGTAGAAGATTTTGATATTATACAGGAAGTAGTGTTTGAGGACGGGCATGGATTTGCCCTGGGATACAGCCGGCAGGCTGCACTTCCATATGCAACATGGCAGTTTACCGAGATGCCGGGCGGTGAGAGGGATTATTATCAGAGCAGATATGAACTCAG
>DWXI01000017.1 GCA_019119265.1 Candidatus Mediterraneibacter intestinigallinarum | reverse complement strand
AAGAGGTGGAAAAAAAGTTTTGAAAAAGTGTTCGAACAAACAGAAGACAAACCAGAAAAAAGTTAAGATCGTAATAAAAAATATCTATTACATGCTGGCCTATGTCTGTGACGCCCTGACATTGTCGGAGTTTGAAGATATGGAAAAGGAAGAGGACTTTGAGAACATTTATGATATGTTTGCCTCCGTGCTGGAACAGAGGATCTCATTTCAGCTGAGACGAGGACTGCACAGGGGATACCGGAGCAATACTGAAGAGATGACGGTGGTGCGCGGAAAGCTGGATATGCCCGGAACAGTTCGTAATCGGATTCAGAGGCGCTACACAGTGACCTGTGAGGTGGATGAATTTTCGGAAAATAATCTTTTCAATCAGATCATCAAAACAACCGCTTTTCTACTACTGAAACGGCCGGAAGTGGACAGACGATATAAGAGCAGACTGAGGCAGAAAATGATGTATTTTGACAATGTGGATAGCATTGATCCGAAATTGATCCGCTGGAACAGCATTTGGTATGACAGGAATAATCGGAACTACCGTCTGCTGATTGAACTGTGCAGATTTATTATAGACGGGATGGTGCTTCCGACAACGAAACGGGGCGTCAGCAGACTGCCCTCTCTGAAGGAGGCTGCCGGATACAATGGTAAAATGGAGCAACTGTACGAGGCATTCGTGCGGAATTATTACAGAAGGGAATATCAGGGAACTCCCGGATTTTCTGTCGATGATGAGTATATGGAATGGCAGGGTGACATAAAGGGAAATAGAAAGGCGGCATGGAGGCTGCCGAAGATGCACACGGATATCACACTGACCTGCGACAGGAAGGACGGCAGAAGAATACTGATCATCGATACCAAGCATTATCACGGGATCCGGAAAAAGGATGAGAAGGAAAATAAAAATACAACAGACGGTGATGACAGACCCCGTATCCATGAGGACAATATTTATCAGATATTTGCCTATGTGAAAAACAAGGAGGAGATGGAACGAAGATACCGTGTGAAAAATAAGGAAGAGACGAAAGGAAGCCCCCGGAAAGATAAAGTAAGCGGGCTGCTTTTATATGCCAGAACGGATGAGGAAAATGTTCCCGAGAACATAAAGTACGATCTGATCGGCAGCACGATCGGACTGGATACGCTGGATCTGAATACGGACTTTAAAGAGATATGCGGGCAACTGGACAAGATCGTCTGCGACAGCGACTATCTGTATTCTGATATCAGGAAGCAGAAGAGGTGAAAGCATGGGGTACGAGAACGACGACCTGCTGGAGGATATAAAAGAATATTTCCCCTGGTTTGACAGCTTCAGAGAAGGGCAGGAAGCGGTGATCCGGTCGGTCTTAGCGGGCCGGGATGTGCTGGCTGTCATGCCTACGGGGAGCGGTAAATCTGTCTGCTATCAGTATCCGGCAATGAAACTTCCGGGAATCACACTGGTTGTATCGCCGCTGATCGCACTGATGCAGGATCAGGTTGAGCATCTTCGGGGAGACGGGATAAAGGCCGCATGTCTGAACAGTGCGGTTCCATCCAGGGAGCGCCAGAGGATCATGCAGGAAGCGGATGACGGCAAATGTAAACTGATCTATGTATCGCCGGAGAGGCTGGCGTCTCCGGAATTTATACGTTTTGCAAGAAGGGAGGAACTCTCCCTTCTTGTTGTGGACGAGGCACACTGTATTTCGCTGTGGGGATATGATTTCCGTCCGGATTATCTGAGGATCCCGGAATTCCTTAAGCAGGTCGGAAAACGGCCGGCGATCGCGGCGTTTACGGCTACGGCGTCTCCACGCGTAAGGGCCGGGGTGCAGGAGGAGCTGGGGCTTACAGATGCATTTTGCGTCGACACCGGACACCGTAGGGAGAATCTGTGTCTTTCCATCCGGCGCTATAAGTCGGAGGGAAGGAAGCGCCAGCACTTGTATCGGTATGTGGAGACACACGGGGAACAGACAGGGATCGTATACTGTGCAACTACCGAAGCTGTTGACGATCTGTACGAACGCCTGAATGACAGAGGGTATCCGGCGGCAAAATATCACGGAAAACTCTCAGGAGCGGAGAGAAAAGAGAATATGAAGGCGTTTATGTCCGGAGAGAAGAAAGTTATGGTGGCGACGAATGCTTTTGGCATGGGAGTGGATAAGGAGGACATTCGATATGTGATCCATTTCCATATGGCAAAGGATCCGGAGAGCTATGCTCAGGAGATCGGCCGGGCAGGCCGCGATGGAAGAGACTCAGAGTGCATTCTGTATTATGCGCCCCAGGATGAGAGTGTATTTCGGAGGATACTCGGTCAGAAGCGCTCGGACAGTCTGCAGAGACTGGACGGCGAGGCGGCGGACTTTTTGTTCCGGACGGGTATGAAGCGTTTTCAGGCAATGGCGGAATATGCAAGAACAGGTGTGGGAAACGATACAGATACGCTTCAGGAACGGCTGGGGGATTATCTTACCGGAAAGGCCGAAGAAAGTGAATCGGACCAAGCCCTGGTGGAAGAAGGCGAGCGGATCAGACAGTCAATCCGGGAAGCGCGCCGGGATATCCAGGAGCTGTATACGAATGAAACGAAGATGGCGCAGCAGATACGAAAAGGGCATTACACTCCGGGAGTTAACGAAGAGATACGGATAGACAGGAAGAATGGCAGTCCGCTTGTGCATATATTCTGCCTGAGCGGCAGGCTGAGCTATTTTGACATGATGGTGGCGGATGCGGTTTATACCCTGTATTTTCTGGGAAAGAAAAAGATCTACATAAAAAATATTCTGGAACTGCTGTCAGGGGATCCGTCTGCCACGCTGAAACCGGAGCGCGGCAGCGCTGAAGGGGAAAAGCAGGACAAGCGTTCGATGTTTGCGGAGAGTCTGGAACGAATGGCTCATACGGACATTTATATCAGCAGGAAACGGGGACCGATAGGGTCGGTCTTTGCGGATGAGAAGGAGCAGACGGAATTAAGAGACGCGTTTCTTCCAATCCAAAAAGAGGGAAAGAACGGATACAGGATCACAGATGTTCCCCCGCTTTACCGCTATGCAGAGCTGACGGGCAGTCAGTTTTACAAGATTCCACGGAACTGGCTCTTCGTCAGGAACGAGAAGGCAGTCAAGATGCCAAATTCCATAGAAAACCTGGAACTCCGTCATTTCCTGGCGCGGCGGATCCAGCTTATCATGAGACACTGCACACAGGAGAAGATGGGGTGGAAACCGCGGATCCGGCTGCAGCGGGGAGAAAGAGAACAACCGGGCATGTATGAGATCCTGGATATAGAGTTCCCGGATGATCCGTACCGGAAGAAAAGGAAACGGGAGACTATGGAGAAAAAAATCTGTACGATCCTGGAATACTATAAGAGATACGGTGTATACGGCGTAAGCGGGTATAAATTCTATGAAGATGAATACACAGGAGGGGAAGAAGGAAATATCAGTCTGGGTATTCAATTCTTTCTTTGAAAAATGAGCGTTTTTGAAAAAATAATATCGATTTGAGTTTAGTTACGGGGAAAGTTCTAAACACTATAAATCCTTCATCCCTGTCCTTCTTATAAGGGCAGGGATTTTTGTATGCAAAAAAGGATTTACCCACAACAAAAAAACTAAATAAAACTAAATGAAAGCTTTGCTTTCCGAGTGAAATTATGAGTAATGAGTAAGTAGAGTAAATCTGTTCTCTCATCGTTACTATCTGTTATTCGGTCAGTACTACCCAAAAAAGAAAGGAGGCAGCGGTTATCATGTTATACGCTTGCGCTATGGTAGGTTACATCTATTCTTTTGTACAATTTGTAAAAATGTGTGCATTCTTATTCACTGACTCTGTGGCTATCCGTGTTCACGATAAGTCTTACCGGGACAGCGACCCAAGAATGGCCCGCCTGAAAAGATCTTACAAGGCATTCGGTAAGATGCTCCTTGGGGCTCTTGTTGCTACAGGCTTTATGATGCTTACATTCTAGCATACCTGTCGGAGAAAGGAGGTGAGTTCCCGTTTGTACAAAGGACAGAAACTCAGCTTAAAGACATTTCAGAGTAATCATTCATTTACATTCATAGAGGATATGGAGACGATCCTGAGACTCACTAAGGAGCTGCTGGATATGCCGCTCTGCAAAGTATACCATCCTGTATGGACCGAGCCTGACTTTTCGCCTACGATATATCTGGGAGAGATTTACTGTGAAGACGGGGTGCTCCCGGCGGAATGCAGTGGGAGGCTTGACACACTCAGCTATGCGGAAGCGCTGGCGCTTCTCAGGGCAGACCTGGATCTTCCTGAGAGACGAAAGAAGCTGGAGACAGAGGGTTTCATAGATGCGCTACTCAGGATGTATGTGTATCTGTATGTAGGCTACCTGAAAAAAGGTAACAGCAAATAACTTAGCAAATAATTTAGAAAGGAGATATGCAATGCAGGACTTATCATTAAAAAGCCTGGCTGTAGACGCAGCTATGCATAAGGGAACAGATATGAGCAGGAAGAAAAAGGAAGCCGGCCAAGCCCTGAGCAGTATTATCTTCGGGGTTACAGAGGAGAGGGGGGCGGAGAGTGTTCCGGAACTGTTCCTGAATATCAGCTTGAAGAGATTCTATGCTGTAATGTTCAAAAGCTGCCTGACGGCAAGCCGGGGGCGAAATCCGGAAAGAGCAGCAAGATATAAGAAGATTTATTCTACAATCACATTGTCTGTTCCGGGCGCAGAACGGATGACCATCGGTCAGTTCCTGCGATACATCAACGAGGAGTGTATGAACAGGGAGTGTCCTGAGGGCATAGATAAAAAACAGTATATACAGGATATCAGCAAAGGAAAACATCTGGCAAAGCTCTTTTTCGTAGATACGTTTGAGCCTATCTTAAACAACTACAAGCTGAACTGTGAATCCGTAGTCTCAAAATTATGTTCCTGAAATCAGAAAAATTCAAAGAAAAGAAAGGAGGGCATTACACATGCTCATAGTACCTAACATTATTGAAGAAACATCCAAAGGGATCCAGTCATTTACGATACAGGATTCCATGCTCAGAAACCGGGAGATCTTTCTGACGGGAGAAATTAATGAGGAGTCTGCAACAGAGATCATCAGACAACTGATGTATCTTGAGAGCAGATCTTCGGATCCGGTCACCCTGTATATCAGCAGCCCGGGAGGCAGCATTATGAGCGGCATGGCAATCTACGACTATATCGGCGTGATGCAGTCGCAGGTAAATACGGTCTGTATTGGTCTTGCGGCCAGTATGGGGGCAATCCTGTTTCTGGCAGGTGAGGAGCGAATGATCCTGCCGCACTCGAAAGTGATGATCCATGATCCGTCTTACGGCGGTAATGCCAGTATAGCCGGACAGAAGCCGCTGGAGATACAGGAACACCTCAATAGTCTGATGAAAACACGGCAGATCCTTGCCGACGTGATCGGTGCGCGGACAGGAATGTCCAGAAAGCGCGTGCTGAATCTCACAAAGAAAGACTCCTATTTTACTGCTGAAGAGGCCGTCAGGGAAGGGCTGGCGACGCGGATACTGGATAGCGCTGTGACTTCGGACGGGTTCAGGAAGGTTCAGGCCGAAGACACGCCCTTTTAGAAGAAGCAGAGGTTAAAGACCCGCGCCGTGAGGCGTTGGGTCGCCTTTTTGACTGTTTTTGCAATTGTTCAAAAATAATAAAAAAGACAGAAAATTTATAGATTTTTAATAAAATGATTGACATATAAAGAGGCGGATGGTATCATATGAAAAAACAAAGTAAACCGTTTTACTAGAGGAACAGGAGGAGATTTAAATGAAAAAATGGAACAAACTGACAATTTTCTTGATACCTATCGGAATTGCTGTGAATGTTGTGGGCGGACAGCTTGCTCTTATGCTGAAGCTCCCGGTTTTCCTGGATTCAATCGGAACATTTGTAGTAGCGGCTCTTACAGGAATCGGACCAGGCCTTATCATCGCTATCGGCACTCAGCTTATCAATGCGATCACGACGCCTACAGTGCTGGCTTATATCGAAATTGGTATGTTGTTTTCTGTATGGTCATTCCTGTTTGCAAAAGGAGGAATTTATAAATCCCTCTGGAAATCAGCTCTGTGCGGCGTAGGCGTTGCAGTTGTCGACTGCTGCCTCTCGGTTCCGACAACAGCGTTTTTCCTTGGCGGATTTGCAGGAACCGGAGCAACGACTATTGCAGCCGGACTGATGGCAGCAGGATGGGGCGTATTCCCTGCAACATTTGTCAGTGAACTTGTAAGCGAGACGGCGGATAAGGTCGTATGTATGATCATTATCTTCTTTGTACTGAAGGCGATTCCGGACAGATTAAAAGTAAAACTGCCGAATGCAAGATTTTTTGTCAAAGACATAGAAGGATAGAGGAATTACATGGATAATAGAACATTTGCAAATCAATTTCTGGAACCGAAACGGACGGGGAATGCTGTAAAGGACCTGAATCCGTTGAGCAAACTTAATATTTTTATCGTGCTTGGACTGAGCGCTTTTTTTGCAGGAGATTACCGTTACGGCTTCGGTATGGTTATATTGCTTTTTATTGTAGCGCTTGCGGCGCGCTGCATGAAATCTTACCTGAAGGTTTACTGGAAAGTTTTGCTCTTGTTCGGAGTGTTCTTATTTGTTATAAAAGCAGCGTTTTCTCCGGGAGAGCAGATCATCTGGCAGAAGTGGGGAATCCATATTTCTGTCGAAAGCATTCAGGCGGCGCTTGTTCTGACATCAGGTGTACTTGCCTTCTGTGGGGCAGTTATTATGTTTGTGCAGACTACAGAATGGTGTGATCTGACTTATGCACTGGAAAAGAATGGACTTTCTCATACGGCATCATTTGTGATTCTGTCGTCTTTCCAGACGATCAGCGATCTTGGGGTGAACGCACATGTGATCATGGATTCTCAGAAGGCGCGGGGAATTGAGACGGAAGGTAACCTGATCCAAAGGGTGAAAGCATATATTCCTGTGATGGGGCCGCTCGTTTTAAATGCCATTTCCAGTGTGGAAGAAAAATCTATAGCGATGGACGCAAGGGCGTTTTCTGCGAAGGGAGCTCATACATATCTTATGGAATTACCGGAAGTAAAGGCTGGCGAAAAGGCTGCCGTGATCATTATTGACATATTATTTGTGCTGCTGGTCATATGGAGGATCGTCACATGGCTTATATAGAATTAAAAAACGTAACATATACATATCCGCTGACGAAAGAGCCTGCCCCGAAAAATATAAGTTTCTCGTTTGAACGTGGGAAATTTTACGGGATCATCGGAGAAAATGCGGGAGGAAAGACAACGCTCTGCAATCTTCTGCGAGGCCTTATTCCTCATTTTTATAAAGGGAAACTGGAAGGGGATGTGCTTATTGACGGAGAAGATATCCGGACTCTTGATATGGATGCGCTTTCTACACAGATGGGATACATTTTTCAGAATCCGTTTACTCAGATCAGTGGAGTGAAGAAGACGGTTTTTGAAGAAATTGCTATGGGGATGGAAAATCTGGGAGTTCCTAAAGAGCAGATGATAAAGAAAGTGTTTGAGATCGCCGAGCTTCTGAAGATCGAGGAACTGCTTCAGAATGATCCCAATGCCCTTTCGGGCGGCCAGAGACAGAAGGTAGCCTTTGCGTCTATTATTGCGATGGACACAGATACTTTCGTCATAGATGAACCTACATCTCAGCTTGACCCGGATGGAACGGCGGCTATTTTTGAGATCATCCATAAACTTAAGGAACTTGGAAAAACGATCATCCTTGTAGAGCATAAGATCGACCTGATGGCGCAGTATGCGGATGAGATACTGGCTCTGGAGCACGGAGAAGTGATCGCGAAAGGCAGCACGAAAGAAGTGCTTTCCGATTTTACGATTCTGGAGAAAGGTGTAATGCTGCCGCATACGGCTCTGTTTTACAGAGAATTTACCGGCAGAGGACACGCAATGGAATCCGTGCCGGTTACAAAGACTGAATGTATTGACCAGTTAAAAAGCAGAATATAGAGACAGGAGGAGCAGAGGATATGGATCAGATCGTATTGGATCATGTGAGTTTCCGTTATCCGAACGGCTTTCTGGCCAATGAGGATCTCAATCTTACGATCAATCAGGACGAGAGGGTGGCTATCGTAGGTCAGAACGGCGCGGGCAAGACGACGGCGGTAAAGCTGATGAACGGCCTGAATAAGCCGACGGAGGGCACGGTACATATTAACGGGATGGACTCAAAAGATTATACCACGGCTCAGATAGCAAAATATGTAGGATACGTGTTCCAGAATCCGGATGATCAGATTTTTAATCAGACGGTATATGACGAAATCGCATATATGCCGAAATACTATAAATATGATGAAAAAGAAGTAAAAAGACGTGTGGACGAAGCAGTCGACGTAATGGGAATCAGAGAGTTCTTAAAAAGCAATCCGTATGAGATTCCGTACACGATCCGGAAGTTTGTCGCTATTGCGTCTATTCTGGCAGTATATCCGAAATATATGATACTGGACGAGCCGACGGCAGGACAGGATATCAAGGGAACCAAAGTGCTGCAGGAACTTCTCGATTATCTTGCCGAAAAGAAAATCGGTGTGATCACGATTACCCATGATATGGAGTTCGTTGCGGATAATTTCAAACGTGTGATAGCTATGGCGCACAAGCACATTATTGCAGACGGAAGCGCAAAGGAGATATTCTCTCAGGACCGCGTGATCGAGGAAAGCAAGATCAAGCGTACAGAGATGGGGATCATAGGAGCGGAACTGGGGCTTGGAAAAGATATTCTGAACCCGGGAGAACTGGCGGATGCAGTTGAGAGCAGATTAAGGAGTTAGCGGCTTATGGAAAAGAATTACAGCAAACTGATCGAAGAGACAGTTGAGAAGAATAAACAGAAATATATTGACCATTTGCTGAAACTGGTCAGCATCGATACTCACGATATCGGTCATGGGATCGAGGGCGGTCTGGAAGGAAACGGTCAGGAATACCTGATGCAGGTGTTTGAGGAACTGAATGCGGACAAGATTGAGAAAGATCCGTTAAAAGAAGAATCTATTTTAAAGTGTAATGAACTTTATGGAGAAGGAAATACCGGACATAATTACGACAACCGTTTTAACGTATATGCAGAGATCAAGGGTCGATCAGACAAGTCTCTGCTGTTCAACGGCCATATCGACCATATGCCGGCTGATAATCTTGAGAACTGGAAGATTGATCCCCTGAAGCCGGAGGTGATAGATGATAAGATCGTGGGTCTTGGCGTGGCGGATATGAAAGCCGGACTGATGGCGGGCATCATGGGCAGCATGGTCTTAAGAGATGCGGGAATCGATTTTCCGGTGACTGTGAAATACGCATCCGTCTGTGATGAAGAAGGCGGCGGAAACGGCTCTCTGTGTGCGGCAATGAGCGGTGTAAAAGCCGATGCGGTCGTCGTATGCGAGCCGACGAACTATGAGCTGATCGTAGCGCACATGGGATGGGTGTTTTTCCAGGTAGAGGTGCCGGGGATCGCAGTACATTCCGGACTGAAACTGGCAGGTGTGAACGCCATTGAGAAAGCTTATCTTCTGATGGAGGCCATTGACAAACTGGAGCATAAATGGCTTTTGAAATATAAGCATCCGCTGCTTCCGCCTCCGTCCAGCAATGTGGGCGTGATCTATGGCGGGGAGGCAGGATCCACCATACCGGATTACTGCTGCTTCAAGACGTGTGTTCACTATCTCCCCAACATTATGAGCAGGGAACAGGTGATACGCGAATATACTACAGCTATCTATGAGCGGTGCAGGGGCGATGAATGGCTCAAAGACCATATGCCGAAGATTTCAACTTACCAGATGGGAAATCCGTTTGAGATGGAACTGGATCACCCGTTTGTGGGAGCATTCCGGAATGCGTATAAAGATGCTGTCGGAAGAGATGTAAAACTGGTAGGATCTCCGGCGGGCTGTGATTCGAGAACATGGCACAACATCGTCAAATGCCCGACTCTTCAGTACGGACCCGGATCATTGGAACAGTGCCATGCAGTCAATGAGTTTGTGACGGTCGACCAGTATCTCGATGCAATTAAAATATATGCAAATCTGATTATGGAGTGGGCGGAGACGGAAGAGTGACACGCCTGTCCTGTGATCGGAAATACCGCGGGGCGAAATCCTTGTGAGGGAGAGAGGAGAGAACATTCAGTGGCAGCGGAATTATCAGAAAAATATTTCGAAATGCAGGATCTGTGCCGGATGGCAATGGAGTACGCAAGAGGCATTATCAGACCGGGGATGAATCTGCGGGAGTTCAGGTCGCTGTGCGAGCAGTATCTGCTGGAAAACGGAGCGGATTCATTCTGGTGGGATGATATTGGAGCCTTTATATTTTCCGGTGATGAGACAGCGGTCTCTGTCTTGCCGGACCGGTACGAAGCTTCCGATAAATGCATAGAGGACAATGATATTATCACCATTGATCTGAGTCCTCAGAGAGACGGCGTATGGGGAGACTTCGCCAGGACGATCATCCTTCAGGATGGAAAAGCGGTGGAAAATATTTCAGATATCCGTCAGGAAGAGTGGAAAAACGGTCTTCTTATGGAAGAACTTCTTCATAATACTTTGATGGATATCGTGAATGAAGACATGACATTTGAAGAACTGCATGAAAAGATCAATACTCTGACAGAAGAGAAAGGGTATGTGAATCTGGACTGTCTGGGCAATTTCGGACATTCCATCGCGGAGCGCGACGAAGACAGGATCTACAGTGAGAAAGGAAATAAAGCAAAGCTTTCTTCTGTGGCAATGTTTACGTTTGAGCCGCATATCAGTCTGCCGGGATCCAAATATGGTTTCAAGAAAGAAGATATTTATTACTTCAGCAATGGCAGACTCAAAAGAATGTAAATATGGAGGTTTGTGATGAAAAGAGTTTTACTTGCAGGTGAGTCCTGGATGAGTTATACAACACATGTGAAAGGATTTGATTCCTTTTATACTTCGACATACGAGACGGGTGAAAAGTGGCTGAAGGCTGCGCTTGAAAAAGGCGGATATGAAGTGGATTTCCTGCCGAACCACCTGGCTAACGACGGATTCCCGTTTACTATGGATGAAATCAGGAAATACGATTGTGTGATACTTTCCGATATCGGGGCCAATACACTTCTGCTTCCGGGAGCAACATTTTCGAGAAGTGAAAAGAAACCGAACAGAGCGAATCTGATCCGGGATTACGTTCTGGACGGAGGAGCCCTGGTCATGGTGGGCGGATATCTTACGTTTTCCGGTGTGGACGCAAAGGGAAAATGGCATGATACGGCTGTGCAGGAGGTGCTTCCTGTGGAAGTGCTGACAGTGGACGACCGCATGGAACACTGCGAAGGGGTTACCCCGAAGGCTGTGAAAGCCCATGAAGTGCTGGAGGGAATACCGGATACATTCCCCGATATACTGGGATATAACAAGACTATTCCAAGAGAAGGCGCAGAAGTTCTGGCTGAAGTAGAGGGCGATCCGTTTATTGCAGTGATGCAGTGCCAGAAAGGCAGATCGGCGGTTGTGACGACAGACTGTGCCCCTCACTGGGCACCTGAAGAATTCTGTGAATGGGAATATTATGACAGACTCTGGCAAAACATTGTAAACTGGGTGACTTCTTGACTTTTTGCGGCCGTCCTGCCAAAATATAGTAAAAAGCAAGGCGGGGGAATTTTTCTATATGCGGAGTACACTGAAGGATATAGCAAAGCGGGCAGGGTGTTCTGTGACAACTGTCTCGCTTGTATTGAACAATAAAGCGCATTCGATTCCGGAAAGTACAAAGAAAAAAGTGATGAATGCGGTCAGGGAACTGGAATACCGGCCGAATCAGCTGGCGGTGGGCCTGATCAAGAAGCAGACAAAGACTATCGGCCTTGTGATATCAGATGTAAGCAATAACTTTTTTGCCACACTGACAAAAGGTGTGGAGGACGAGTGTCACAGCCAGGGATGGAATCTGATTTTGTGCAATACAGGCGACCACCATGAAAGAGAAATGGAATATATTCAGGCTCTGGACGACAAAGGCGCTGATGGAATTATATTGTGTTTTGCAAAAGAAGACGATGTAAAACGAGTGCAGGAGACTGCCGGACTTCTGAACCAGCTTGGAGTTCCTCATGTGATGGTAGACCGTTATGTGGCGGAAGTAGAGGGCTACTATGTGTCTGTAGACCATGAAAAAGGAGGATATCTGGCCGGCAGGTATTTAACCGGTATGGGCCATCGAAAGATCGGATGCATCACAGGTCCGGATAACCTGGAAGATTCCCGGGCCCGTACGGCGGGCTTTAAGCAGGCTCTGCAGGAAGCCGGCGTTCCGTATGATCCCCAAAATATGTATGAGGGAAACTACGATATAACCAGTGGAGGTCAGGGGGCGGATTATCTGCTGAAGAAAGGCGTTACCGCCATTTTTGCCTACAATGAACTGTCGGCATACGGCGTTTACCGTCAGATCAATCAGGCTGGGGGCAGGATTCCGGAGGATATTTCAGTGGTGGGATATGACGATGTAGGATTTACTGACATTCTTCATCCGGCTATGACCAGTATCAGACAGCCGGTGTACGATATGGGAAGAGAGTCCGTCCGGCAGATGATCAGTATAATCAAAGAGAAGTCTGCAAAGAGAAAGAAGGTTCAGTTTGAACCGGAACTGGTGGTCCGGCAGAGTGTGGCGGACCTGAGAATGTAAGGCTGGTGAACATATGTATAGAAAGATACTTCCGTTACAGGAGCAGAGACTGGCACATGTAAAAAAAGGTGTCATGTGTGATATATATAAAGAAAATGATGACAACGGCCGCCTGATCTTAAGAGGCGGCCGTATTACAGACCCGGGGAATCAGATGGACGGAGAAGGAGACCTTGTGATCCAAAACGGTGAGATATTTCAGGAGGGCGGGTCTGCCATAGCGGAGAAAGGAGATCGGATCATTGACTGTGAAGGTCTTATCATTATGCCGGGGCTTATCGATATGCATCTCCACCTTGGAGATTTGTTTGAAGTAAGTACAGAACCCATATCCTGCGCTGCTCAGGATGGGGTTACGATAGGGCTGTCACCTGGAGCGGGCAATACGTTTATGGCCCCGTCGCTTCTGGGAGCAGAGGTAGACAGAGGGCTTCCGGTCAGCTGCGGAGTCTATCTGGGAGCGGCAAATGTGTTGGGAACGTGTATGACTACGGAAGAACTGATACAGATGTTCTGCGGAGAGGCAGATCCTGAAATGCTGTCAGAGAAAATGACGCGAAACAGTATTACAAACACGACCGCGGCATTTACTGTAGGGATTAAGGATCACATGGGGCATTTTATTCTCTCTGATGAGAATATTGACAGAATTTACGAAATCACTTCCAGGGCAGGGCTGGTCTTTATGTCACATACACAGGATCCGGAACACACGGAGCGTCTTGTATCGTTGTCAAATGGAAGACCGCTGCATCTGGGGCATGTAACGGCGGCGGGATGCGGAACCCACGGAAATCCGGAAGAAAGTCTGCGGAGAGTACTCGATCTGATCGACGGAGAGCAGATCACAGGAGAGTTTGTTACTACTATGCTGCGAGCCGGCAGAGGGTCAAGAGAGGGAATCATGATGTCGGAGAAGGCCCAGCAGATTGCTTATGACGCTCTGCATGAAGGTAAGGTGGATATTCTGATTTCTGACGGTCAGAATCAGGCGACGATGAAAGGCTTCGGGGATACAAGAGACAATATTCCTGCTATTCTGGAACTTGCAGGAACGGGAGTACTTACTATGAGTCAGGCAGTAGCCGCAATGACATGTAATCCGGCAGAACTGCTCGCCCGGAGACTTCACAATGAATGGTGGACAGAAAAAACGGGTCATCTCGGAACAGGCGCTCTGGCCAATGTAACAGTTGTGGATCCTGCCGATAAGCTTGCCGTGTATACGATTGTAAACGGCAGGATCGTGTCATTTGAAAACAGAATTGTACGAAGCGGCATGGGAGCAGGCGGTTGGGTCAGTAAATTCGGCATGGTGAAAAAGACCGGCGTCGGAGACCTGGCGATGTTCTCGGATATCCGTTGATAAGAAGAGTGAAAAATATGAGAGAAAAAAAGAACTGGATGCCTTCTGAAAAAAAATGTGAGGAGATACTGTCGTCTCTGGTACGCATTGACACCTGCCAGCCGGAGGGAAATGAAGAGAGGCTGATAGACTGGATCATAGAAAGGCTGCCCCAAAAAGCGGAGTACACCCGAATCAGTCATGGAGCAGGGCGGGCGTCGCTGGTAGTAAAAATAGCCGGGAAATCAGAGAAAGGCGGCATCGCTCTGATCGGTCATGTAGATACCGTGACCTGCGGCAATGTGGATGAATGGAAAGACCCTCCGCATCAGGCAGTCATAAGAGACGGGAAACTCTACGGCCGCGGAGCGTCGGATATGAAAGGCGGAGATGCGGCTATGCTTCTTACGTTGGAACAGCTATGCGGCGAAGAACTCCGTCCGGAGAAACCGATATACTTCTGCTTTACGGCAGATGAGGAAAATCAGGGTGTGGGGATACGCGCCATGGCAGACGGAGGGCTTTTAAATACAGTAGACGAGGTCCTGATCTGTGAACCTTCAGACAGCAGGATCAGTATCTGTGAGAAAGGTGCACTTTGGCTTGACGTTTCTGTAAACGGTGTTTCTTCTCATGCGTCCAGGCCGGATCTTGGAGTCAACGCCGTGGAGGCTGCATACACATTTGCAGAGCAGATCAAACAATTTATCAATGAGAAAAAAAGTCACCCGATCCTGGGAGCGGCAACGGCTTCTGTGACCAGGCTTACAGGAGGGATTATGACAAATATGATACCTCCCCACGCGGAACTGGAAATGGATATCCGTACGGTTCCCGGAATATCACACAGAGATATTCTTGCATATGCGAAAACAAAGGCGGAGATTTTAAAGAAACAATTTCCCGGGATCAGGTTGGATATTTCAGTGGCGAACGACAGACCTGCGGTGGAGACAGGAGAAGATAATCCCAGTGTAAGGCGCATTTTGAAACTGGCCGGTGAAATGGGGATGGATCCGGCTCCTCGAGGCACTTATTTTTATACGGACGCATCTCAACTGATACCGGTGCTTCCGGTGCCGTTTGTAATTGCCGGCCCGGGAGACGATAAACTTGCACACTGTACGGATGAATATGTAGAAATCAGCAGTGTGGCTCTTTTTTCAGAGTTTTATTACAGATATATCGTAGAGAATTATATACAAGAGGAATGAAAATGAAAATATTAAACTTTGGGTCGTTGAATATTGACTATACATACAGTGTGGGCCATATCGTACAGCCGGGTGAGACAATAACTTCCGGAAGTCTTGAGGTGTTCCCCGGAGGAAAAGGGCTGAATCAGTCGATCGCACTGGCAAGAGCGGGGGCTGACGTATATCATGCAGGGCTGATCGGGAAAGACGGTATTTTTCTGAGAGAACTTTGCCGGAATAGCGGTGTGAATACAGACTATATCCGTGTGGTAGAGACCCGCACGGGAAATGCCATCATACAGGTATCAGAAAAGGGGGAAAACTGTATTATCCTGTATCCGGGAGCAAACCGTGAGCAGACAGAAGAATATATCGATGAAGTGATGAAAGGCTTTGGAGAAGGTGATGTTCTGCTCCTGCAAAATGAGATTAACCTTCTGGATCATCTGATCAGCGAGGGAGCCAAAAAAGGGATGAAGATCGTGCTGAACCCTTCTCCCTTTGACGAGAAGATCACAGCCTGCGATCTGACAAAAGTGAGCCTGTTTATGATCAATGAGGTGGAAGGAGAACAGATCACCGGGGCAAAGGATCCGGAACAGATCCTTGAGAAAATGGGAACGATGTATCCCGGAGCAGAGACCGTACTCACTCTTGGAGACAAAGGCTCCGTATACGCAAACAGAACAGAGCGTATCCGCCAGCAGCCGGTAAAGGTAAAAACAGTTGATACCACTGCGGCGGGAGATACATTTACAGGATATTATCTGGCTGCGGTGATGGAGGGAAAAGATAAGCCGCAGGCTATGAAAGAAGCGGCTTACGCGGCAGCGCTTGCCGTCTCCGGAAAAGGCGCATCGTCCTCCATCCCGATGAAGAAAGATGTAGACGCGTTTATGCGGAAAGCTGTTTCTTGAAGATCGTGCGGAAGATCAGACGCACCAGCGGTCCTACATAAAATACCTGGGCGCACAGCGCGAACGGGAAATTCTGCACCAGTTTGGTCAGCCAGTGACCCGGCAGTTCCGGACACAGGCCCATGTGACAGATGGAGACATACAGCGTCATCATCGGCGCCATCATAGATACTGTGAATCCTGCAGTAGCAAGGATGATAAAGATCGGCTTGTCCTCACCCGGGGTAAATACCCGGCGGACGAGCCGTTTTACGATCGGGGAAGCTATGTAGCGCTGTGCGATGAATGCTCCGATTACCTCAACCCACATGTGAGTCAGGGCATAGCCGAAAGTGGCAAGTGTAACGCCGTTTTCCAGACCTGCATTATAGAAAGTCATGACATATACAAAGATGAGGACCATGATACAGGTAAAAGTAAGATCCTGAAATTTTGTTTGTGGCATAAAAATTCCTCCTATTAATCTGCATTTTGAACAAAGTCAAATACCCCAATGTAAGCATCGGGGGATTTGCCTCTCGCGGCAGTCGTCAAATGGACATGCAAGCATGTCCGCTTGGCTCGTTGCTTCGCGAAAATAAAAACAACGGGCGGTATCAGACAACCGGACTTACGCTTCTGATACTGCTCGTTGTATTATTTATATTCAAATATGCTATTTACATGAATAAATCAGGAAATTTCCCGACTATTAAATAGTC
Source organism: Candidatus Mediterraneibacter intestinigallinarum (assembly GCA_019119265.1). Lineage (GTDB taxonomy): Bacteria > Bacillota > Clostridia > Lachnospirales > Lachnospiraceae > Mediterraneibacter > Mediterraneibacter intestinigallinarum. The sequence goes on along the minus strand of DWXI01000017.1, from coordinate 291 downwards.
TATCACAAAAATTGTGCGAAAGTCAAAAGAAATTTTCTTTTTTGTGCAGTATTACATCTTGTAACATTTTCCGCACTTCTATATAATAGGACTACTTACCTGCAGTGCCCGTTTCGGGCGGCGTCTTTTGCAGGTGTGATGGAATTGAGGGATTCCATTTTCGTTGGCTTATAAAATTTATTCAATCGTTTTCCATCAGAGATATTTTTGGTCATAGCAGTATCGTACTCCTTATATGTTTTTTGCGGTCTTTGAAGATGCAGGGGTTATCAATGGTTGCAGGAACAAATG
>DWXI01000217.1 GCA_019119265.1 Candidatus Mediterraneibacter intestinigallinarum | reverse complement strand
AGGAGGCTACATAAAAATGGCAAGCTTATCACTTCAGGGCATTCAGAAAATTTATCCGAACGGATTCCACGCAGTTAAGGACTTCAATCTTGAGATCGAAGACAAAGAGTTCATCATCTTCGTAGGACCTTCAGGATGTGGTAAATCTACAACACTTCGTATGATCGCAGGTCTGGAGGATATTTCCGGCGGTACACTGAAGATCGACGGAAAAGTTATGAACGATGTAGAGCCGAAAGACCGTGATATCGCAATGGTATTCCAGAACTACGCTCTGTATCCGCACATGACAGTATATGATAACATGGCATTCGGACTGAAACTTCGTAAAGTTCCGAAAGATGAGATCGATAAAAAAGTTCGCGAGGCTGCAAGAATCCTTGACCTTGAGAAACTGCTTGACCGTAAGCCGAAGGCTCTTTCCGGTGGACAGAGACAGCGTGTTGCTATGGGTCGTGCTATCGTTCGTAACCCGAAGGTATTCCTTATGGACGAGCCTCTCTCCAACCTGGATGCAAAACTGAGAGTTCAGATGCGTATCGAGATTTCCAAGCTTCATGAGAACCTGGGCGCTACGATCATCTACGTAACACATGACCAGACAGAGGCTATGACACTTGGTACAAGAATCGTCGTTATGAAAGACGGTGTTGTTCAGCAGGTAGATACACCTCAGAACCTTTACAATACGCCTTGCAACCTGTTCGTAGCAGGATTCATCGGATCCCCGCAGATGAACTTTATGGATGCTGTATGCAACGTAAAAGGCGAGGACGTTACACTTACAGTTGGCGAGCACGTACTGAAAGTACCGGCTTCCAAGAAAAAAGCTCTTATCGACGGCGGATATAACGGAAAGACAGTTGTTCTTGGAATCCGTCCTGAAGATGTGCATGATTCAGAAGCATTCATCAGCAACTCACCGGACAGTGTGATCACATCTACGATCAAAGTTTACGAGCTGCTCGGAGCTGAAGTATTCCTGTACTTCGATGTAGAGGGAACGCAGATGACAGCTCGTGTAAATCCGCGTACTACACTGAGAACAGGCGACAAAGCTGTATTCGCACTCGACATGGAGAAGATTCACGTATTTGACAAAGAGACAGAGTTGACGATTACAAACTAATGCTATAAAATTGGGATAGCAGCTGAGCGGCAGCAAAGATGCTATTCACCGCTGGTCAGCCTGACCGGCAAGCTTACCGCTTATCTATCATAATATGAGGGGCTGCACTTGGTGACGAGTGCAGCCTTTTTATTCAGGCAAAACGGAGAAGACGAATGGAGCATACACAGGAGCTTACAAAGGCACTTACAGAACTGAAACGGATTACCGGCATTACATTGGAGGTATCGGCCGATTCCCCGGAAGCGACAGAGCAGGCGGTTAACCAGATCCGCTGTCTGTGCACGGCTTATAAAGAGAAATACAATAAGATCGATTTTCTTCAGGGATTAATGACCGGAGGCATTCCCGCCTACGATATTGCCGAGCGGGCAAACCGACTCCATATCAATCCGGAAGATAAACGGGTTCTGTTCCTGTTGGAATCCAGACATATCGGCGAGACAGTGACTGAAATATTAAAGAACATGTTTCCTTCACAAACAAAAGCCTATCTTGTTCCCGTCTCTGAAGATACTCTTGCGCTGCTTCGTCCTGTAAAGGCCGGCGAAAAGGCGGCTGACAGCCGGTGCATCGCCCGCACAATTGTCGACACTCTGAATACAGAAGCACTCGCCCAGGTACAGTTATCCTATAGTTTTATATTTGGAAGCCTGGCCGATCTGCCGGAAGCATTCCGCGAGACAAGCCTGGCGCTAAAAGTCGGAAAACTTTTTTACTCGGAACAGACCGTATTCCCCTATAATGAACTGGGAATCGGACGACTGATCTATCAGCTCCCGGTCTCTCTTTGTGAAAATTTTCTGAAAGAAATCTTCGGTTCCGACGTACCCGAAGCTTTTGACGAAGAGACTCTCGGAACGATCAATCGGTTCTTCCAGAATAATCTCAATATTGCAGAAACTTCCCGTCAGCTGCACATGCACCGCAACACGCTGATCTATCGTCTGGAGCAGATCCAGAAACGTACCGGTCTTGACGTCCGACTTTTTGAGGACGCCATGACTTTTAAGATAGCCATCATGGTGCTGAATTATTTACAATCAGAAAGGAACCATTAACTATGAACGACGCATTATATGAACAGCTTATAGCCCGCAGACCAAAACCTTACGACCTTCCTCTCCGCATCCTGATAATCCTTGTGATCGTAGCAGTGGCGGTGCTGGGTATGCCTTTTATCGGAATCCTGTCATTTGTGATTGCCGTTATCCTGGCGGTTCTTGCATATTATTTTGTCTTTCCGAAGTTAAATGTGGAATATGAGTATATCATACTCAACCACGACCTGCAGATTGATGCTATCTACAACAAGGCAAAGCGTAAACGTCTGCAGAACATAGACATACAGGGAGCTGAAATCATAGCCCCCAAAGGTTCGCCAAGGCTGAATTCCTATAAACCGGATAAGATCTACGATTACAGCTCAGGCAATCCGTCCGGGAAAGCATATGCTATCATGATGCCCATCGACCAGAAGAACGTATGCATCTATATCGAGCCTGATGCGAAAATGGCAGACCATATGAAACAGTGGATGGGGATGAAGATGTTCCAGGACTAAATTCGTGCTTGTTCCAGAGATTATGCGTTATACCGATTGACAGTTTTTCCATCCGATAATCACAACAATCTCTGAACATATACTCATAGAAACGGGAAGATAGTGGAGCTTCATCGATAAAGTTCCCCTTTCTTCCCGTTTTTCTAAATATTTGTTTATAGAATGTTCTGCGGATAACCAGAAAATCTGACGTCTGATGCATCCGCTTCTCGCAGCGTCCGCACTTCAGCTCAGCCCCCTTTTCTGTTTTCTATAGAATAATCTATACAACAGATTTATTCTGCTATATATTTACACGCCGCCAACGCTGCCACCGCCCCGTCGGCTGCCGCTGTTGTGAGCTGCCTTACTTCTTTTGTACGGCAGTCGCCTGCCGCAAAGATTCCCGGATGGGAAGTCACACAGTCTTCCGCAGCAAGGATGAAGCCGCTGCCGTCGAGTTTTACGGTGTCGGCAAAAATTTCGTTCTGGGGGATCTGTCCTACGGCGATAAATACTCCGGATACTTCCAGTCCGGATTCTTCTCCTGTCTTTTTATTATTCAGTATCATCCCCTCGACCATGGCGTCGCCAATAATCTCTTTTACTGTCATGCTCAGCAGAAATTCTACATTTTCTTTTCCTTCAAGACGTTTTACGATGCTGTCTTCTCCCCGGAACTCATCCCTTCGATGGATCAGATAAACCTTATTACAGTAATTTGCAAGGAACTCGGCGTCCTGTAGAGCCGTGCTGCCGCCGCCGACTACAGCCACGTCTTTTCCCCGGAAGAACATACCGTCACATGTTGCGCAGTATGACACTCCCGCTCCAGTCAGTCGCTCTTCATTCGGCACTCCAAGGTGGCGGTGGGTCACGCCGGTCGCAAGTATAACGCTTCTGCACGGATATTCCTTTCCTGCAGTCTCGATTACCTTGATTTTTCCTTCTTCACGGATTCCCGTCACTTGCTCCATCACTGTCTCAGCTCCCAGTTTCGTCGCCTGATCCAGAAGGTTCATGGAGAATTCGCTCCCGCTCACGCTGGCGATTCCCGGATAATTTTCTACATTCGGGGAAGATGTGATCTGTCCGCCGAAAGTGCTACCTTCAATGATAACCGTCTGCTTCCCCGCACGCTGCCCGTATATAGCAGCCGTCATTCCGGCTGTTCCTCCGCCGATGATTCCAATATCGTACATAATTATCAACCCTCTTTTCCTGTATTATTACATATTTCTTGACACGTCTGCACACGCTTTCATTGCCTCGATCACAGCGCTGCGGAATCCTTTTTCCTCGAGCACCCGGACTGCCTCAATAGTCGTTCCGGCCGGAGAGCATACCATATCCTTCAACTCGCCGGGATGCTTTCCTGTCTCCAGTACCATCTTCGCACTGCCATACACAGCCTGAGCCGCAAACTGGTATGCCTGCGGCCTTGGCATTCCCTCTGCTACGGCAGCGTCTGCCATTGCTTCTATGAACATAAACACATAGGCCGGTGAACTTCCGCTCACTGCCACTACTGCATCGATCAGATGCTCCGGCACAACCTCTACCTTTCCGAAAGAGCTGAGGATTTTCAGCGCATACTCTTTTTCCTCCTCTGTCACATACTGATTTGTGCACGCCGCAGTCATTCCCTCTCCTACAAGAGCAGGGGTGTTCGGCATGGTTCGCACGATCTTCACCGGCTTGCCGAACTGTTCTTCCAGCCAGTCAAGCGTCTTACCCGGCGCGATCGTTATGATAAGCTGGTCTTCGCTGATACAGTCTTTTATCTCAGCGATGGCATCTGCATAATACTGCGGTTTCACAGAGAGGATCAGCACTTCCGAGTTCCCTGCAGCCTCTTCATTGTTGTCTGTCACATGGATCCCGTAAGTCTCTTTTACCCGATTCCGTCCTTCCGGGGAGATATCTGCGCCGATGATCTCATCCGGTCTGAAGATTTCATTTTTTATAATGCCGCCCATAATGGCGCCTGCCATATTTCCTGTTCCGATAAATCCTAACTTCATACTTTTTTCTTCCATTTCTCTTTTTTCTCCTCTTCTATCTCACTGAAAAGCTTCTCTCGGTATCCGCGAGCGGGATTTCCTTTGTGTCCATCCAGTCGATGGATATGAACCTGTCATGGTTGAGCCTGACGAGCAGCTTATTGATCAACGCTTCTCTGCCCTGCACTTCCATGGTGACGGTTCCGTCATACTCATTTCTCACCCACCCTGTCAGTTCCAGCGACTGAGCCATATATTTTGCAGTATAACGGAAGCCTACGCCCTGCACTCTCCCGTGAAATACAATATGTTTTCTTATTTCTGACATAGCTGTTTCCTCCTTTCCCTATTGTAGCCCGCATACAAAAGAAAATCAATCGGTGATTCTTGTATCCTTCCCGCCGCCATGTTATACTGATTGAGACAAACGTTCTGACTGCAAAGGCTGTGACCGCATGTTCTGAGCAATAAGGCGCACATACCGGAAGTAACACACAGAGGGAGTATCCTCTTTACTTTTGATATCATGGCGCCATAAAGGCGCCATTTTTGCGCGGTAATCCCGGCAGAGGCCGCCACGGGCGGACATTTAACGCCCCTGCATACGTGGACATTTGATGAATCCCTGCAGTCTGATAAGGAGGTTTTCATGGAAACAAGAATCGCTCTCATCGGCATCATCCTTGAATCAAGGGAATCTGTCGATGAGCTGAACCATCTGCTGAGCGAGTACGGGGAATATGTGATCGGCAGAATGGGAATCCCATACCGGGAAAAAGGTATCCATATCATAAGTATCGCCATAGATGCGCCAAATAATATCATAAGCGCTCTGTCAGGCAAACTGGGGATGCTGCCTGGCGTCAGCACAAAAACAATCTACGGGAAAAACATATGACTCCGGGTGAAAGAGAACAGAAAGTAAAAGCGCTGATCGACAAACTCTGTCTGACCCGGAAACTGAAGCGCAGCGAGTGGATCGAACTCATAAGAGAGCGCACTCCCGCAGCCGCCGATTATCTCTTTGAACTGGCCAGAGTGGTACGGATCCGTCACTACGGACACGATATCTATATCCGCGGGCTGATCGAATTTACCAATTACTGTAAGAACGACTGCTATTACTGCGGCATTCGCAAAAGCAATACATACGCGCAGCGCTACCGGCTCTCCAAAGAGGACATCCTTTCCTGCTGTGATCAGGGTTATGAACTGGGGTTCCGGACATTTGTACTCCAAGGCGGCGAGGACGGCTGGTTCACGGATGAGCGGCTCTGTGATATCGTCTCTGCAATACGGAACAGTTTCCCCGACTGTGCCGTTACCCTCTCTGTAGGCGAGCGTTCCCGGAAAAGCTATCAGCAGCTTTATGAAGCCGGCGCCGACCGGTATCTGCTCCGCCACGAAACTTATAACGAAGATCATTACAACAGGCTTCATCCCCCTCAGATGAGCGCCTCTCATCGAAAGAAATGCCTGTGGGATCTGAAGAGATCCGGATATCAGACAGGCACCGGCTTCATGGTGGGAGTGCCTTTCCAGACACCGGAAAATCTGGCGGACGACATGCTTTTTCTCGCCAGGCTGAACCCGCAGATGGTAGGGATCGGACCTTTTGTTCCCCACCACGATACCCCATTTGCAGACGCCCCCGGCGGTACAGTGGAGCTGACTCTTTTCATGCTCGGTCTAATCCGGCTGCTGCTCCCCCGCGTACTGCTTCCTGCCACTACCGCTCTCGGAACGATCGATCCCGAGGGCAGGGAAAAGGGCATCCTCGCAGGGGCAAATGTCGTCATGCCGAATCTCTCTCCTTTACAGGTGCGGGAGAAATATCTGCTCTACGACAACAAAATCTGTACCGGCGACGAAGCCGCCGAGAGCCTGAACCATCTGAAAGAACGGATGGAAAAGATCGGTTATCACATTACAGTTGACCGGGGCGATTCACTGAATATATAAATTACAAAATAAGGAGGAATACATATCATGTACGACGTTAACTCAAAGTGTGCAGACGATTTCATCAACCACGAGGAAATCCTTGACACACTGGCTTATGCTGATGAGAATAAGGAGAATATCGAACTGATCGACTCGATCATTGAGAAAGCGAAGAATCGGAAAGGTCTCTCTCACAGGGAGGCGTCCGTTCTCCTCGCCTGTCCGGTCGAGGAGAAAAATCAGGAGATCTATAAGCTGGCGGAGCAGATCAAGAAAGATTTCTACGGAAACCGCATCGTTATGTTCGCGCCGCTTTATCTGTCTAACTACTGCATCAACGGCTGTACCTACTGCCCCTACCATGCGAAGAACAAACACATTCCGAGAAAGCAGCTCTCTCAGGAAGATATCAGAAGAGAAGTTATCGCACTTCAAGATATGGGCCACAAGCGTCTTGCTCTGGAAGCCGGGGAAGATCCAGTAAGAAACACGATGGACTACTATCTGAAATCCATTGAGACAATCTACAGCATCAAACACAAAAACGGCGCTATCCGCCGCGTCAATATCAACATCGCTGCAACGACTGTGGACAATTACCGCCTCCTCAAGGAAGCAGGGATCGGAACCTACATTCTCTTCCAGGAGACTTACCATAAAGAAAGTTATCTTGAACTTCATCCGACAGGACCGAAGCACGACTACAACTATCATACAGAGGCCATGGATCGCGCCATGGAAGGAGGCATCGATGATGTAGGACTTGGCGTCCTCTTCGGCCTTGACAAATACCGCTACGAATTTGCAGGACTCTTGATGCACGCGGAACATCTGGAAGCAGCGTTCGGCGTAGGTCCGCACACGATCAGCGTGCCAAGACTGAAACATGCGGATGACATCAACCCGGATGACTTCGACAATGGCATCGACGACGATACATTTGCCAAGATTGTCGCCTGTATTCGTATCGCTGTTCCGTATACCGGCATGATCATCTCTACAAGAGAGAACCAGAAAACAAGAGAGCGCGTCCTGCATCTCGGTATCTCCCAGATCAGCGGAGGCTCCAGGACGAGCGTAGGCGGCTACTGCGAGCCGGAACCCGAAGATCAGAAATCTGAGCAATTCGACGTCAGCGATAACCGTACGCTGGATGAGGTCGTTCGCTGGCTCATGGAGATGGATTACATTCCAAGTTTCTGCACCGCATGCTACCGTGAAGGCCGCACCGGCGACCGCTTCATGTCACTGTGCAAGAGCGGACAGATCCAGAACTGCTGCCATCCGAATGCTCTCATGACGCTGAAAGAGTACCTGATGGATTACGCATCGGCTGAAACAAAAGCAATCGGTGACAAACTGATTGAAAAAGAAGTGCTCAATGTGCCGAATGAAAAAGCACGCGCTGTTGTACTTGAGAATTTAAGACTGATCGAACAGGATAACCGGAGAGATTTCCGGTTCTGAGACCTGAATGAAATAGGGATGCAAAATGCATCCCTGTTCTACTACGCGGACTAACATACCGCAATACGAACCGGACGATTCTCATCGGGGAATGTCTCAGCACTTTTTTACAGACAGTGCACAAATCGCAACCGCCATCTCTGCACTCGGCCCATATGTTCCGTCGCTGCTTTTCTGAAACGTGTATAAAGCGCTCTCATTTTTGCCCAATCTTTCTTTTCATCATCGGGATGATAAAACATATTCTCCATCACGCATGTATACATCCAGTTCCACTCTTCTTCTCTGATCTCCGGATATTCCATGTACAGTTCTTTTGAAATCCCTTCCCGCAGGGGATCTTCAATTTTCATTCCCTGATAAACGGCAGTCTTAATGACAGCATCATACATCTCCCTTATGCCCTCGCCGCCTCTTTTCTTTCGGAACCGCTGTTCACGTCTTGCGGTCCGCACAGCCGCCTGACCGAAGAAAAGAATTACGCACAGAGCAACTGCAAGACATACCGGAATCAGAACAGGAAATATATCATACACGATCCTTTCCCCAACCGTCATCTCATCCCGGGTGCTTGCCGCAGGCGGCAGTCCGGAAGCGCCGTCCGGCGCCGGAGGCGTATGCTCCATATTCAGCCATTCTCCGGTCTGCTCGTCATATACCTGACACCATGCATGTCCCATCGCACCAGTGACTTGAGCTTCATATTTTCCGCCTTCATTCTCCCGGAATGCAGACGCCGGTATGGCATATCCTTCCACATATCTCGCAGAATACCCGCAGTACCTGTACATCAGCGTGGCTGCCGTGGCAAAATGGACACAGAACCCTTTGTGATTCTCGAACAGAAAGTATTCCAGAAACTCTTTTCCTGCCGGCACCGCCCCCGGAGCCGTATCATACGCGGCGCGTTCAGAAAGCTCCCGGCTTATGTTCCGGCTCACTTCCTCTAAAGAATCAACATTCCAGTTGCATAACTCTGACAATGTGTTGTAAATATCCAGTGGATAAAGCAGACTCTCCTCTTCAGACGGCGGTTCGGCAGACATGATCCAGGAGTCATTTAAATAGTCATATCCCCAGCTTAGGGCATAGTATACCGTATCATCAGGTTGCTCTGCTGCCAAGAATGTTCCAGGCTCGCCTTCCGAGGGTTCAAATCGTGCAAGACTGTTCAGGTCTGTCGTTCCGCTCTCTTCTGTTGACAACTCTCCCGGCTCTGTCTCAGACCCAAATCCTGTAAGATGATCCGGCTCTTCCGTTTCGGGTTCTTCCGCATAAGCCGGATCTTCAAAAGCAATGTCTTCCGCATCCGGCTCTTCCGGGATCTCTTCTGCGGAAGGGGAATTTCGCCGCTCCTGTGCCGAGCCGTAAAGCACATCTTCCACCCTTCCGATCACTTCTGTTCTGATGACGTCCCTTGTTGTGAAATAGAAGCTGTCCTCGGACGCTCTGCCCGTATCCAGCAACCTCCCTGCTCCGAAAGACAGACCTCCCAGGACAATACAGGCCAATATCGACAGCACCGCGTATTTCCACAAAAACAGGCCTTTTCCGGAACCACCTCCATCGGGCACCACAGTTACAAAATACGCCGCTGACGCCAGCACCAGCAGCCATGCAGGCAAAACCGTCTGAAATACTCCCGCGCAGGCAGCCGCAATAAAAGGCGAACAGAGAACGATGCACGCCCATCCTGTTCCTTTTCCACTTCTTTGCACAGACAACAGTACCTCCAGAACAGGAACGGCAAGCAGCGCTGCAATATAACTGAAAGACGCATCGCCGGAAGGCTGACCATGGAGTATGACTTCATAATTTTCCACAGTCCAGTTATACAGTTCAATAACAATATCCCTGTTATACCAGAGTATTCCTGCGGCTGCCGCAAAGGCCGCCGCACCTGCTTTCCAACCAAATCTCCTTACCGCGATCTCCAGCAGGAGTATCACAGCGGCAGTACTCCCATACAGACGGACTTTGTCAAAAGGCATGGCAAAAACATTTAAAAATGCATTCCACCACAGGATCATTAAAAGACACAGAACTCCTGTCTGAAGGCAAAAAAAGGACAGGCTGACCCTGCTCCTTTTTCGTTCCGACAATGATGTCCGATATATTTTTATTCCGGATCGTTTCTTCTTCATCTTCCTCTCTCCTGTCCTGCCCCTGGCTGATTCCTCTGCTGCCATGTTACAGTCTGAGGAACTCAAAAGTCTTCCCGTCTTTTTTCATTCTTCCATTTCCGTCTATCGTCACGACAGCGGCAAATTCCTGGCCCCGGAATGTATCGTCATAACAGACTCTTTCTTTCTGCATATCCCGGTACGACTGTATTTCCATAAGATTCCAGATCATATCGCAGGCGCTCTCCTCATCAGAAATGCGCCATCTGACGATCCGTTCATTTTTCTCCTCATACCATGCCACCATGTGGATACATTTTTCTTCTGTCAAAGTAATAGACAATGAAGCAGCAGTCTCCAGCATCTTCGAAAATCCGTCCGCAGACTGTTTTGTCTTCCGGCAATCAATGTATATCAGAACTACACATCCAAGGGGAAATCCCCTCTCTTTTACCATCAGTTCCTCTTCTCTCGCGCTCAGTTTCCAGTGAATGTCTTTCAGAGAGTCTCTCTCCCTGTATTCCCTGACCTGATAGATTTCCGACGGATCGTCGCCCCGCCGCTGCTGTGAGAATTCCTGTGCATCCGCCTGAAATTCTCTCGTCCTTCTTGTGATCTCAAGCGGCATAAGCTCAAAGTCCGGCATGATCTTGATCCGGGCCTTTTTCTTCCACTTTACTTTTCTGTAAAAGATTCCCATGAAATCATAGATTTTAACACTGTCAATGCCGATTTCCATTATCCCGCAACGTTCTGTCTCAAACCGGAACCATACAGTATCTTCCGCTTTTGACAAAAGCATTCCCCGGGAGCGTTCCTTTGCGCACTTTCTTCCGTTTCCGTCTCTCACTTCCATCATACACTCATACCGCAGGCTCATCCGGGCCGAAATATTTCTGAGTGATATCCCCGCCTTTATCTCCTTATTCTTCTCTCCCAACGGAGGGATCCGGTCCGGCACCGGAACCACTTTCCTGCCTGCAGCCGCAAGATAAACAGCAGAGGCAACGGGGTAAATCAGGAAAAATACCAGCATACCGGAAAGTACCGGAGCATCATACATAAAAAACAAATATGCCGTGACCAGGATCACCGCCAAATATCCTGCTGTTCTTCTTATCATCTTTTTACCGCCTGTTCCTGATCGCCGGCTTCTCGGTGTTTTCCAGAATCTGCCGGATTGTCTCTCCGACCTTTATATGGCCCACTTTAGCTTTCATATTCAGAATAATCCTGTGGGTCGCCACACTGGGAAACACTTCTTCCACATCAGAAGGAATCACATAAGCGCGTTCTTTAAGATACGCGCAGGCTTTCGCCATGGCAGTCAGCGCTACCGTTCCCCGCGGACTCAACCCCAGTTCCGTCCACTCATTTTCTCTTGTTGCCTTTGCCAGCTCTGCGATATACCGATATATTTTGTCATGCATAAATATTTCTCTCGTCTCTCTGATCATCTCCAGCAGCGTCGGAGCATCCAGAACCGGAATGATCCCTTCTGTCCGATCTTCCGCCTGACTCCTCCGCATGATCTCCATCTCTTCTTCTACAGTGGGATACCCCATGCTCACACAGATCATAAACCGGTCAAGCTGAGACTCGGGCAACAGCTGGGTGCCTGCAGATCCTGCCGGGTTCTCTGTGGCGATCACGATAAAAGGCTCTCCTGTCTTACGTGTCACTCCGTCCACTGTAACCTGCTGTTCCTCCATAACTTCCAGCAGTGCGGACTGAGTCTTAGGAGACGTCCTGTTGATCTCATCGGCAAGAAGCAGATTGCACATGACAGCTCCAGGCTGATACGCAAACACTCCCGTCTCTTTACGATAAATCGTAAATCCCGTCAGATCCGAAGGCAGTACGTCCGGCGTAAACTGCACTCTCTGCGCCTTCAGTCCCATAGCCTTTGAAAAAGCAAGCGCCATGGTCGTCTTCCCTGTTCCCGGTATATCTTCTATCAATATGTGTCCTCCGGCAAGAATCGCTGTCATGATTTTTGTCAGTACATCCCTTTTCCCTACTACTGCTTTCTCCACCTCATTTATCACAGCCTGTGCATCGTATCTTCCCTCCGGCATACTCACCCTCCTTTACCCTGCGGAACCGACGTGAAACGGACAGGCAAAGTCCGCTTCACCGCTCTGCGTTCATTCTGACATGAATACGACTTTTATTTGCTGGACGGCATGAATTTCAGTATCTCCGCCGCCACGCCCGACAACGGCATTGTCTGAAGCCACACGCGCCCCGGTCCTGTAATGACGGTATTGAAGAGACCTTCTCCGCCGAATACCATATTCTTAAGCCCCGGCACGCTTTTGATCTCCATATTGCAGGTTGCATCCATCGCTGCCAGATATCCGGTGTCGATCACGATCTGCTGTCCCGGCTGCAGATTATATTCCACCACATGACCGTCAAATTCGAGGAATGCCGTTCCCTGACCGGAGAGCCTCTGCATGATAAATCCCTCCCCGCCGAATAAACCTGCTCCCAGCTTTTTCTGGAAGAAAACAGACAATTCCACGCTCTCCTCCGCTGCGAGAAAGCCGGATTTCTGAACGATCACTTCATTGCCCGGTCCGATTTCCCACGGTCTGATCTGGCCCGGAAAGCTGGAAGCAAATGCTATCATTCCATTGCCGCCGGTTGCAGTATAACGGTTCTGGAAAATAGCTTCCCCTGCGAACATTCTGCCCAGAGCCTTTCCTATCCCGCCGTTTGAAGTTGTCTCCATCTTCATGTTCGGCGACATCCAGCTCATGGATCCGCGCTCCGTGATCATCGTCTCCCCATCCTCAAGATAGCAGATCACCACCGGTAGTTCGTTTCCTTTAATCTCATACTTCATACTTTTTCTCCTTTTTCTTTTTGTTTTTTACTGCTGCGGTATCATGTACACAGCAAATGGATTGCCGCTGTATACAGTTATTCTATCATAAAATCCCGGCAGAGTAACTCCCCTGCCGGGATTCTTTACACAAAGCTTACATAGTCTCTTTCTCCGCCTGCCGCCTCTGTTCTTCTTCCGGCGGGATGTCAAGCTTTGGCAGCGTGATATCCGCCTTGAACAGATCTGCCTCGGTAGTGATCTTCAACGTGCCGTGCTGGAGTTCAATAAAACTCTTGGCGATTGCTAGACCCAATCCGGATCCTTCCGTATTCCTCGATGTATCCCCGCGGACAAAACGGTCCGTAATCTCCTCGGTATCAAAATTCAGTTCCGCTGCGGAGACATTTTTCATGGAAATGTGCACGTCCTGCTCCCTCTCTGCCATCTCTATATAAACCCGGGTATGCGGCATTGCATATTTTGTGATATTTACGATCAGGTTCTCAAAGATGCGGTATGTCTTCTGGCTGTCCAGCCACATGACCAGCTTATGTTCCGGCAGCTTCCAGCGGAAGTCAAGATTTGCTTCTTTGATCTTACTGTCATTTTCCAGCCCCACCTGCTTAATAAGATCGACTATGTCCACTTTCATGTAGTGCATGACAACACTCTTGCTCGCCGCCTTGCTGATCTCAAAAAGATCTTCGATCAGCACTTTCAGACGCATCGACTTTCTCTCAAGTACGTCAATGTACTCTTTCCGTTTTTCTTCATTCTTTTCATTTTTCAGAAGATCCGTGTAAGTGATGATCGCAGTCAGAGGCGTCCGAAGATCGTGAGAAACGTTTGTAACAAGCTCTGTCTTCATCCGCTCATTTTTCACTTCTTCATCTACTGCCTTCTTAAATCCTTTCTGGATTTTCTTCAGCTCCTCCTGGATCGGATTGAACACCCCGATATCCCCCTCGATCGGTGTATCCAGATGTCCTTCCGCCAGCTGATTTGTGGACTTTAGCAGCAGCTTATATTTTTCCTGAAGATCTTTCACATATTTTCTCAGGAAAAGGAACAGGAGCACAGAGTAAATAATCAGCGCAAGCGTTCCGTAAAGCCAGAGGAAACATACGATCGCCAGGATGATATAGTTAATGATCACGATCTTCAGAATTGTCCGGTTCGTCTTTTCACGGAAGTCTATATGCTGCAGAGCGTCATACTGTTTTGCAAGAAAAGCTTTTGTTCTTTTTATGATACCACCTGCCTTTCTCACCATTTCCTCGTCACTCTCTGTTCCCTGACCGCGATAGTGACGGATCAGCTTCATGGTCAACGTCCTGTCACGCCAATACGCGCCTTTCATGCGTATCATCGCTCTTAGCGAAGTCACGCCCCAGAAGAGAAGACCGAAGATGAAAAACCACATTGCAAAGTTAATGACTGCCGCAATGATCTCCATGCCATGCCCCATCCCCGGAACCAATGTGTCCTGAACCGTCATGTCAACGATCCTAGGCGGGAGTTCATCCAGAGAGGTGGCATAGACAAAAAGCCACACGAGTATCGGAACTTCAAAGGGCACATCAAACATCTTCATCTCACTGATATCCAGCCTTCTCCTAAGCGGCAGAAACAGAGCTGCGGCAGCGACCACATAACAAAGAGGCCAGAGTGTATCCTGGTAATATGTTGTTTCTCCCACACTCTCATATGGCTCGACATAATATTCCCAGTATTCCGATGAATAAGCCTCTATAAAAGCATTCAGATTTTCCTTACTCATGCCATAAATCACGGTAATATTTTCCGGGGATGCGATACTTGAGATTTCTTCACTATATTCCACCTCCTGGGCGGAAGACAGATAGCCGGATTCCAGGTTATATTCTTCCTCCGGACTTAATGATGTTCCGTCAATCTGGACGGAAGACAGTTCTCCTTCCTGCGAAAATGTGAAATATGCCCGAAATGCATAACCTGCGTCCTCTTCGCTGTTCGCCTGAAGCTTCTCCGCCGTTGCTTCATCCACATTTTTCAGGAGCTGTTCCCCGTTACTGTCAAAGACTTCATAATCAAAATATCTTTTCGACCAGTCAAAATCTCTCTGTCCGTACTCATCCAGCACATCGGCCGGATCCGTCTCTTTGGCATATTCATTGTAAAGAAGATAATTTCCCTCCGCCAGATCATGACTGATCGACCCGAGCGCGCTCTCATAAGGTGCCGGTGCTTCCGCATCTTCTGTGGCCTCAGAATTGGCACTGTCCATCGCATACTTCATCCCGTCATACTGGGACATCATGATCAGGGAACAGATGCTGAGTAATATAACGACTACAATAATTCCTGCCCTACGGCTGTTTTTCGATTTTATATCCAACTCCCCACACCACCTTTAAATATTTCGGATTCTTCGGATCAAGTTCGATCTTTTCTCTGATATTTCTCACATGCACCATGATCGTATCCGTATTGATGGCTTTTTCCTGCCATACGCGCTCATAGATTTCCTCTGAAGAAAACACTCTTCCCGGATTCTTCGCCAGAAGGAGCAGGATCTTATACTCAATGGGCGTAAGCTTCACCGGTTTTCCGTCCATCGTCACTTCTACGGCATCCTCGTTGATCTCCAGACCGCCGATCACATGCACATTTTCCTGGGGCGTCAATTTCTCCAGAAACTTACGGTAGCGCCTGAGCTGTGAATTCACCCTCGCCATCAGCTCCATAGGAGTAAACGGTTTTGTCACGTAGTCGTCCGCGCCGATGTTAAGTCCTGTGATCTTATCAACTTCTTCAGACTTTGCCGACAGCATGATCACCGGAAAATCATGTTTTTCTCTTAACTTCATCGTCATGCGGATACCGTCCATCCTCGGCATCATGATATCCACGATAGCCAGATGGATATCCTCCCTGTCTATGATTTCCAGTCCTTCAATGCCGTCCGCCGCCTGAAACACTTTATATCCCTGACTTTGCAGGTAAATCTGGACACCCTCCCGGATCTCCTTGTCATCCTCTACGATCAATATATTGTTAGTCTCCATGATGTTTCCCCTTCTCTCTTTTCTTTTTCTGTATAAACGGTTTCCGACGCTGCTGTAGGCAGTTCCGGTATCCGACTCTTCTTCACCACGCCGTAATTCTTCACCGCCACTGTCACTGTCGTATACGGCAGAGGAATCACGTATTTATCCCATCTATGTTTCAGACGCAGACAAGAAGAATAGGAAAGGCTGATGCCTACAAAGTCTTCTTCTGCATGTTCCGACAGGTAAAATGCCAGTTTCTTCGGTTCGTGCCTTGGCCCCAGCGGTCCGTCCAGCGCCACGGCAATGGAATGGGTCTTCTCATAGGAATCCTGCACGATTTTCCGGAGAGCTGCGAAAGCTTTAAACCCGTCCGGCACACGCAGTGCATTGCCTCCACACCTTCTTACCATGTTTTCTATATAATTTCCACGTGTATCCGCAGTCACGATCACATCTACCGGCGTAGTCTTATGAGCCAGATTCTCAAGGACAAGATTCATAAAGAAGCTGTCCTCATGCCAGAACCCGAATATCTGGCTGTCACCGTACCGGTTTTCTTCATCCCACCGGATCGTTACAGTCCGCTCAATCCATTTCAGGTAATTAGTGAAGAGCCATTGCAGAGCGTTCTCTGTGATCTTCTTCAGTCTCATAAAGTCTGTCTCCTTTCCTGAACCCACATTGATTGTAGAGCATCTCCTCATAGATGGCAAGTCTTGAAGATCGGTAATTATCGGCAGAGATGAGCGCTGCATTCTTCATCCTGCTGTTCGTCTCCTCGTTAAGTGCTTCGATCACTTTTGCCGCCCACTCTTCTTCTCTCTCCTCTGTGAGGAAGCCGTTCACGCCGTCTTCGATAATGTCGTCCGTTCCTGTCGCGTGTACAGCCACGACCGGCGTACCTGCTGCCAGGGCTTCTGCCAGTACGATGCCCTGCGTCTCCGATTTCGATGCGAACAGAAACGCATCAGAAGCGCTCAGATAATCCTTCACCTGGTCATTTGGTATATTTCCCATGAAAGTCACCACATCCTGTATGCCAAGAATAGAGGCCCTGACTTTCAGTTCTGACTTCTGACTTCCGTCTCCTATGATAAGTACATGGAACTCATCGCCGATCTCCAGTCTGAGTTCAGCGATCCCCCGCAGGAGAAATCCGTAGTTTTTCTCTTTCTCCAGTCTCGATACTGTAACCAGCAGATGCCGTTTTCCCCGGCTGTACTGTTTTCGTATCTCCTGCGACCGTCTGACGTCTTTTCTGAAAAATGCTCCGTCAAGCCCTGTCGGAAAGACTGCGGCCGGCGTATCCACACCGTACTCCCTTATGACTTGCTGCATACCTGCAGACGGTGCAAACACCAGATCGCATCTGTTACAGAACCATCTCATATAAGACGGGATCACGTTCTTCTGTATCCAGTCCACCGCTTTCCTCTTCACAATTGTGCTCTTCTCATTAAGCCGGAAGCACGGAATGTAATGGAGATAGTCTTCATATCTCGTATGATATGTATAGATAACCGGAATCCCGTATTTCTTTCCCAGCCACAAAGCCCACGGTCCTACAAACATCGGATGATGTACGTGTATGCGGTCAAATCTTTCTCTTTCAAACATCTCGAATATCTCTGTCGGATAAATGCCCGGGTACACCATACCGTTATCCATCTTTTTCTTCTGTGAGCGATACCGTATCACCCGCTCCGGCGCCCGTTTATCCTCTTCCAGAACTTTTTCCCGGAATCTTGCGGACTGTTCTTTATCTTCGCTTTCATACATCGGAGCAAACACTGTCACCTGATGCCCCAGTTTTACCAGTTCCTGCGCCTGCCTCTCCACAGAGATAGGCACACCGCCCACAAAAGGCCTGTAATTATTTGTAAGCATTGCTATCTTCATATTCTGTTCCCCTCTCTTAAGTAAAGAAATTGATCGCCGCGTCGCCGAAGAAATATCCCGCCCCGACAAAAGTCAGGTTCCAGATAAATATGCCACACACAGAACTCACTGTATATTTGACAAAATCCATCTTCACCATACCTGCAGGAATCGAAATAAGGGTCCGCACCATAGGGAGCAGCTTGCTCACAAATACGCCGATGCATCCTTTCTCTCTCAGATAATTCATCTTCTCTTCAATCACAGGCTGGTGTTTCGGAAATTTCTTAAAGTAAAATCCAATCACCTTATTCCCGCCGTATCTTCCCAGCAGATAAAGCGCCCAGCTCCCGGTAAGTCCTGCCGCCACCGTCAGTATCATAACAACCGGAAAACTGATCTCTCCCTGCGAAGCCCATATTCCTGCAAGCGGCATGATAACGCCGGCAGGAAATCCGGGAAGATTCAAATATTCCAACAGTACGATCAGATAGATGAAAAAAGCACCGTATTGGATAAAATAATGGGTAAGTTCCTGAATAGTCATAAAAATACAGCCCCCTTTCATGATTACAGCATAATCTGTAATTCTAAAGGGGGCTGATATAAGATTCCAAAGAATTTCTTAAGATTCGATTTCATGTTATCTTCCGTCCTCCCGGAAGCTTCCGTATCACCCACACGCACACAAACGACACAAGCGCGATTACTGCAATAAGCCCGGGAACTGCGATCCATGCGGACAGGTCATATGGCTCCATATATTTCTTGTAGTTATCAAGAAACAGAATATGGATCAGGTAGATGCCAAAGGAGCATCCGCAGAACAGGTCGATCACTTTTCTGGCCCGTTCTCCCGGTCTGACATGCGCATTTTCAAGACGCAGCATGAACAGGAAAAACATGATAGAGGCAAGTGCAATGAACGGACATGCATAGGTCAATACTCCTTCATAATGTCTTCCATAGCTCTCTGTTACTCCCCATGTTATTCCAAAGGCCGCCGCAAGGCTTATAAAACAGATGAGCATCACGGTTTTCTGATTCAGACGGATATGCCGTCTGTACTTATAGATATAGTACCCAAGGAATATATAGTAAGCATAGATCCTGTCTCCGACAAGCGGCAGATCGTAATATACCTCATCCCCGAACAGCCACAGGATAAAATTGAGAAGTACCGCTGCAGTAGTGACAAAAAGAAGGGCTTTTTCCAGTTTTATGTTCATATTTCTGCACATTACCTGGAGGAACGGCAGAACAAGATATATCGGGATCATAGCATACAGATACCACAAATGAGCCTCCACCGGCTCAAACAGTATCTCTCGCAGATCATAGGATGTTCCCATATAGTATATATTCCACAGATAGTAGACCATGCTCCATACGATCAGCACTGTCAAAAACCGAACAAGACGTTTCATATGTTTATGAAGGGGCTCGTCTCTTCCCAGAAGAAGCGCTCCCGATATCATGAAAAAGCAAGGTACGCTTACCCTTGCCGCTGTATCGATTGCAAGAGAGAACAGATACTCCCCCTGTGTTATCTCTCCGTAGGCACGGCAGAAATAATTGCTCACATGGATCGCAATGACCAGGATAAACGACACCATCCTGACCAGTTCCAGATTATAATTTTTCTCATTCATAATAATATTTTCCCCTCTTAACCTTTATCATGTGGTTTCTTCGGCATCAGGCTTGCTTTCATGACTGCCCCCTCGCCAAATTTTCCGTTAATTTCATCCATTGCCTTTTTCAGCCGTTTATGCTTTTCATCCGGCTCTTTCGGAATCTCTATATCAAAGATTGAGAGCTGTTCCGGCGCTGATTCATCCGAGAGCTTGGATGTACGTATTCCAAGCAGGCGCACCGGTTCCCCGTTCCACACCTCAAGAAACAGACTGCAGGCCGTCTCTTTTAACACTTCCGGGGTATTCGTCGGTTTATCAAGCTGTATCTGATGGGAGGTCGTACTGAAATCGTAATACTTGATCTCCATGCTCACCATTCCGGCCTTCTTCCCCGCTTTTTTCAATCTGCCGCCCACGCTCTGTGCCAGCCGTTCAAAGACAGGAATGACTTCTTCTATAGTCGCCGCGTCTTCACTAAGTGTAGTCGAGTTCCCGATTCCTTTTGCCTC
Organism: Candidatus Mediterraneibacter intestinigallinarum; assembly: GCA_019119265.1. Taxonomy (GTDB): domain Bacteria; phylum Bacillota; class Clostridia; order Lachnospirales; family Lachnospiraceae; genus Mediterraneibacter; species Mediterraneibacter intestinigallinarum. Next base: position 14,519 of record DWXI01000217.1, on the reverse strand, counting down.
ATCAGGCTCTGACTGTACGACCGAAGTTCCGATGCCGTTGGCAAATTCCCACAGCATCTTCCCGTGGCTCTTCAGATGGAGCGTGATCAACTTCAGATCTGCCTGTGCCAGATCACCTATTGTATTGATCTCCAGCTTTTTCAACACTTCAACACTGGACTTTCCTGCCATATAAAGCTCGCCGATCGGCAGCGGCCACATCTTTTCTTTGATCTCCTCGGGATAGAGCGTATGTATCCGGTCCGGCTTTTCAAAGTCCGACGCCATTTTTGCCAGAAGCTTGTTGGTAGATATACCGATGTTTACTGTAAAACCGAACCGCGCCTTTATTCCGTCTTTTATCTCCACAGCACCGTCCACGGGAGAGTTCCACCGGTCTGCAATTCCTGTGAAATCCATGTAGCACTCGTCTACACTGACCTGTTCGATCTCTTTCGTAAATGTCCGAAGATATTCCATCAGTCTCCTGCTCTTCTCCCTGTACATCTTATGGTCCGGAGGATACATTGCAAGATTCGGGCACTTACGAAAAGCATTCGCAACAGGTTCCCCCGTGCGAATGCCATATCGTTTCGCCGCAGGGGACTTGGCGAGCACCACGCCATGACGGGATTTCTGATCCCCGCCGATGATCGCCGGTATCTCGCGCAGATCCACTGCGGCTCCATTTTTCAATTGTTCCACTGCAGTCCAGCTAAGATAAGCTGAATTTACATCTATATGAAAGATGATGGGTGCCATCCGAATATCGTCCTTTCACGCCGGCATTCTCCGAATTACTCCACAGCAACAATCTGACCTTTCACCTCTGCTGTCAGTTTTCCGTCCTTTGCATCGATCAGGATCGTATCTTCCCTGCCCACATTTCCGGCAAGGATAAGCTTTGCCGCCAGCGTCTCTACATTCTTCTGCAGATATCTCTTCAGCGGCCTTGCACCGTACATCGGATCATAACCGCCTTCCACTACAAAGTCTTTTGCAGCTTCTGTCAGTTCGATGGTCAGCTCTTTCTCCGCCAGACGTTTGTTGACATCTGCTATCAGTAAATCAATAATGGCACGGATATTCTGTTTCGTCAATGGCTTGAACATAATTATCTCATCCAGACGGTTCAGGAACTCCGGTCTGAAGTGAGCCTTCAGATCGTTCATGACCATTTCCTGACTCTGTTCGTCTATGGAACCGTCATCATGGATTCCTTCCAGCAGATAGCCTGCACCGATATTGGACGTCATGATGAGGATCGTATTCTTAAAGTCTACCGTTCTTCCCTGGGAGTCTGTAATACGCCCGTCGTCGAGCACCTGGAGCAGTACGTTAAATACATCAGGATGCGCTTTCTCTACTTCGTCAAACAATACGACTGAATAAGGCTTCCTGCGGACTGCCTCCGTGAGCTGTCCGCCCTCATCGTATCCTACATATCCCGGAGGAGCTCCGATCAGACGGGAGACAGAATATTTCTCCATATACTCACTCATATCGATACGCACCATGTTGTTCTCATCATCAAACAGACTCTGCGCCAATGCTTTTGCAAGCTCTGTTTTACCGACTCCGGTAGGTCCTAAGAACAGGAACGAACCGATCGGTTTGCTGGGATCTTTAATTCCCGCCTTGGAGCGGATGATCGCTTCTGTTACGAGTTCAACACCTTCATCCTGGCCGACGACACGTTTGTGCAGTTCATCTGCAAGGTGGAGCGTCTTATTCCTCTCGCTCTCGTTTAACTTCGCCACTGGTATTCCCGTCCAGCGCGAAACGATACGCGCGATCTCATCATCTGTGACAGCCTCATGGACAAGGGAAAGGTCTTTTTCTTTTACCTTGTCCTCTTCTTCCTCAAGCTGTTTCTGCAGCTGCGGAAGTCTGCCATATTTAAGCTCTCCGGCTTTGTTCAGATCATATGCTCTCTCGGCTTTCTGGATATCTTTGTTAACCTGCTCGATCTCCTCACGGATCTTCTGTACCCGCTCAACAGAGGTTTTCTCATTCTCCCACTGGACTTTCTTGCCGGCGTACTGTTCCTTCAGACCTGCCAGCTCCTCCTGCAGATGTTCCAGACGCTCCTTACTCAGGCGGTCTTCCTCTTTCTTAAGCGCCGACTCCTCGATCTCAAGCTGCATCACCTTACGTCTCAGTTCGTCAAGCTCTGTCGGCATAGAATCCAGTTCTGTCTTGATCAGGGCGCAGGCTTCATCCACAAGGTCGATCGCCTTATCCGGCAGGAAACGGTCGGAGATATAACGGTTCGAAAGAGTAGCCGCAGCAACAAGCGCGCTGTCCGTGATCTTTACGCCATGGAATACTTCGTACCGCTCTTTCAGACCACGCAGGATAGAGATTGCATCCTCCACTGTCGGCTCGTCTACCATGACCGGCTGGAAACGACGTTCCAGAGCCGCGTCTTTCTCAATATATTCACGGTATTCATCCAGCGTTGTCGCGCCGATACAGTGCAGCTCTCCTCTCGCCAGCATAGGCTTTAACATATTTCCGGCGTCCATGGCGCCGTCTGTCTTGCCCGCACCAACGATCGTGTGCAGCTCATCAATAAACAGGATGATCTTCCCGTCGCTGTTCTTCACTTCCTCAAGGACCGCTTTCAAACGTTCCTCGAACTCGCCCCGGTATTTTGCCCCGGCCACAAGTGCGCCCATATCAAGGGAGAAGATTGTCTTCTCTTTCAGTCCTTCCGGAACATCCCCGCTGACGATACGCTGCGCCAGACCTTCCACGACTGCAGTCTTGCCTACTCCGGGCTCGCCGATAAGCACGGGGTTATTTTTTGTCTTACGGGAAAGGATGCGGATCACATTGCGGATCTCCTCATCACGACCGATGACCGGATCAAGCTTCTGCTCTCTTGCACGCTCCACAAGATCCTGTCCGTATTTATTTAACGTATCATAGGTAGCTTCCGGATTGTCGCTGGTCACCCGCTGGTTTCCCCGCACGGTAGAAAGCGCGTGTAAGAATCCCTCACGGCTGATGCCATACTCACGGAAAAGCTGTTTCATATCTTTACTTGCATATTTTAACAGGGCAAGGAACAGATGCTCGACGGACACATACTCGTCCCCCATCTGTTTCGCCTCATCCTCTGCATGGATGAGGACATTATTGAGATCCTGTCCTACGTAAGCCTGACCGCCCTGGACTTTCGGCCGCTTACCGATCAGCTGCTCCACACTGTTTATGAAGAGCTGGCCTTGGATACTCATCTTTTCAAGTAATTTTAAAATCAGACTGTCGTCCTGCGTCAGCAGAGCGTAGAGCAGATGCTCCTGCGCCAGCTCCTGATTACCGTTATCCGCGGCGATCTTCTCGCAGTTCTGTACAGCCTGTATTGAATTCTGTGTAAATTTATTAATATTCATGGCTGTTCCCTCCTTCATTGAAGTCTGCCCGATATCGCCCGGATTCATAACTCTGTCCTGTTGCAACGGGCAGATCAGCAGACACTACTTGTTTTCGTGTTCTATTAGAAATATAGCAAATGTTGTTAGCCACGTCAAGGTTCGAGTGCTAATTTTCTGATTTTTTTGAGAAGTCCTGATAATATGGACTTCTCGAAAAATTACATTGGTATTATATTCTTATATTCCTGTTCCAGTTCATCTGCCAGATATGCATCACTCATACAGTGCATATCAGAAATCCCCTCCCGGATCATCTGATATACCTCGGAGTGGTAGAAAAAGTTCAGAGCCGCATCCAGTGAGATACCCTGCTTTTCGGCAAAACACTTAACCACACGACTGTATTTTTTCTGAAGTAAAATCGGGTTAGCGTTCATACATTTTCACTCCCTTCAAAGCGCAAAAGCTCCAGTGCTTTCTCTGTACGAAAACAGAGTTGCAGATTTGGCTTCTCATAGCGTAAGCGATTAATCGCTTCGATCTTGTCGATCAGTCCGTCAAAATACAGTTCAACAGTATTAAATACCTTATCGTTGGCACCCCCGCCAATTACAAGGTCATAGTCTGTTGTGTCTTTACCGCTGCGGCAGTTCAGGATAAAATCCAGCCAGTCCTCGGAATAGGAATCAAATTTCAGAGTTTTCAGTTCTGCTTCCTGACTTCCATCAAACTCATATCGGGAAATGCCCCCGCCTTTCCCACGTCGTTTGAACTTGCCGCACCATTTCACCGCCTGCTCATACAACGGCGTGACATAGAACCCACGTCCAAAGTCCACATTGGAGCGGGAATGGGTTAAATCCGGCTCTGCGATTTTCAGAAAGGAACCATGATAGAGAATCATACTTCCACACCTCTTTCTTTCATCACGTTAAGGAGGTCGTCTACGATATATTCCCGGCTCTGTGTGTGCAGGACTTCATATTCAGGCACGATATAGCCGTTCAGAATATTGCTTTTTTCAGTAAAAGCCTGATAAACACGTTCTGCATTCACCCCAAGCTTTACGGCAACATTCTCAATACAAAATATAGCAAATTCAAGCTCTCTGGAGTCTTTGATTTTCTTGTCTGCCATCATAAGCATATCCTCCTGTTCCTCATCCGGAAACTAACTTACATCTGTAAAATCTCTCATCTGTATCTTTCTGCTTATTATACGCCATTTAACATACAATAGCAACGCGTGTTCTGCATGCTTCTGTTTCGCATTTCATTGAACTTATATTTTTATAGCGTTTAATTTTTGAACTTATATTGAACTTTTCTTTTGTTTATGTTATAGTATCCGCAGCAGAAATTGAACTTTTTAAACTTTAAACGGAAGGAGATATATCATGTCAAAGGAGACTTTCTCACTGCGACTCCGTGCAGCCATGGCTCGTGAAGGAAAAAAACAGGTGGATCTGATCCGCGCCGCTTCCGAGCAGGGCGTCAAGCTTGGCAAGAGCCACATCAGCCAGTATGTAAGCGGCAAGACTCTTCCAAGACCTGATATCCTGCATTTTCTCGCAGATACACTTCAGGTCGATGCAGACTGGCTGCGGGGCAATGAACCGGCAGGCTCAGATGTGCGTATTACCGACAATGCCGGTAATTCCATGCACAGCATCCACACAATTCATAAAAATAATACTGTTACGGAGGATAGAAAAATGAGAACATTTAAAAAATCTTCAAAACTCGATAACGTCTTATATGATGTAAGGGGACCGGTCGTTGACGAAGCGGCAAGAATGGAAGAATCCGGCACACAGATATTGAAACTGAACATCGGAAACCCGGCTCCGTTCGGCTTCCGTACACCGGACGAAGTCATATATGATATGCGTCAGCAACTGACGGAATGCGAAGGGTATTCTCATGCACAGGGACTTTTCTCAGCCAGAAAAGCGATCATGCAATACGCACAACTGAAAGGGATTCCGAACATTGCCATAGAAGATATCTATACCGGAAATGGCGTCAGCGAATTGATCAACATCTGTATGTCGGCACTGTTGGACGATGAGGATGAGATTCTGATCCCTTCTCCGGATTATCCGCTGTGGACTGCCTGCGCAACACTTGCCGGCGGAAAGGCTGTACATTATATCTGTGATGAACAGTCGGATTGGTATCCGGACATTGACGATATCCGCAAGAAAATCACCGATCGCACGAAAGCCATCGTTATCATCAACCCGAACAACCCGACCGGAGCACTGTATCCGAAAGAGGTACTTCAGAAGATTGTCGATGTGGCAAGAGAACATCAGCTTATCATCTTTTCCGATGAGATATACGATCGGCTGGTAATGGATGAAGAAGAACATATTTCCATCGCTTCCCTTGCGCCGGATCTCTTCTGTATCACTTTCAGCGGTCTGTCCAAGTCTCATATGATCGCAGGATTCCGCATCGGCTGGATGGTCTTGAGCGGAAACAAGAAGATTGCGAAAGATTACATCGAAGGACTTAAAATGCTCTCCAATATGCGGCTCTGCTCCAATGTTCCCGCACAGTCTATCGTCCAGACAGCACTGGGCGGCCATCAGAGCGTGCGCGGCTACATCGAACCGGGCGGACGTGTCCGCGAACAGAGAGATTATATTTACAAGGCTCTGACCGATATCCCGGGCATCAGCGCCGTGAAACCAAAGGCAGCATTTTACATCTTCCCGAAGATCGATGTGAAAAAGTTCAATATCACAAATGACGAGCAGTTCGCCCTTGATCTTCTGAGGGAGAAAAAGATACTCCTCATCCATGGCGGCGGCTTCAACTGGGAACAGCCGGATCACTTCCGCGTAGTCTATCTGCCGCGGATCGAGGTACTCAAAGAGGCTATGGGAAAGATAGCTGATTTCTTCAGTTACTATAAACAGCAGTTGTAAAAATACTTAAGGCGGCATCTGATATCAAGAAATTTCTGCTTGTATCCGGATGCCGTCTGTGCTATTCTGTCTTTACCTGCTTCTCAGAAGCATGGTGAGGGTTTATGCAGAAATTCGTTCAGGGTTTTCAGTTAAAGTATCTTTATTCTTTGCTCCATTTTCGGAGCGCATTTCATCTGCAGTAATTTATCAAAACAAAGGAATGGAGTGATGCCATTGAACACGAAATAATATGAAAATAATCACCGGATTATTGCGCAAAAGAAACTTATCGTATTATACTTAAGGAGAACATATGGATAAAACGAAACTACAATGGCATCCTGCCTTCAGCGCTGCCCTGCGCATCACCTTGCAGGATGAAATGAAATATCTGGAGATGCATGAGGAATATCTGCTTGGTAAAAAACCGCTGCAGATGGATATCCTTTTGATCAAAAAGATAAAAAATATTTCGATACAAAAATCGATCGGACGGATATTTAGAGAACACAATATCATTGAATACAAATCTCCGGACGATTACCTGAGTATCAATGACTTTTACAAAGTTTACGCCTATGCCTGTCTGTATCAGTCCGACACAGACAAAGTAAAAGAAATCGATCCAGAAACGCTTACGATCACATTTGTATGCAGCCATTATCCCAGAGAAATGTTCCGGCATCTTACAAATACGCGGGGAATCATTATAGAAGATAAGGGTAACGGAATCTATTACCTGAAAGGTGATCCAATCCCGATGCAACTTTTGCTCACGCCGAAGTTATCTGAAAAAGAAAACTACTGGCTGATCTCGCGGCATTGCCGCTCGATGACCGTTGCCCGTCGGATGCCCGCTCGTGCAAGCACGGCGGTCGCCCTCCGGGCGTATCGCACAAAATCTCCGCACTGACTTAAAGGCAGGTACTGAGATTCGCAGTCTCGTCGCCAGATACGAAAAGCATAAACACTCAAAAGACTACGAAGCTGTCATGGATTTGATCACACGTGCAAACTGGAAAGAAATGGAGGTTGAACGAAAAATGTGCGATGCTTTGAAAGAATTATTATCCGATGAATTACATGAGGCAAATACCCGTGGAAAATCTGAAGGAATCACCCTCGCCAAGCAGGTATTTAAACTCTCGGCCCAGGGTCTTCAGCCGGCCGCGATTGCAGAGAAATGCGGTATTTCTTTAGAGCAGGTAAATGAGATTCTTGAATAAATCAAGGTCTGTCACACCGATAACCGGTATGGCAGACCTTTTATTCATTCACTGGAAATTTTACTGCTCCAGCATCTCTTTTATCATTTTTGTCACAGTCGCCGGATCGGCTTTTCCTTTCAGTGCACGCATACTCTGTCCCATGAGCGCTCCGAAAGCTTTCTGCTTGCCGCCCTTATAATCTGCGACTGCCTGCGGATTATCCGCAAGGACTTTCTTGACCGCTTCTTTGATGGCTCCCTCATCGTTCACTGTCTTAAGTCCGTTCTCTTCCACATACTTCTCCGGATCCACATCTTCGGTAAAGATCTGTTCAAAAACTTTTCTCGCGACAGCAGCGCTGATGGTTCCCTCATCCGTCATATCAATGAGTTTTGCCAGATGCTCCGGGGAGAACTTCAGATCTTCCGGTTCCATGCCTTTCTCTTTCATCAGACGGAACATATCTCCCATGATCCAGTTTGCCGCTTTCTTCGGTTTCCCGCACAGTTCAACTGTTGCCTCGAAGAGATCTGCCACTTTCTTGGACTCTGTGATAAGCTCCGCATCATATTCCGGAATATCGAATTCCTTCTTATATCTCTCCAGCTTCTCAGGACGAAGCTCAGGCTGTTGTGCTTTGATCTTTGCAATCCACTCGTCGCTGATCACGATCGGCACAAGGTCCGGCTCCGGGAAATAACGGTAATCCTGTGCGTCCTCCTTGGAACGCATCGCATAGGAATGCTCTTTATTATCGTCCCATCTTCTTGTCTCCTGAATGACTTCCTTCCCTTCTTCAAGGAGTTCGATCTGTCTCTGACGCTCACCCTCAATAGCATGAGCAATAGCCTTAAATGAGTTCAGGTTCTTCATCTCAGTCCTTGTACCGAAAGTCTCTGAGCCAACTTCACGGACAGACAGGTTCACATCCGCTCTCATAGAACCTTCCTGGAGCTTGCAGTCTGACACCCCGAGATACTGTGCGATCATGCGCAGCTTTTCTAGATATGCGATAACCTCGTCAGCAGAGCGCATATCCGGTTCGGAGACGATCTCCACAAGCGGCACGCCGCTTCGGTTATAATCTACGAGAGAGGTATCATCCCACTCGTCATGGACCAGTTTTCCTGCATCCTCTTCCATATGCATCTCATGGATTCGTATTTTCTTCTTTCCTGTCTGTGTATCAATCTCCACATATCCGTCTCTCGCGATCGGAAGATAGAGCTGGGAGATCTGGTAGTTCTGCGGATTATCCGGATAAAAATAATTCTTCCGGTCAAACTTGGACACCTGTGTGATCTTACAGTTTGTGGCAAGTCCGAGTGCCATAGCATACTCTACCACCTGTTTATTGAGCACCGGAAGTGATCCGGGCATTCCCGTACACACCGGGCATGTGTGGGTATTGGGCGCGCTTCCGAACTCAGTGCTGCATCCGCAGAAGATCTTCGTCTTTGTCGCCAGCTCGATATGGACCTCAAGTCCGATGACTGTCTCATACTGCTTTGCCATGACTAGCGCACCTCCTTTTCCGCCGCTGTGTCCGCAACAGCTTTGCTGATGTCGGCCATTGTCTCATACTGTTTTCCCGTCACGCATTCGTAAGTGTATGCCGCACGGATCAGCGTTTTCTCCTCAAATGCATTTCCGATCAGCTGCATTCCGATGGGCAGTCCGTTTTTATCTTTCCCGACCGGCACTGTCATTCCTGGGAGTCCTGCAAGGTTTACCGAGATCGTATAAATATCTCCCAGATACATTTTCAGCGGATCGCTCAGACTCTTGCCCAACTCCGGAGCTGTCGTCGGTGCTGCCGGTCCCAGAATGATATCATAATACTCAAACGCCTTGTCGAATTCCTTTTTGATCAGCGCTTTTGTCCGGAGGGCTTTCAGATAGTATGCGTCATAATATCCGGAACTCAGGACGAATGAGCCGAGCATGATACGGCGTTTTACTTCCGGACCAAAACCTTCTGAACGGGTCTTCTTGTACATATTGTGAAGCCCCTCGTATTCCTCTGTACGATAGCCATATTTTACGCCGTCGAACCGTTCCAGGTTCGAGCTTGCCTCCGCTGAAGCGATCGTATAATATGCCGGGATGGCATATTTTACAAGCCCCAGATCAAACGTCTCGACAACAGCGCCGTTTTCTTCCAGAACTTTTGCCGCACGAAGGACTGCCTGTCTCACTTCCGGATCAAGGCCGTCTCCCATATAATCTTTCGGTATACCGATCTTCAGGCCTTTTGCATTATTCTCAAGTGCACTCGTGAAATCATAATCATCTCTGTCTATAGAGGTACTGTCTTTCGGATCGTGGGATGCGATCGCCTCGAGAAATGCCGCACAGTCAGACACGTCCTTCGCGATCGGTCCGATCTGATCCAGTGAAGAGCCGTAAGCGATCAGTCCGTATCTGGAAACTGTTCCGTAGGTCGGCTTCAGGCCCACCACGCCGCAGAACGAACTGGGCTGCCGGATAGAACCGCCTGTGTCCGATCCGAGAGCGCCGAAACATTCGCCAGCCGCCACTGCCGCGCAGGAACCGCCGGAAGAGCCGCCCGGAACATGCGCTGTATTGTGCGGATTTCTCGTCGGTCCGTAATACGAAGTCTCGGTAGTGCTTCCCATGGCAAATTCATCCATGTTTGTCTTTCCAATGATCACTGCACCGGCTTTCTTTAAGTTTTCCACTGCCTCAGCAGTATACACAGGTTTAAAATTCGAAAGTATCTTTGAACTGCATGTCGTAAGCTGCCCTTTGATACACATATTATCTTTAATTGCAACCGGCACGCCCGCCAGAGGTCCGGTCAGTTCGCCTGTATCGATCTTTTTCTGGATCTCTTCCGCCTGGGCCAACGCTCCTGCTTCGTCCAGTGTCACATAACTGTTGACCACCGGCTCCGCTTCTTTTGCACGGTCAAGCGCTGCCTGAACGGCTTCTTTCACCGTAATCTCGCCGGCTTTTATCTTTTTTCCCAGCTCAAGGGCTGTAAGTTCTAATATTTCCATAATCTATGCCGCCTTTCTGTCATGATCCGCTTCTTCTCAGCCGATTGTCCTCGGCACTTCAAAGGTATCCTCTTTTCTCTGCGGTGCGTTCGCCAGTGTCTCTTCCCTGCCGTCACCGTTTGTCACCACATCCTCGCGGAATACATTATTTACCGGAAATACATGGGACATCGGCTCGATTCCTGATGTGTCCAGTTCATTCAGTGTATCAATGTAGTACAGCATCTTCTCCATGTCAGCTTTCGCATCTTCTTTTTCTGCATCTGATAACTCGAGCTTTGCCAGTATTCCGACATACTCGATAGTCTCGTCTGATATTTTGTTTGCCATGACTTTCTCTCCTTTCTCTGATCCTTTGCCAATATTCTTCTGCTGTAAAGCAGCTGTCTTATTATGGCTCCAGTCTGCTCATATCCCTCGGGAACAATGTCGTCTCACGGACGTTATCGTCGCCTGTCAGTTTCATTGTCAGACGCTCCAGTCCGATTCCCAGTCCGCCGTGCGGCGGCATACCGTATTTGAACGTGCTCAGATACTGCTCCATTCCTTCTTCTGTCATGCCGCGCTGTTCCATCTTTGCAAGCAGGCTCTCGTAATCGTGGATACGCTGTCCTCCCGTAGTGATCTCCATTCCACGGAACAGGAGGTCAAAACTCAGCGTATAAGTCGGATCTGCCGGATCATCCATCGCATAGAACGGGCGCTTTCTTGACGGATAGTGTGTGACAAATACGAAATCCGCATCCCATTTTTCTTTTGCGTATCTGCTGATCAGCACTTCCTCTTCCGGCTCCAGATCATACGGACTTCTGATCTTGCGTCCGTACTCCTCTGATACGAGTTTCTTGATCTCATCAAAACGCACTGCCGGGATATCTTCTGTCTTCGGGATTTCAATTCCGAGTATCCTGATCTCGTCCGCATACTCTTTTTCAAGGAGCTTCATTGTATACTGGAGATATCCGGTCTCCATCGCCATCACATCCTCGAACCCGTCAATATAACCCATCTCAAAATCAAGGCTCGTATATTCGTTCAGATGGCGCTTTGTATTATGTTTCTCCGCACGGAATACCGGGGCTGTCTCGAATACTCTGTCAAATACCCCGACCATCATCTGTTTGTAGAACTGCGGGCTTTGCTGCAGGATCGCCGGACGGTGGAAATAATCCAGACGGAACAGATTTGCGCCGCCCTCCGCACTCTTAGCTCCGATCTTCGGCGTATGGATCTCTGTAAATCCTTCGCCGTAAAGGAAATCACGGAATCCTCTTACGAGTCCTTCCTGAATCCGGAATCTTGCTCTCTCCCTTAAGTTTCTCAGGGAAATCGGACGGTAGTTCAGCTTTGCCTCAAGTGAAGTATTCAGTTTCCACTTTGCGATCGGCAGAGGCATGGGCGCTGCCGGTTCGCTTAAGATGCGCATCCCTCTCAGACGGATTTCAATGCCGTGGGGAGCTTTCTCAGATTCCGCCACAACACCTGTAGCTTCTACTGTGGCAGCCTCTTTCACATCCTTAAGATCAAATCCTGACACGCCTTTCTCATACACACACTGTACAAGGCCGCCGCGTTTTCTGAGGATCACAAAAGCCACCGTACCCATATCACGGATCGTGTGGACAGCTCCGTTTACCTTTACCGCCTGCCCTTTTACCTCTTCCTTAAGCAGATCTGCAAGTTCCAAAGTTTCTGATTTCTTTACTCCTTTTACCAGTTCCATTTTTCTTTCTCCTTTCCCTGATATGCCGTGTTTCTCACGGCATCTGGTATACCCTTGTGGTATTTCAGATGCTATATCCCGGAGAAATAAAAAAGCCCCGGGATACTTAAGTATCCCGGGACGGAAATTATCAAAATAAAATCCGCGGTACCACCCGCATTGAACCCTCACACTAAACTCGATCTGCACCTTTAACTTGCTCTCATCAAGTGCTATATCCAAGGAAGTTCCGTTCGCTAAGCATTTGAAGTTCTTGCTCTCTAGGCTCGAAAATACCTCGCCAAGTTCCCAAGAACAACTCCTGCTTACTAAGCTCGAAAGGACCTCGCTAAGTAATCAGGGTTCCCCTCTTTGCATGTAACGTATGCTTCACGTACCGCCCTACTCTGTGCTGCTGCATCTGTTCAGACGGTCAGCTCCCAAGTGTTCCCATGATCTCCTCCGCTGTCCGGCGCTCTCAGTCGGTGACGCCAACTTCCTGTCAGTTTCTGGAAACCAGAGTCTTGTTCATTGCCTTTCTCCATTTTAACACTTTATCCTGTTAAAATATGTTTCCAATATTATCACACTGTTTTTCAAATTGCAAGCCTCTTTTTGCAGGTTTAATATTCCAATCTTGCATTTATCGCAGTACAATCCACTATTTCCCTCTGATTCCGCATTGGAACGGAGACATTTCTTTCATCAAAATCAATCAGAAACATTACTCCTGCTCAAGTTCCTCGCGTACAACCTCCAATGCTTTGTCAAGCTGGTTATCCGCTTCCGGATTATTTTCATCATACTCGTATTCTACTTCCACGTCCGGCGTCACACCGGTACCGTTAATACTCCTTCCGGATGGAGTATAATATTCGGCTATTGTAACCTTCAAACACGTTCCGTCCCCCAGATCCATGAGCTGCTGTACCACGCCTTTTCCATACGTAGTCATGCCGACGATAGTTCCTGTGCCGTAATCCTGTATTGCTCCGCTGAATATTTCCGCAGCACTTGCACTATACTGATTTACAAGAACAGCCAGCGGCTTTGTAAATTCATGCTTTCCATCACAGGTGATCTCTTCTGTATTGCCGTACTTGTCTTTCGTCGATACAATTGTTCCCTCCGGAAGAAGGAGTTTCAACATATCCGTAACTGTCGTAAGGTTTCCGCCCGGATTCCCTCTCAGGTCGATAACAAGCCCCTGCATCCCCTGCGACTCAAGATCGTCCAGCGCTGCCACAAACTGATCATATGTCACGCTGTCAAACTCACTGATCAATATATATCCGATCTGTCCGTCTTTCATCTCATGACTGACTGTCTGGACCTCAATGATGTCACGTGTCGCTGTCAGTTCCAGCTCTTCCCCGTTTCTTAGCACATGAATCACAACATCCGTTCCCCGTTCTCCCTTAATCCAGGATACTACCGTCTCAAGATCCTGACCTGATACAGAACGGCCATCCACCTTATAAATTATATCGCCCGACTTCATACCGGCTTTATCAGCAGGAGAATCTTCGTATACATTACTTATAGTAATCTCACCGCTGTCCAGGCTTTGAGACATTGTTGCCCCGATTCCGGAGAACTCCCCGCTTGTGGACTCGTAAAGTGCTTCAGTTTCTTCTTCGTCATAATACTCTGTATACGGATCTCCCAGCGCCCCTGCATAGCCGGAATAAATACCGTCTATCAAATCCTCTTTGTCAATATCGTCTTCATACAGATAATAATCTTCGATCAGGCTGCTGATCAGGTCCAGCTTGTCATCAACGTCTGATTCGGATACATTTTCCGATGTATAATCTCCTCCTCTGATATTGGAGATCACCTGCCGGACTCCCCATACACTGCACATGATGAGTACTGCTGCAAGCACTCCTGTAAGGACGCCGGCACTGAACCTTCCGGCACCGGGGAACCTGTTTTCAGTGTATTTATCTTTATCCCAATCCATATTTGTCTGTCCTGCCTCCACTATTATATTTCGCGAAGAAAGGACAAAGCGGCATGCTCTTTTCCACTTTGTCCTCCCTCGTTCTTTATCCGCATAAAATGCGGTATTATATCCATCATTGATCAATGTATCAGATCATCTGCCTCATCACACCTTTAAATGCTTGCGTACGGTAAAGAAACTTCCCAGGAATCCAATTCCAATACCCATAGCAAGTCCGATCGGAAGCAGAACCTGATACACAGTTCCCACCGGCAGGAAATCTATGATGTTCTGCAGGATCCTGAACTTGGTCATAATATATTCTACTGCCTTGTCATACAGGAAATACAGCAGCGTCA